>JBGTBC010000074.1:0-2294 GCA_041749555.1 Pyrinomonadaceae bacterium | reverse complement strand
GGAGCAACAGAGCCTACGCATTCAAACGCCTGATCGAACTCGATCAAAACCGCGCCCGTCCTTTTGTCATCAATGAGATCCGTGACCCAGATTCATTTATCAACCCCGACATTTTAAAGGAGCTCGACGATAGATTCCTGCCCGAGACAGACGGCGCACTGATCGAACAGATCACTAAGTTAACCACAACAGACGACCGGCAAATGCAGTTGAAACTACAATTCAAGCTAATGTTGGCTGCTCGGTATGCTACAGCAAATATTTATAAAGACTTGTTGGACGTTTATAAAAAATACGGTATCAATTGGCGGCTTGAGCAGAGCGGATCATTACTTGCATATCTAGTCAGTCACAACGAAAAAGAAGGCGTTCCTCTGATCGAAGATAGACTCGCAAAATGGGATGAGAAAAGCGGTTCGCATGTTTTCTATCAACTGACCAGAATCCGCTTACCCAAGGGTCTGGAGAACATCCTAAGAAAGCGTCTCGGAAGCGAGGAGCCGGAGACCTTAGGTACAGCAGCCTACTACTTGTCCAAGTACGGGGGCAGCGAAAACCGAAAGCTGATAGAAAAGCGCCATGACCGGTGGCTTAAAGAATGGGCCGGCCGTTCAGCCGAACTCGATGACCCTGGAGCCGACGACAAAACTAAGAGTCAATCGATGGCTCAGGTCAACTTACTTATTTCATTAATAAGGTCTGAGACCTGGAAACTTTCGGATAATGAGATCCATCAATTAAAATTAAAGTGCGCGTCTCAAGCGTGCCGGCAGCAATTTTAGTATCTCAAATCTTTGTAGATACCCTTTTTGCACTCAAAGCTAACAGGTTTACCGGTCGTGACAAGACGGAGCTTTCAAAATCTGCTAGAATCCTGAAAAAGACAAAACTTAAGGAGAAACACGTATGCGCAAGCTTCTTTCTGCATTGATGGTTGGATGTATGTCGGGGACGGCGGTATTTGCACATGGCGATAACAGCCATTTTGCGAACAAGCAGGATGTGACGGTCAAGACGACGAAGGTGAGCGGCAATGTCTATATGCTGCAGGGCCGCGGCGGGAACATCGGGGCGATCAACGGGCCCGACGGATTGCTCATCATCGACGACGATTACAAGGTCGTAAGCGAGAAACTCACTGAGGCACTAAAACAACTGGGATCGGCAAGCCCGCGATTTATCCTCAATACCCATTGGCACGGCGATCATACTGAGGGAAATGACTTTTTTGGCAAGGGCGGCTCGACGATAATCGCACATTCGAACGTTCGCCGGCGGATGATGGACCCGCCGATGGTTTTCGGCAGAAGGGCCGAGCCTTATGCATCACACGCTCTTCCGATAGTGACCTATACCGAGAGTATGTCGATCCATCTGAATGGCGATGAGATAAAGGTGTTTCATTATCCCAGAGGTCACACAGACGGCGATTCTGTCGTTCATTTTGTAAAGGCGAATGTCGTTCACTTTGGCGATCATTTTTTTGTCGGCCGGTTCCCTTTCATCGATCTTGCGAGCGGCGGCAATGTGCAGGGAGTGATCAACAATGTCGCTTCGATGATCGCGAAGTTTCCGGCAGACGCCAAGCTGATACCGGGTCACGGACCGCTCGCCACGATGGAGGACCTAAAGGCGTATCACCAACTGCTGGTGGAATCGACCACTTTTATCCAGAATGCAATGAAAGTCGGAGAATCGGTCGAAGAGATAAAAAAAGCGGGGCTGCCAGACAAATTCAAAGAGGCCGGCAGCGGTTTTATCAAGACCGACCTGTGGATCGATATTGTCTATCAAAGCTATTCGCAGAAATAGTTTTCTTGCCCGCGAAATACGCGGATTTCCCCCGCAGAGACGCGGAGATGCAGAGAAAGAAAAAGATGCCGGCGGTTGGGCCCGGCATCTTTTCCTATTTAGTTTATAGGCTGTTCTTAAGCCACGGTTATTTTAGGTTCGAGATAAACGTCCTGGATCGCGTTGAGCAGGTCGACGCCTTCGGACATTGGCCTTTGGAATGCTTTGCGTCCTGAGATCAATCCTGTACCGCCGCCGCGTTTGTTGACGACTGCGGTGCGTACCGCGTCGGCCAGATCGCTCTCGCCCTTTGACTCGCCGCCGGAATTGATCAGCCCGCAGCGGCCCATATAGCAATTGGCTACCTGGTAACGGACGAGGTCGATCGGGTTGTCGGACGTCAATTTTTCATAGACGAGCTTACTGGTCTTGCCATAGCTGCTCTCGGCATTGAGTGAATTGTAACCGCCGTTACGCTCAGGCAGTTTCTGCTTGATTATGTC
>JBGTBC010000073.1:0-4268 GCA_041749555.1 Pyrinomonadaceae bacterium | reverse complement strand
TGCGGCCCGACTGATGCACCGGCCCGTCAGACACGATAAATGCGTCTGCCTCGAGCAGGTCTTTGTGTTTCTCGAGGATCTCTTTCAGGTTTTCTGAGCCGGCTTCTTCCTCACCCTCGAAAAAGAATTTGATGTTAACAGTAGGTTTTATCTTCTGCGCAATGAGAGCGTCAAAAGCGGTCAGGATCGCAAAAACCCCGGCCTTATCGTCCGAAGCTGATCTGGCATAAATACGCCATTCCGGGTCGATCTTCTCTCCGTCTTTAGGAAAAGGAATCGTCGTGCCGCCCTTCTCGAGCGAGTTCGTTCTTAACACTGGCTCCCACGGCTTGCTCCCCGTCCAGTCCGCCGGATCCGTCGGCTGCCCGTCATAGTGAGCGTAAAAGATCACGGTCTTCGTCGCCCCCGGCGTATTGTATTCGCCATAAACTACCGGCGGTACTTTCCTATCCGCCGCCTCCAACAGCCGCGGACTCAACCCACGCTTCTGCATCTCCGCAACCAGATAGTCGGCATTCTTACGGATGTTAGGCGTATCGGAAGCAACGTTGGGAATTGAAAGGAGCTGGAGGTACTCGCGGAGAAGGCGGTGTTCGTTAGCTTGTGTGAAGGCGCTAACCTGTACAAGTCGGCTTTGTCCGCGGAGAGGTTGGCTCAAAATAGCAAGGTTAAAAAGAACAACAAGGATGAGGGCCCCCCGCAATTCAAAGTTAAGTTTCTCTCGTAACTGCATAATCATTGGCTAAGCTCGGAACTTCGCTCTTTGTCCGCTCGATGTTCATACGCCTTTTTCGATAAATGGATTCAGGACGGTCACACCTCGATAGATTCCGCCCGACGCCATGTCCTCGGAAAATAGAAATTCGCACTTAGCTTTTTCGGCCGCAGCGACGATCAGCGAGTCCCAAAACGACGACTTTCGACACGATATAACTCGTTCCTCGTCCCACGTTTTCCCTTTGATGACACGTTCGCTCTGTCCATCAGCTTGAACATGTCGTCGAGCCAACGGCTTTCTTCACGGACAACGGCCTGTTTGAGCAGTTTCCTGACAAGAGCATTCAAGGAGATGTTGTGAGATCGCGCATACTCACGCCCTTTCTCCAGGAGGTCGTCATCGATAGAAAGAGTAATATTCCTCATAGCCTTTATCACACACAATATGTGTGACTATTCTTTAAAGTCAAGCAAAAAAGAACCCGGCGACCCCAAAGATCGGAGGCGCCGGGTCAAAGAGTAATTTTCAGGCGTCACGCCGCTGGGTTCTTAAGGATCTCCGCCAAAGCCCGCAGGCGCATTGCATCGGTAGAGTTCTTAGCGCCAGCGGCGCTCTTTTCGAGCGATTCGGCGTGGGCCTTGATTTTGCTTCGTTCGCCGCTTGACGCCTCGGCCCTCTGGATCGCCTGCCTTAGGTCGATGATCTGGCCGATATCCAGCGCTTTTGATCGTTGAAGCTGATCGACGTATGCCTTAGCTACTGTTAGCGATTTGGGCCAGCCGAACCTCTCCTGGGTCTGAACGTTCAGTACATCCCACCGGACCGCCTTAGCAGCATCTATCTCATCCTGAGAAAGGTGCTGAGTCGGCGTCAGCTCAAAAATGTCGAGTCCGCGTGCGATCTCAGACGAATAGATCTTGCCGTTGTACCAGTAGGCCGACCATGAGCCGCCCATTACGAGCATCTTCGCGTCGATCGGCCCGCGGTCGAAATAGCCGATCTCTACCGGGTTATCCGGGTCGGTAAAATCCATTAAAGATATCCCGCCCTGGTACCAGGCCTGCACCTTGATGTCGCGTCCGGGTACCGGAACCAGCGAACCGTTATGGGCTACACAATTCTCCATTTCGGTCTGTGCTGCGGGCAGCTTGTAGTAATTTGCGAAGGTAAGGCTATGCCCCGCGAGGCGAAAGATCGAATTGGCTCCCCACTTGTCAGGATCATTCTCACGGCATCGCGGTCCCATCCCGCCTCCCCATTCGTCCGTGAAGACGACCTTTTTCCCGTCATTCGAAAAAGATGCCGAGTGCCAATAGGCATAATTGGGATCATTGACCGCGGCCACACGTTTGGGGTTTGCCGGGTCCTTAATGTCAAGCAAAATTCCATTACCCGCGCAAGCTCCGGCCGCGAGTCCGAGTTCCGGATAGGCGGTAATGTCATGACACTGATCTGTCTCAGCGGGCCTTCCCGTGCCGTGCGTCTCGCCGCTCTTTAAAACATTGATCGCTCCTGTCGCCGGATCTCCAAATATTCGAGGTGACGAGACGACCTTTGCGTTCTGCGGGGCCGCCAACGGCACCTTGATAACTTCGATCCGAAACAAAGCGGTATTCGGGTCCTTGTCCGCCGGCCCGCCTGAGCAGCCCGCGAGTTCCTCACCGGGCCTGACGAATGATGTCCCCGAAACGTAGATGTAAACGTTGTTTTTATCTTTCGGATCGGTCACCAGGGTATGCGTGTGCGATCCGCGGCAGGTTTGCACCGCCCCGACCTGCTTCGGATTGCGGATATCGCTAATATCAAATATTCTGACCCCGCGGAATCGATCTTTCTGTGCTGCCGGTAGGCCTTGCCCGTTCTCTTGCCCCGCGGCCGGAGGCGGCTCGGCCGGAAATCCCTGTGTGCCGCAATCCAGCCTGCCATTAGGCATCTCAACGGACATGAACAAGAGATTCTTATGTACAGTGACATCGCCCTGGCCGCCAGGACACACTAATGAGGTAACCAGTTTCGCTTTCGCAGGGTCGGAAATGTCGTAAATATTTATGCCATAGAAATTGCCCATGAACAGGTGGTTACCCTGAAACGCCAGATCAGAATTGGCAAAAGCAAGTCCCGCAAACGACATCCTGATCGCCGGTGGGATCTGAGCAGCATTGCCGACGCCTAATGCCTTCAGTGCCAATTCTACTTTCGGGCTGTTGGGGTCGACCCCGAGTTCAAAAGCGTCGGGCTTCTTGAGCAGCAGCAGGTGCTTAATGCCAAGTGATGCCTCGCCAGCATCAAAGAGACCAGGCGACAATTTCGCTCGCGGGTCGTTGGTATTCGCGCCCTTCATCCCCGGTGGCATCGTCGGAGCCGGGGATGGCGTCGCGTTTTGTGCTTGTGCCCAAACTGCAAAAAACGAACACAAAAGAATGGAAGCGGCCATTAAACGGAAAGCATTAGTACGTGATCGATTCATAATTTTATATCTACGGTTTTTCTCCCAGTAAAGTTTGCATACTCCTGATCTCGGCGCGCTGCCCGCTGTCGACATCAGTCGCAAAATTAAACAATTCGGCATCCTGACCCGCACCGGCCGTGTCAAACAGATCTCCTACCATCGTCAGGGCACCCTCGTGGTGCTGGATCATCCCGGATAAAAAGAGGCGGTCGAATTCTGTTCCCTTTGCCTGCCTCAACGCCTCCATCTGTTTCGGGCTCAGCATCCCGGGCATGAGCATACTCTGGCCGGCCCCATGGCCCGCATGCGAATGAGCTGCCTTATCTTGGCTTGCCGAAGAGACCGCCTCGCCTCTCATGCCGAGCCAGCGTTTCATGAAAATTATCTCATCCGCCTGCGACTGGCTAATGCGAGCACCGAGCAGCCTGACGGCCTTGTTCGTTGTCCGCGATTCGATCAGGTCGACCATCTCCACAGCCTGAGCGTGGTGCATGATCATCCCCTGCATGAACTCGACATCCTTCTGAGATGGCGGCGGCAGGTTCGCTCGCGTCGACGCCGGAAGCGTACGGCTCGGCTGGCCCGGAGCCCCGGGCTGCACCACAACCGGCCCCTCGCCCGTATCAGCTTGCTGCCCCAAAACGGGCAGAGCAAATAAACACCCGAGAGCACCGATCCGGATTAGCCTGCTAATATACGTCGTCGATCTACCAGCCATTATACCCATATTTACCAATAATACGTATCGAGCGGGGGAAGAGTTCCCGTAGATGGGAGCAACCCGGAAAGCTAACCGCAAATGAACACGGACAAACACCCATCAGACGAAATTAACACCGATTGAATTACCATCTCTGCTCCAAAAATCTGTGTTCATCTGCGTTCATCTGCGGCCAATTTTTCTTAATATTTCATAAGGTCCTGCACGGCGACCTCTACATCCTCACTCTGCGGCAAAATGAAATCCTCGACCTGCGGAGCGTAAGCCACAAACGTATCGGTCGCGCCCACGCGTCGGACCGGTGCGTCGAGGTACTCGAACAGTTCATTCGATATCCGAGCCGCGATCTCGGCCCCGTAACCGTAAGAGATCGAGTCCTC
>JBGTBC010000072.1:0-9899 GCA_041749555.1 Pyrinomonadaceae bacterium | reverse complement strand
GGCGGTACGCTGAACGACGCCCATTCGGTCAAGGTAGCGATGACGAATGCCAGCCTCTACGCCTACGTGGCGGACGGACGAAATGGCCTCAAGGTATTGCAGCTGACCGATCCCGAAACGATGCCGACATTCTCGGGCTTTAGCCCGCGGCCCGCTCCTGTACACATCGCCACATTTAAAACCAAGGGCGAGGCTATCGGTATATCAAAGGGCCTCGACCGCGACCGTGCCGCCGACGAAAGCGGAAATCAGGTTGCGGTATTCGGCCGCCGCGGTGCACGCCCCTTCGGATTTGACGATGTGATGCGAATGCTTAGGACCGAAAGCGGCACAGGTGATTTCTTTACCGTTTCGGACCTTCCAAAAAAATAACCGGCCCCTAAACCTGGTCCCGGCGGCGCCTGTGTCGCCGGGTTGTTTCACGGCTCCCGCCGAAATACGCCAGGACCATCACGACCATGTGGGCGATAAACCACACATTGTCGGCTCCCATATTCTGATAAATATAAATAAGTATCAGAACGCGAGGCATAAATACCCCAAGCAGAATATCGGCCCACTGAGGCACACTGTTCGCCGGGTACATCTCGGGGAACATAAATATGTAAACCAGCAATACGATCCGCGGAAAAAACAGCGAGAAGATCAAGAAATATTCATCCATATTGGCTTTCTTCCTATTTACGGAATTTTACGCCCAATCCTCGGAGAATCAAATTGTGAACGGGAGGGTAACTCAAGCGTTATATCGGACGTCAGCTTGCGATGTTGCCATAGTCGCTTTGGTCCTCAACCAGGCTGATTCGCAGACCTGGCTGATCGCCGCAAGTATGCTTGTGCACCGACAGTTACTAAGATCAGGCTCAGGCCCAGGAATGCGAGTGCAAACGGGAATAGGATCGAATCCTGGAATACCCGATAGGCCAAATGGCCGAGATAGACGTGGACACCGATGGCTCCGAATACGAGAAAGACGGTTCGTTTAAGATATATGGCAATGCCGACGAGGCCGATGTTGATCAGCAGGTAAATGAACTTGTTAAGTTCCGAATCGCTGTTCATCGACGTCAGCCCGCCCCAGAACGCCATCAGCCCAAACAGAAAACACCAAAATGCAAAGTCTTGAGTTTTCGGCTCATCGGGCTTGTGGAGTGTGCGATCGAGACCATAGCCAATGAGCATCGTTCCTAATCCTACGCCGACACTGATCCAGGCTCGCTCGTTGGCCTCGTAAATAAGTTCGCGGCCGAGAATGAGTGCCGCCACATCCAACGAAAAGAACCACAACGAGAACGCCAAAGGTGCAGTTAGGAAACCGAACCTTACGAAGTAAAGAGCGACCGCGGCGGCCGCTATCGTTGCAAGTTCCATCACGATCCATGATGCGTGGATCCTAGGATAAAATTCGCCATACGGGCCGGGGTGTTCCGCCGGCCACATTCCCAGCAGGTCCTCGATCGAATATGTGACGAGCGGTACCAAGCAAACTGCGACCGTTATCAGCAGACCACCGCCGACGACAAACCCTTTGCCGCGCAGCCACCATCCGGTCGAAGCAGCGACCGCCATGTAAATCAGGCTAGTCGTCAGCACACCCGCCGAACCCAATTCTTCCCATTTGTCGCCAAGGAACCACGCACAAGCCGAGATCATCAGCATCGCGCCGAAATAGTAGGCGATCGTAACCAGGTTAAATCCCTTACTCGCTTCGACAACGGGTGCTGACCGCTCCAATACGGCCGACCGCGAACATGCCCACTCGACGAGCCTCTGTGCCTCCGACTCAGAAACAACGCCCTCTTCCGCTGCCTGGCGAATATCCGCGATCGACAAAGATATTTCGTCTTGAGAGAACGTGTCTGCGGGTGGTTTCATACACGCGAAATGTATCACGCATCGACACAATCCTTCAATCGCGCGGTACGTCGACGCATGAATAAATGGAAAAGCCTCCCCGAACATAATCGGAGAAGCTCTGATTTTTGGTGGAGACGAGGGGGATCGAACCCCTGACCTCTGCAATGCCATTCCGTGGATATTAGGATTCTGGCAACAATTGAATAGTTGAGTTTTGCAATGAAATCAACAGCTTACGCCGTCTGTGGAAGGTTTCAACTATTCAATTCTATCTTCTTCTGGCCAACTTTTGGTGACGTATTGGTGACGGATTTTGGACTGATGTTTTTGCTAAAGTGTCATTGGCCCTTTAACAAGGCTAGACTATTCAACTTTGGGTTCTTAGAAGCTTACAATCAATCTTCGGTAAAAAGGCGGTTAGATCTTTCCGACGGTCAAGTGTCTTCACGCCGTGCCTCAGCTAGTGTTTAACGTTAGCGCATGCTGCCGTTGTCGCAGATTAGCAATTCTCATTTTTCGGCGCGGCGTGGGTCCGAGTATCGCGATTACGATGGTTTTCCTTCCTCCAACAATCGCCCCAGAGCCAAGATTTACCACTTCTGCCGCGACTTTGACCCTTGGCGGCACTTCGAATATCTCTTCCGTCGGAAACCCATTGATTTCTTTTTTCCCCGGTCGTGAATGTGGCCTTGAATCAGATTGATGGATTCTTTTCCCCAGCTCCGATGAAATACCTAATCAAAAAATCCAACTCCCGATCTCCCGGTTCTTTCACTTTGCGTCATTCGACGCTCGCTAGAATCCTGGGCAACCCGGCTCCTAAGCGTCGCGAGCTTGGGCATTTGGAACTTTTTAAGGGTGTGGTGATACTTGATATACCACGAATATTCTATTTCAAAAATGGTGCTTCGTCTCTTAGAGTGCCGTAGTTCTTACCCGTCGACAGAGATCTTCGCTACAGGTCTTGACAGTTTTAATCTTTCCCGCTATTGTTACGGGTCGATCTGCTCAGATACGTGAGTATCTCGACGTCTCCCGTCATCGAAAACCGGCTTAACTGAGCCTGTTTCTGCCATAGACTGCCCCGTCTCAATATTCACCCTGTTTACAATAGGCGTTTGGCACTACGCTACATCTAGAACTCTCTAACTACCAACCCCGCGACCATGTCTGCATCAAACACTCCCAATACTGCCCTTTGGCGGGCCCGTCGAAAGAGCGGTCTCGAACGGAAACAATCCGGCCGGCTCTTAGGTCACCGCGGTGCTGACGCTGTCGCACGCTACGAACGTGGCGATGCCGAACCCAATCTCGATAATGCTATCAAATTGGCGATTATTTACGGCTGCGGGATCGAGGATCTCTTTCCGCTCAAATATGCGGCGTTTAGGCTCGAACTGGGTACAAAAGCACTTCCGGTCATTCGGCATAAGGCCGCCGCGAACGCTGACCTCTTTTCCCGCATAAACGTCTGCACCTACGAAGACGCACTCCATGAACCGCATCGATGCGCCGAGTACTCGCCACACGTCCGCGATCACATTACTAAACTTGCTAAACAGCTTGCCGGGCTGTAGCCCATGGTTGCTCTCCCATAGAAAATGATATTGATCAATGAACAAATTCTAGCTCTTTCACTCAGTCGGAATCGGCTTGCTTTTGCCATTTTTCGTTATGGAGAGCTCGATTTCTATGGCGGTAGAACGCTACGTCAATATCAGGCTGTGGGTGATCGAAATAAGGCATTTTCGGCGATGCTTATGGCGCTTATTTTGGCACATTCCATCGGTGAGTTGGTGCTCCCCCGCCTGAACAAACAGCAGCGTCTATCACGCGATCTTCTCAGTCTCTACCGAACTGCCGGACGGTTCTGTGTTAAGAACCATGTCTCGCTCCAGATCCAAGATCCGGTGCAAGCACGGCGGCGACTCGTGGACAACGCGCGGCCTTCGAAGGCTAATGCCAGTCTATCCCTCAGCCAGATCTTTCCTGAGCTGACGCGATACGCACGAGGAGGGGATTGGGAACGTCGATATTACGGCCACCTCTTTACGGCGATCACATGCGGCCTTTCGGCGGCCAGAGCCGGCTCGGCCCCGGATCGGAAAGGAGGGACCGATGAATCATAACGATATCGTTCGTTCTGATGTCGCCCCGGAAATCCGAGCGATCAACGATCCCGCCCAACGGTCGATGCCTCAGCATGAGGAAAACCTAAAGCGGTACGCGCATCTGGTCTGGCGCATACATCAACGCCGTCGACCTGACACTATTGACAGAAAACCGCGTGACCGCTAGATTTATGAGGCCAGGCCAGCCGGTCTGCCGTCCATAAATCAACTTTTCGAATGCCAAAAACCTTTTATTCCTATGTCCGCGTTTCCACGCAGCGGCAAGGACAGCAAGGCACATCGCTCGCCGAACAGACGGCCGCCATCGACCGTTATGCCAAGACGTGGAATCTGGAGATCATTAAACGCTTTGAGGAGCGCGAAACCGCGGCCAAGACCGGTCGCCCGGTTTTTTTGGATATGGTCAGCGCTTTGAAGCAGCGTAAAGCCCGCGGCGTTCTAATTCACAAGATTGACCGGAGCGCGAGAAATCTTCGAGACTGGTCCGAATTGGGCTCTCTCATCGATCTGGGCGTTGAGGTGCACTTTGTTAACGAGAGTATAGACCTAAATTCCCGCGGCGGGAGACTATCCGCCGATATCCAGGCGGTGGTGGCGTCGGATTACATCCGTAATTTGCGAGAGGAAACGATAAAAGGAATTCGCGGCCGTATCAAGCAGGGGCTGTATCCGTTTCCGGCTCCGCCGGGGTATAGAAATCAAGGGCCCGCCAGACCGAAGACAGTTGACCCGATTAAAGGCCCGCTAATAAAGCAGGCGTTTGATCTCTATGCTACTTGTAAATACAGCCTAACGTCTCTGGCGGCAGAGATGTCTCGGCGAGGACTCCGCGGCCGCGCGGGCGGGAACCTAACTAAAAACGTCCTAAACCAGTGCCTCCGAAATCCCTTTTACATTGGGCTAATCAAGGTGCGAACGATGACGGAGATTTTCGTCGGGCAGCATACCCCGCTGATTAACAAAAAGCTCTTCGACCAGGTTCAAGACATCCTTGACGGCAAGCACATAAAGAAAAATACACGTCACACATTCGCCTTCAGACGATCCGTCCGGTGCGCGAGATGCAGCAATTCATTTGTCGGCGAACGCCAGAAGGGGCACGTCTATTATCGCTGCCACACGCGAGCCTGCACGCAACGCCCAATCAAAGAGGAGACCCTTACCGAGTACCTATTGCGCGTTCTAAAGTTGATCGAATTTAATCGAGACGAGCTTGCATATTTTGAAGCCGAGATCGAGACGTTGCGCGAAAATGAACCCAAACGAATCGAGAAACTCAAACAGGAACTCAACTTAAATGCACAATCGGTTGCGTCACGGTTGGAACGACTCGCCGATGCATATATGGATGGCGTCTTCGATCGAGATACCTATGCCTCAAAGAAGAATACGCTAATTGGAGAGCAGGCAAGACTCAAGGAAAGCTTGGCCGAGGCGGAAGGAAATTCCGAACAGGTGATCGAACGGTTGATGCAATTTCTCGAACTCGCAAAATCGGCTTATCTAAGCTACAAAGCGGCGAACGAGGCTGAGAGACGGGAACTTGTGAAAATAACCATCTCGAACTTCACGGTGGATGGAAATTCGCTCTCAGTTAAGCTAAATTCACCCTTTGATAAAATCGCCGCACGTCACGACGGTCCGGATGGCTGCCCGATTCGGGACACTTTTCGAATCAACCCGGCTTTACTAAGCGACCTTTATATGCATTTTAAACAGAATGCGGCTATTGCACGGGTTGCTGAAGCCCTTCTTTAGCTGCATTGCCAGCCGCGAGGAACTCAGCCATATAACTCCACACCCTTTTGACCATCGGTTTTTATTTCCTTTTCGACTACAAGCGACGACTATGCTGACTGCGGTGGAGAGGGATTGCACAGTATCTGGGCGTCGGAGCGACATTACTTTTACGCGTCAGAGAAGCAAGTTTGTTTCAATTTTACAGACTCTTTCTCAAAAAATTCACCTCTCGATAAGCCCGAATTCGTGCCTTTAGGGATTTCACAAATAAAGCATTTAAAGAAAGATATTTAAATAGGGCGGTCCCTGTTGATAACCCGGGTATAAGATCCGTTAGCCCCCTCCTAATATTACCCCTTTCGGATACCTGTGGTAACGATATGCTTTGAAGGTCATTAATCCTAAAAGTCATGGCCAACCACATAAAATCGATCCTCACAAATAATTTACTTCGAAGTCCGCATTCCCAGTGGTGGGGATTCATTTGGCGGGGTCTTGTCGTCTCGCCATCCGCACAGCACTACCACGCCATGGGGCGCTCGGTCTGGCTTTTCTTATATCTGGTCATTCACGCGAATAGGCGAACGGGAACTCTTTACCGCCGCGTCGGCACGATCGCAAAAGATACCGGAATGTCCAAACGCACTATTCAGATATGGCTCAAAACTCTTCGGGATAATGACTACATTGTCACCGAACGAACCGGGCGGTCACTGATCATTCATATAACAAAATGGCGGCCGATCAACCGAAGTCCGGGACCGCCGCCAATATCTGTCGGCCCTTCCGTATCGAGAAATAACCACCCGTCTTAATATTCACCCTTTTGGGAAGTTTAAGTTCAAGCTAGAATTTAAAGGTCAAACAAAAAACATTAACTACACACTCCTTGTCAGAGATCGAACCAACCGCCCCCAGCGAGGTCACTGTCTTCGCTCAGACCAATTTCCGAAATGAACTCAAGCCGTTTGGGATCCGTCAGTCTGACCGCCGGGCTCACATGTATCTGCTCGGTAAGACAGGTACGGGCAAGAGCACGTTGCTCGAGACGCTGATGCTTGATGACATCCGCAACGGGAGGGGCCTCGCCCTCCTGGACCCGCACGGCGACCTGGTCCAGCGGGTGCGAACTCTAATACCGGCCGAACGGCAGGCGGACGTGATCGATTTCGATCTGACCCGACCGGACCAGCCATTTGGTTTTAATCCGCTCGCAAACGTAGCTTCCGACAAACGGCCGCTCGCGTGTTCGGGGCTGATACAGGTGTTCAAGCACCTTTGGAACGATTCCTGGGGTCCGCGGCTTGAACACATCTTGCGGAACTGCCTTCTCTCGTTGCTCGATTATCAAACTGCCGACCTGTCTGACATTTCCAGAATCCTTTCGGACAGGGCGTTCAGGGCGAAGGTGATGACATTTGTCCAGAACGAGAAGGTGAAGGAATACTGGGTTAACGAGTATGAAAAATATCCCGAACGATTTCGAGTCGAAGCTATCAGCCCTATACAAAACAAGGTCGGTGCATTTCTGAGCCACCCGTTGCTCCGCAAGATCCTCACAGATCCTTCAGAAAAGCTGAGTCTTCGTCAAATTATGGACTCCGGGAAGATCCTTCTGGTAAGTCTCGCGAAAGGCAGTATAGGCGAGGACACTGCGAATCTTCTGGGTTCATTGCTTATATCGCGTTTTGATCTGGCCGCATTAAGCAGGGCAGATATTGCAGAGAACGAGCGCCGCGATTTTACATTATATTTGGACGAATTTCACAACTTCACGACGCAAAGCCTCATATTTATGCTTTCCGAACTGAGGAAGTACCGGTTGTCCCTAGTGCTTGCCCAGCAATATCTGACGCAGATCGAACCGCCGATCCGCGATGCCATCCTTGGGAACATCGGGACTATCGTCGTCTTCCGCATCGGGGCAAACGATGCCGAAACGCTCGCTATGGAATTTGCTCCCGAGATCAAGATCTCAGACTTCACCAACCTTTCGAACTTCCATATCTATCTCAAGTTGATGATCAACGGCCAGGTCTCACGCCCGTTCAGCGCCGTAACTCTTCCGCCATCCCCTAAGTAAAACAAGCGCCTCTTTATCCGGCGGTCCTTGTTTGCCTGGTCTCGGAGGGGTGGGTCATGCCTTAGCCCACCTCTGCGGGACCTAGCAAACAAAATCAAACATTCAGGAGGAAAAGCCTTATGGCGGATCAATTCTTTTGCCGAGAGTGCAAGAGAGAGCTTATTGGTGTGCTTATCGTTACCGCATCCGTCGTCGACAAATACGTCTACACGGTTCATCAGGAGACGCCCGACTGCAACTGGCGGCAATGCCGGGGATGCAAGGACATTCTCTGCAAGGCATGCGACGACGCCCAGCGCTACTACTGCTGTGAAGAGGGTTTCATTCTCTCCCGCGAGCGTGCGAGTGCGGCCTTCAAAGCCGAACCGGAGAAGCATGCGATGCGATAGTTCACTGCACCGGCGCTTGCCGATTGGGCAAGCGAGGGCCAGATGTGGCGACGGTCCAAAATTCCCAAGCTCAATTCAAAAACAAAAACATTCAGGAGGAAGACAATGACAGAGAAAGCAAACGACGAAAGCGCGGTGGGGCCGGTTCAGGCAGTCACCAATGGCAGCACGCAGGCGGCGACCCAGCCGGACTATAAATCTCTCCCTTTGGGGAGTCTTCAGACATCACCGATCAACCCGCGGCGGAGGCTTGATGAAAAGACGATCGAATCACTCGCGAAAAGTATCGGAACTCAGGGCGTTCTCGAACCTCTGATCGTCCGCCCCATTGGCGGGAAGTACGAGATCGTCTGTGGTGAAAGACGCTACCGCGCCGCGAAAGTCGCAGCCGTGAACGACGTACCTTGTCTCGTTCGCAAGCTATCGGATGAGCAAGTGATTGATATCCAGATCCACGAGAATCTTCATCGCGAGGACATCCACGCGATGGACGAAGCTTACGCCTATCAACTCCTAAAAGAGAAACTCGGCTGTGACGTTAAAGAGCTCGCCCTAAGGGTCGGAAAACCGGAAGGCTATGTTCTCAATCGGCTCAAGCTCAACCTGCTGATCAAAGAAGCTCAAAAAGACATTGACAACGAGCATCTCCCACTTACATACGGCCTGGAACTTGCGAAGTACACCCCCGAGATCCAAAAGGTGATTTACGCGGAGATCTACAGAAAGGAGGGCAAGTACCAGGATGATCGTTGGATCGAAATTCCTGTAAAGGGAGAGACGATACCATGGAAGAACTTTCTGGAGTGGATCAATACACATATCCACCGTCTGCTTTCCAAGGCTCCGTTTGATCCTAAGGCAACAGACCTTCGGTCCGATGGCCTTGCATGCGTGAAGTGCTCTGAACGGACCGGAGCTGTAGTGAGCCTCTTCGAGCCAAACCAGATCGGGAAAAAGGATGCCTGCCTGAATCCTGCCTGCTATTTGCAGAAAGCCCACAATCACGTACAGATCCGCCGCCGCGAACTGGCCGAACTTCGCCAGGTCGAGCCGTCGGAAGTGCCCATCGTCCGGAGCTGGTGTTATACGGACGGAAAGGATTATCTCGGAACTGAATCAGCGGCGGTAATAAGTGGAGCAAAGCGAAGCGGAAACGCCAAGAAGTGCGAACACTCCGTTAGCGGGATCGATATCGAGCCGGAGAATTACGGCCAGATCGTCGAAGTATGTCTCAAGACCAGCGGCTGCAAGGTCCACTGGCCCACGTCGGCAAACTCGTCCGCGGCCGCCTCCGATAAGGAGGCATCTGCTGAAGATCAAGCCGCCGAGCGACTCGAAGCGCATCGCGCCCGACGCGAGGAGATCTGGAATTCAAAGATAGCCGAAGCCGTACGCGTACGTGTTTTCAAACAGGCGGCGGAGAAATTCGAAAAGAAGTTCCGCCTCACCGAGGTAGGGACTGATTTTCTGCCGCAGCTTATCGCCCGGTTCTGGGCCATGACCGGATCAGGTGACTCAAACAACTTGAATGGCGTGATCAAGCGCCTCGTAGGCGAGTGGGACGCGAAACTGAAAACCCGCAGCGGGATCTATCTGACCGACGGCCGGGCCGCGATCGAAGAATTAAAGATGATCGACCGGGGTATGCAATTTCGCATTCTGTTCCTGCTTACGCATGGTCACAAAGGAACGATCGGC
>JBGTBC010000071.1:0-1826 GCA_041749555.1 Pyrinomonadaceae bacterium | reverse complement strand
GCTTTATCGAGTGATTTCCCCTTGTCGGCGACGGCAAAACCTTTGAGATCAACGCGCGAGCCGGGAATTCGGTTGCTGGCGATGGCCACGGCGTAATTCAATCTTTCGAGCAAGGCACCTGTGTTCACCCAATCTTCCGCGGTGTCCGGATAACCGGTCGGGGCCTGATATCCATACGGGACCTCGCCTAGCTTTGTGAGCATCGCAACATAAGCCGGACTCGCGTTGGTCTCGCCGCCGAGGGCCCTGATCGAAGTAACAGCAAGCTCGAACGGTGTTTTGATCTTCGCACGGTAATTTTCGGGGGCGAAGAATTCCTTGTCGGTAAAGAGGGCCTTTAGCGTGGCCTTAATGTCCCCTTTTGACGCCGTGAATGCATCGGCGACTCGCGTTATAAGTGCTTCACTCGGCTTGTCGCTGACAAACTTGACCGCTAGTTTACGGGCAATGTGTTTTGCCGTCGATGGATGAGAGGCAAGTATGTCGATAACCTTCAAGCCGTCTTTGACACCACCCTCGTTTACTTTTTGGCCGAGAATGGTTTTAGCGCTGTTATCGTGCCAACGGGGATTAAAGAAAAACTCTCCGCTGTCGACGTTCTCGGGAATTCCTTGCTGTCGCTGCAGCCGGTTAACCCGTTGTTCCTCAGTGCCTTGTATCGTTGCAGCGGCCGCACGGCGATAGCCACGCGGGTCGGCGATCGTCCAGCCGGTGAAGGCTTTGGCGACCTCGACAATGTCTTTTTGAGAATATCCGCCGTCGACACCGAGCGTATGCAGTTCCATAAGCTCGCGGGCGTAATTCTCGTTAATACCTCTCTGCTGGCGCTGTTGAGCGAACAAGCCGCTTGCACGCATTTCTTTCAGTCGCTGATCGAGCTGTTCGTCATTCAGGCCAAATTGCCGCTTCAGCCTTTCCCGAGCCTGCCGCGGCAGCGGCTGCCCGCTTCGTATCATTTCCTGGATACGCTGCGCGTACGCATCGCCCGCGGCGTTCTGATTGACCGGAGATCTCGATTCGAAATTGTCGAGATAAAAGAGCATCGCCGGATGCTGTGCCGTGCCGACGACGAGATCCTTGAAATTGCCGAGGGCGTTCGCGCGAATTACGTCACGCTCATAGCTGGGTATGTACCAGCGGACCGCTGCCTTTCCGGCAAACACATTAAAGTGGTTTTGCCAGAAATCGACCATCACTTCCTGCAACTGCTTTTCTGAATATACGGCCCGCAGCACGCGGTTAGCCACTATTTGCGGCAGAAGCTGAGCGGCAGGTTTGAGATCGTATTTTCGATAGAGATCATTGATCTTTTGACGCCGCTCACGTTGTTCCGCCTGCGTCATCGCGGCTTCGTCCTGCGGGGCCGCCGGGGGATTCGCACCCTGGGGCATCGGCCGCTGGTTCTGAGCATTTGCCTGCGCCGCTCGTCCGCCCTCAAGCTGTTGAAGAAGAGCTCCGGGATTCGGATATTTTGCGAAAAGCTCGCTCGTGGTCAGCTTTGAGGTGTCCATGCCCCGAACCTTACTTTCGGGCAAAGTATCTGCGATCGACGAAGGATCAAGCTGTTGATCGATATATTTCTGCAGGCCGATGGCCTTCACTTTTTCGACATCGCCGGGCCGCGCACCAAATCCAAGCCTGTTCAATACATGAATTATCTTCTGGTCGTCGGTGAGAGATGCGGGTTTTGATCGGACGTCCGACCCAAAGATCATAGCCGGGGCCAGTAAAGCCAATACGATAGCGAGGGCCGATGTTCTATTTATAAGAGCGAGTACTTTATTCATAACATTTAGCCTTTTTCAGCATCAAATCTATTGATCAAG
>JBGTBC010000070.1:0-2632 GCA_041749555.1 Pyrinomonadaceae bacterium | reverse complement strand
GTTTAGACCTAAACGATCTTTCTGGGATGCCATAGAAGATACTCCCCTAAACGAACGCCAGAGACTCGTGCTAACTAGGCTGCTTGACGGATTCGAGGGTAAGCTCACCTCGTCCAAATGGGCAAAACTGGCCAAGTGTTCGCAGGACACAGCATCCCGTGACATAGACGATCTCGTCCGCAAGGGCGTTCTGGTCCGCGGGCCCGCCCGCGGACGAAGCACGAGCTACGAGCTAGTTTCCGACCCGCGCCGATAACACAATCGCATCTATGATCAACGCATCTATGATCAATATTTTTCCCAGAGTCCGTTCGATCTTCCCCTGCCGATCGAGTCTTGCGGAAATTAGGCATTTACATTTACCATGTAACCTGAGTACACCTGATTCTTATCCCAATATGATTTTCAGTAGATTAGCAGTTCTCACCTCACTCGCCTTCATTTTTCTCTACTTAGCCCCAACCTTCGCTTGGACGCAGAGTTGGGCCACGTATGAGGATTCGAGCAAGGGGATCTCGTTTCAGGCTCCGACGAATGTAGTTATCAGCAGAGGCAGCGATTTCTCGACCTTATTTGCGTCCGTCGAAGGGGTAAGTATTTCTGTAAGCAAACGCAAAGTTAATAATCCGAGAAAAACCGTTAAGAACTACAAGCTCGTGGGGCGAAAAGGCGCGACCGGCGAAACCTATGAGACCGACGATTTTCTGGTAAGACGGTTGAATGAATACGTTAACGACGAAATATATATCGCCCTTTATGTGGGTTTGAAGAAGGACTACTTCACGATAGCCGTTTCCGGGCAAAAAGATAATCCGACGATGGATCGATTCCTCAAAACCATCCGTTTGGGAGGAGTCTATCTATTTCCCGGCGGCTTACCGGGGCATTTGGGCGCAGGCGAGCCGGTGATCTTTGACAAATTGCCAATAAGCCCTGAGGTCGAGGCCGCTCTCAAACGACCAAACGTCACCGGTCTTAAGCCGAAATTTGAAATCCTAACGAGCGATTGGCCTGGTGAACTGCACAAGTTCTCGCGTCATTTAATCGTTTTGAGTAAACCCAGACCAGGTTACACGGATGAGGCGAGACGGATGAATATCCAAGGGACTATTCGCGCCAACGTGGAGTTTCTAAAGAATGGCAACATCGGAAACATCACGGTTGATCGATCTGCCGACTATGGCTTAGCCTTAAACGTCGTGAAGGCGATCCGGGGGATCAAATTCATCCCTGCTCAGATTAATGGGGTTCCAGCCGATGTCACGCGAACCATTCATTACACGTTTTCGATTTACTAGATCACCTGGTCTACTTCCAAACGAATCTCGAGTCCGCTGCGATCTGCGATTCGTGACAACCATCCAAAAGAATCCCAAATATTGCAAGGCGTGACCGTATCTTTGGATTTTAGGAGCGATTACGGGCGGGGAAGACTCTCGATCTGGCGGCGAGTGATGGTTGTTGTGATGCCACTTGAGCGAATATCGATCATGGGTGCGTCGCCTATGATACCCACTATCTCCTGGACGCCGCTCACCACCATGATCAACTGTACGTTGATAACTTTCGTATCCGTTACATTGATCTTCTTAACGACCAGCTTATCGAAGTGCGGAGCTTCCGCGATCAAGGTGTAGGTTCCGATTTTTAGGCCTTCGAAAGCAAAATCGCCTTTCGCGTCACTGTCCTGAGCATTGACGGTCCGGTCGTCTGTGTTTATGAGTTTTAAGCTTACTCCGGGAATGACCGCCCCGTTCACATCAGTGAACGTCCCGCAGATGCCGGTTCCCTTGACCGATTCGCACCTGCTGACCGAATGGATCTTGCCACCCGAGGCTGCCGGACGCGGGTTCTGAGCAACCGCCGCCGTGCAAAGGGCAAAAACAGCTCCCGCCGCCGCGGTTGCCAAACGCCCGACCCGCCTTGCATACGCACGAAGGCCCACCGGGCAGTCCTTCGTCAACACCGTCCCGTCCGCTCGCCGGTACATCCTCACGCAGAGCCTGCCTTCCCTGCCGAGCACCATCGCCTCGACCTCAGCCCGCGTCATCTCCGCCGTGTTATAGACGTTCAACCGGCACGAATCGCAATGCCGCACCCGCTCATCCCCCGCCATCGCCTCCCAAGCCACCGAACACGGCGACGCCACCCGCAGCTTCTCAATAATGAATCCAGTTCCCATGCACTGCTTGCGATGGAACGACCGTGATTAAGGTTGCTTTGGGGTCGAGCCATGGATACGATCACTGTCTACGACTATTATTTGCCATTTACCATCTTCGAATCGATGAGTCGTCGCAAAAATATGGAAGGCAAGTTATAATCGGTGAAAATGCATCAGAATGGTAAATCGGTACGTTATCGTGTTATCTCGGGCGATTGCCGCGAAGTATTACCGACGCTTGACGCCGAATCAGTCCAGTGTTGCGTAACTTCGCCGCCGTACTGGGGATTGCGCGATTACGATCAACCCGGCCAAATCGGCACCTATTATAAGATCAGAATAGTCGATGGATAGAATCCCACACAGAAATGAACTGATGAAACCGACTGTTGAGGCCATTGGGTCGCTCGGTGGTTCGGGCTCGGTGGACGAAATAGTCGAGAAGGTAATTTCTCTCTTATCGATTCC
>JBGTBC010000069.1:0-1474 GCA_041749555.1 Pyrinomonadaceae bacterium | reverse complement strand
CGGTATTCGGGGGTTTCCCAGCCTTCCTTAATTTTTCGCAAGATAAAGTCGGTCATGTTATCGACGATCCAGCGGTGGTTCTTTTCGCCGACTGAAGCGAGTTCCGCATCCGGGGCAGGGTTCATAAAGTCGATCGCGTAGGGAATCCCATCTTTGATCGCGAATTCAACCGTGTTGAGATCGTAGCCAAGAGCTGTGCAGATCGTGATTACGTCCTTCTCGACGCGGGCGTGCAACTCGGGAGTAAGATAATCATCCACATCGACGTATTGCATACCGCTGAGATACGGCTTCGAAGGGTCGTAAGGCATGATCAGGACCTTTTCCTTGCCGACGCAGTAGCAGCGGACGAAATGATCGTACTCAATGCCCTCTTGTAGCGTCATGCAGAGCGTGCCCGACTGGTTGTACTCGGTGAAAAGCTCCTCGAGCGAGTGGATCTTAGAGACATTCTTCCACCCGCCGCCGTCAAATGGCTTTAGGAAAGCAGGGAATCCGACATAGTCAACAACGCCTTCCCAGTCGATAGGGAATTCAAGGTTACGCAGCGATTCGCTCGTGACGTCCTTAATATAGCTGTGCTGCGGCAAAAGGACGGTTTTCGGGATCGCGACGCCGATCTTTGCGGCCAGGCTAAAGTTGAAAAATTTATCATCTGCCGACCACCAAAATGGGTTATTGATCACATACGTACCTTCCAGCGCCATTCGCTTAAGTGTGGCCCGGTAATACGGTATCTCGTGCGAGATGCGGTCGATAATGACGTCGTATTTCTTTGGTTCGTCAAGGCGAATGCCGCCGAACGTTACCATTTCGGCGACCACTTCACCTCCGCCGTTCTCGTTTATGCTCTTGATAATAGAATCGGGGAACGTTTGTTCGCGTCCCGCCAATATTCCAACTCGTTTCATGTTAAATTAAATTTCCTTTTATTAAATTAAGTGTAAGTGCCAAATTATTGCCGGCTAGCCGGTATTTCGAAAAACAATTAGTTTAGTTTAGAACATTCCTGGTTACAAGTTTGTTACCGACGGAAATAAGAAGCAGGTTGTTTCCAAGGTTTGGCCGCTCATAAATATGATCTATATAGAAAACGCTGCAAAAGGACTCGATGGTCTTACAACTCACGTTATGACATACGTGTCAGCGATCTGTTTCTCTAAATTCCTCGGCCGGCCGTTTTATTTCGACTACGAGGTCCCTTGCTCGACACCACCGGAGTACGCATTGCGGGATGAATACAAGCACAAATTCGCGATCCTAATGAACAGCGAGCGAAGCACCGTTTCGCAGCTTTTAGATATGCCTGCTAACCGGGTTTTCGAGATCGACCGTGATGTTTCTAATAAGGCTGCTTACGAGAAGCTCTACAGTTATTTCGTCACGACCGAAGAGATGAAGGCGAGGTTTGAGCAGACGGCGATCTGGGACTTTTTCGGCTTTGGCCGCTTTCCACTGACTCGCGAAGAACTCC
>JBGTBC010000068.1:0-21751 GCA_041749555.1 Pyrinomonadaceae bacterium | reverse complement strand
TGGAAGCCGAGATCATTGATATTAAACAGCCGCCGGTGAAACGTGACGGCCGTATAAAGTGGATAGTGATGGCGGTTGTTCTCCTGGCCTTTGTGGCCGCGAGCAGCGTCGGGATCTATATCGAATCACTTTGGTTCGGCTCGCTTGGCTTCGAATCGAGGTATTGGTATGTCCTCGGCCTGGGGTGGGCTCTTTTTTTTGTATTTGCGATCCTCACGGTTGTAATTATTCGTGCCGGATTTTATGCCCTTGAACGGCTTTACGGCTCGGACATTCGCAAACCGATCCGCCTCCTGGTCAATAATCAGCCGGTCAGCTTCGAATTCGCACGCTTTTTACGCCCGGCCGCATGGGCGATCGGCATATTATTCGGCATTAGCTACGGACTTGGCCTAAGCAATGATTGGCAGATGTGGATGCTCTATCTGCATCATCCGGTCACGCCGGCCGTCGACCCGATCTTTGGTAACCCGCTGGCGTTTTATCTATTCCAATTGCCCGTATACAGCCAGATCGCCTCATGGTTGACGGGGCTCGCTGTTCTGATGCTGGCCGCGACTATCGGTCACGCCGTACTCGCCTCGGTGCCGACCACATCGCCCGTTCCCGCCGCCAAGCAGGCAAGCTTTGAGGGGATCAGCAAGACGTCGTTTACGGCTATATCGCTGGCTCTAGGTGTCGTTCTCATTATTGCCGCGTGGCGTACCCTATTATCGCGATACGGTTTTCTCTGGACCGACCACGCGTCTTTTAGCGGCGTGACGTATACCCAGGACAACTACCTTCTGCCCGGCCTCACTATTGTTGCGGTTTCTCTGGTGATCGCTGCGGTGATCCTGTTTATCAACGCATTTACAAAAAAAGGCCTTCGGCTCATTCTGGCCGCCGTTGCCCTGCCGGTCCTTGTTTATGTCGTGGCCGGTATGCTCGTTCCGGCGTATGTACAAAGCTTTATCGTCAAACCGAACGAACTTGGACGTGAAACCCCCTACATCGAGCACAACATTGCCGGAACACGCGCTGGATTCAACCTCGATCAGGTCGAAATGCGTGAATACCCGGCCGATATCACGCCGGATTCCCTTGATCTTGCGGCAAATAGCCATACGCTTGAGAATATTCGGCTGTGGGATTGGCAGGCCCTACAGGACACTCTTCGACAAGTGCAGGAGATCCGCACCTACTATGATTTTCCGGATGTCGATGTCGACCGTTACCGCGTCAATGGCCAAATGCGCCAGGTGATGATCGCCACACGCGAACTCGATATCAACAAATTGCCAGATCAGTCGCGCAACTGGATCAACGAACGTCTGGTATACACCCATGGCTACGGCGTGACAATGAATCCGGTCAATGAGTTTACGAGTGAAGGACGGCCGCGCTTCCTGATCTCGAACATGCCGATGGAATTCAGCAGTGATATCACCGTTACGCGGCCCGAGATCTATTTTGGCCAGCGGACCGATACTGACGTTTACGTAAAAACCCGTCAACCGGAATTCGATTATCCTCAGGGTGACAACATTAATTACACGCATTATGAAGGTGATGGCGGATTTGCCGTTGGCAGCGGTATTCGCAGGCTAGCAATTGCATGGGCCACCGGCGATCTTGCCAAGCTTCCTTTTTCGGACGATGTAATGAACGACAGCCGCGTAATGATGCATCGAAATATTTCCAGCCGCATCGCACGCATCGCTCCGTTTCTTTTCTTCGACGAAGATCCTTATATGGTCGTTAATACTGACGGCCGGTTGGTTTGGATGGTCGATGCTTACACTCGATCGAATCGTTACCCGTATTCACGGAACTTCAATGTAAGTGGGCGAAACATTAATTACCTGCGAAACAGCGTCAAAGTCACGATCGATGCCTATACCGGAGCGGTTGACTTTTATGTGTTCGACGATGCTGACCCGATCATCGCGGCGTATCGGGCAGCATTTCCGGAGCTTTTCAAATTGGCGAACGATATGCCCGCCGGGATGCGGGAGCATGTCCGTTATCCGGAGATAATGATCAAGGCTCAGGGAGATGTCTTCGGTCTATACCACACTACGAATGCCAAGATGTTTTTCGGCCGGGAGGATGTGTGGAGCGTTGCCCGTGATGCTACGGCAGGTGACGGCTCGGGACAGCAGCAGGCACTGGAGCCCTATCAGGTCCTGATGCCGCTACCGGGTGAAAGACTCGAAACCGAGTTTGCCCAAATCCTTCCGTTCACTCCGGGCAACCGAAATAACATGATCGCCTGGATGGCCGGTCGATCGGACGGTGATGCGTACGGCCAGTTACTGGTTTATCAGTTTCCCCCGTCACGTGTGATCGACGGCCCGCTTCAGATCGAAGCCCGTATCGATCAGGATGCTCAGATCGCAGGGCAAATAACTCTGTGGAACCAGCAGGGATCCAAGGTCAAGAGGGGCAATCTGATCATCATGCCGATCGGCACCGGCTTGCTTTTTGTTGAACCGATCTACCTGCAGGCATTACGCAGTCCGATGCCTGAATTGCGTCTTGTAGTTCTTGCTACTCAGGAACGCCTGACGTTTGCATCTGATTTCGAGACCGCACTAAAGCAGTTAATAGGGCAATCGCAGAAAGCGGCGCCCCAGGAATCGGAACAACCGCCTGGACAGCAGCCCCAGCCGCAGCAAGAAGTGCCAATTCCCCAAGGTTCCGCCGACCTGATCAAACGTGCGGGGCAGACTTTTGCGGATTATCAAAGGCTCACATCTGAAGGGAAATTAGGGGAGGCCGGCCAGAAGCTTGATGAACTGAAGCGGATACTTGGCCAGCTGCAAGGCCAGCAAAACTAGATATACGTGCCGCGTCTTATGCTTGAGTTGATTCTATGTCGATGGCTATGTTTCGCCATTTGCCCTGGAGGAATCTGATCACGCTAAGCGTACAACGTGTGATATGGCCGGCGAGGATGGCGAGCCATATATGAATAGGCTCGAGAGTGCCGAATTCGCTTATCACGAAGCATATACCGAGCGGTATGATCACTTGCGAGATGATCGAAATATATAAGGGGCTTTTGGTATCGCCTGTCCCCTGCAAACCGCCGGTATATGTAAGTGCAACCGCGATAAAAAGGCCAGAAACGCTTAGCACCCGAAGCAGCTCAACGCCGATAGTGACCGCGTCGGGATCAGTCATACCGAAAATTCCCAGAAGCTGCTGTGGAAAGAAAAAGAAGAAAATACCGATAAACGCGGCTCCCGCGAGGCCGTAGCGGGCCGCTATATTTACGGCGGCATTGGCCCGGTCCGGGTGACCGGCACCGAAATTCTGGCCGGCGACAGCCGCCGCGGCTCCCATAAGGCCGACCGCGGTCCAGGTAACTAGTGAGAAAAGTTGAGTGTATGACACCGCAAATGCGGCCTGAGCGGCCGCGCTTTGGGCCAGTGAGCCAATAAATGCCAGCATCAATACTCCGCCTACATTCATTGCAATACCCTGAATGCCGGCGGGCAGTCCGAACTTAAACAGGGCACGAATGATCTTCCAATCCGGGGCCCAGCCCCGTCCACGAGGAAAACCGACCACCCATCGTCCGCTCCACATCATGTAAATGGCGTAAGCCCCTACCAGGCCAGTCGCAAGACTCGTACCGATTGCGGCCCCGGCAGTTCCAAAGCTGGGGATCGCACCTACTCCGCGGATCAGAATGACGTTAAAGATCACGTTCATAAGGGTCATAACGATCCCCAGGACCATCGGAGTACGGGCATCACCGGCCGATCGAAGTGCTCCGCTGGTCATAAAGAAGATCATCAATCCTAGACTGAAGGCGAAAGTGATCCTGAGAAACGGGAGTGCTTCGGCCTTGACACCGGGGTCGGCATTGACGAGGCCCAGAAGGTAAGGTGAGGTGAAATACCCCAGGGGAGCCATTATCACGACCGCTATAAACGCCGCCGTCAGAAAAGCCTGATAAACCGTCCGGTTCACCTTCTTTTCGTCATGAGCCCCGGCAAATCGAGCTACCAGAACGCTCATTCCAGTAAATATAGACGAGATAAAGACAATGACAACGAGAAATATCTGCCAACTGACGCCGATGGCGGCATTTGCTTTGAAACCAACCAGATTACCGACCATCACATGGTCGACCAAACCCTGCAGGCCACCGAAAATATTCGTCAACATCGTAGGCCACGCGATCTTCCAGACTGCGCGGCCAAGAGGGCCCTCGACGATCGAGCGGTCATAGCGAGAGGTGGGTGCGGCCGGCTCGGCCAATATCTGCTCGTCATTTTGTGGGGCGGGGCTTTTAGGCATTCTGCGTAAAGGTATTAAAACACATTACGCCTGCAAACCGGCGCCGGCCAACAGCCTGACCATTGAATTCTATCTGGGCGGAGCGAGGCGTCCTAAAGATCAACAAGAATCTTAAAACCGCCGTAGACCATCCGTTTGTAATCAAACGGTGGTTTTATCCCCTCCATCATAGCGGACATCTCCGGGTCCTTCATGATAGCTTTCATTGCTTTGTTTCGATGGGCTTCAGACTTGAATTCGACCGCCGCGTATACGAGCGTCTCGCCCGGCTTCAGTTTGATGCGCTTAGGAAACGGCACCACTTCCTCTACCTCAAGGTCCGACGCCACGTATTCACGATATCTGAGGGCACCATGTTTCATGAAAAGCTTTCCGGCCAGTGTTGCCATTTTCTTGTAGGCCGGTAGATTTTCTTCCAGTATGGGAACAAGGTACACATCGGCGTATTTAGACATATATTCTCCCTATTTATTGATCGGTTTTGTGAAAGGAACCAACGTTCGCAGCCGCGGCTCACGCAAATACAGCCCGAGCCAGACCGCAATTCCGACGGCGATCGGCCCGATGAATTGATCGTCGACGCGAACATGTGTGGCTACCGCGCCCCCTAAATAAGCAGCGATAAGGATAGCTCCGAGGACAGCGGTCCGCGGGATCACATAGACGACGCAGCACAGCAGTTCGACTATACCGATGAGGTATATTTTCTCGCTGCTCCAGCCCAAATGAGCAAGACCTTCCTCAAAACCCGGGGGCTGAACAAACTTCATTATCGCGCTGACAGTCAATAATAAAATTGGAAGATAGCTTAGAATTCTTCCCGCCCACAATGCCGCCGAAGATACCGTTGCGGCTTTTTCGATTTCCATATTTTGTCTTCTCCTAAGCTCTCATTGGCCGGATTCCACGATCGTCTTCATCTGAGCAAGACCTTTCTCAAAATCAGTCCCGACCATATTGTCCATATCTATAAATAGACCAAAGGCTTTGCTCACCATGTCGTGCTTTCCTGACATTGTCCACGTGACGTTGGTTTTGCCGCTGTCGGGCTTCATTGAAAACTCGGTCAACGTCTTCGATGAAAACGGTTTGAGGAATTCCAGGTCGATCTTCACAGCTTCATATGGCCGGCTGTCGATGATCGTCATTCTTCCCTCGCCAACCTCATTATTGCCAGCCCATGTGTATGTGGAACCTGTACCGCTTTCCTGGCCCGAATATGTTTCCTTCATTTCTGGATCCAGTTTTGCCCAGGGTGACCACGCTTTCCATTTGCGTAAATCATTGACCTGCTCAAACACCCGTTCGGGAGGCCCGGCAAACGAAGCCGACCGCGAGATCGTATAGTCATCCGGCCGGGTCGCAATTACAATAGCCAGCACACCCACCACCAAGATAAACAAACCCAATATTATCAAGATCGCTTTTTTCATTGATGTATCCTCCGATTCGAGAAACTTTAAACGATTTTTCGATTTCAGCCAAGCGTCTGAAGGTAAACGGACCTCGGCAAATTAGAACGTAGTGATTTAAAAGAGAAAGAGTACGGCTTTTTTGGAAAACCGCACTCGGTAGGTTAAATCGGAAGGTATGAAGTGAAGGGTATTATGAAATCGTTCTGTTAAGGTCGAACGCTACCGAGGGAGGATAGTAAAAAGTTCCTAATGTCTTAAAATTCTGAGTGTCAAACTCCGCTCGTGCTCCACAATCCAGGCACACACGATATGAATTCTCCTTACTCGTAAAAGGCCGGCTTAAAACCTTGTGCCAGCATCCGAACAATTTCCCGACGAAACCTATCTTTTTTCCGAACGTTCCAATTGTTCTATTAATAACACGCTCAGCGATACGATTTTGTTCCAACAATGTCTGCATTCTTTTTCTAGCTGCCTTTCTCAAGGCGACGCTCCCCCTTTTTCTAATAAAATGCTCAAATGACCTTGTCAGCAATATGATGAAAGACAATAAATAAAAGTTTGTCTTTATTTTTACCGAAAGGCCGTCTTTCTATAAATCACTAATTTCGCTAGAATCTAAGAAAAAGATTCAGGAGCTGAAATGTTTAAGTCCCTATCGCTAGGAATACTGTGTTTGTTGGTTTTTGGTTCAGTTTCTGCCCCGGTGCGGGCATGGGATGACGTCGGTCATAAGATAACGGGCTACATAGCCTGGCAGCGGATGTCTCCGACGGCCCGCGAGAACGTGATAAAACTGCTTCGATCGGCACCGGAAGATTCACACCTCTCGGCATTCTACGTGCAATACGGCCCGAAAACCGAAGCCGCGAAGAAGCTCGATTATTTCACCCTTGTTCCCACGTGGGCAGATATCGTCCGCGACCGGACGTTCCCTAACAGGTTTGCCAAATATCACAAATCTAATTGGCATTATTCCGACACATTCTGGCGCCAGGTTGAAGGTAAGGTCCATCTGATCACTGATCGCAAGGGCGATGGCCAGGGTGTGGCAAAGCTGATCGAGTTCGAAGCTGCGATGCGTGACGCAAAAACAGCCGGTCCTGATAAGGCACTCGCTATTGCCTGGTTCCTTCACACTGGCGGCGATCTTCATCAGCCGCTCCACACATCGGGCAGACACACCGACCGTGAACCTGAAGGCGACATGGGCGGCAATATGTTCGTGCTTTCGCCGGAAGGCACTCGGCGCGAGGATCAATTGAATCTGCATTGGTTTTGGGATTCGATCGTTGGACGTAATCTGCCTATGATCGCGGGGCAATGCGAAGAAGATTACATCCGCACAGTAGCCGAATCCTTCATGCTACGGCATCCATTCGCTGCCCAGTCGGATCTTGCGATTGGGCGGTACGCGGATTGGCAGCAGGAAAGCTTTCGCCTTGCTAATTCTGACGTATTTCGCGCGGACCTCGTACGATTTCAGCCGCCGGTCGATGAATATCGCCGAAACGCCTATCATGTCGCTGAGAGAAGGCTCGCTTTGGCGGGCTACCGCATGGGCGAAACCCTGGAACAGATCTTCAAGTAATAAATATGACCCCCACCGAACTGCTTGGCCGATTTAACTCGCGGACAAGCCGAATATGCGATGAGATCAGCGAATTGGTCGAGATCGAATCTCCGTCGCACGATGCCGAGCGGAGTAAGGCTGTTGTTGACTGGTTAGAGATAGAAGTGAGGAAGATCGGGCTCGATGTTGCGGTAGAGCGATACCCGACGCCGGGCTATGGGGATCACCTGATAATTCGTGCGTTTTCGGGCGAGGAGAAGCCCATATTGCTGCTCGGCCATACGGATACGGTCCACCCGGTCGCAAGCAAGGCACGGAACCCGACACGAATTGACGGGGATCGATTCTACGGCTGCGGGATCTTTGACATGAAAGCGAACATCATTCTGATGCTCGAAGCACTCCGGTTTTTTGCCGAGGCCGGGCCGGGGCCCGCACGGCCGATCACGATCCTGTTGTCTTGTGACGAAGAGGTCGGAAGCGGTACCGGACGAGAGTATGTCGAACGCGAGGCACGGCTCGCCGAACGTTGTTTGGTCTTGGAACCCTCGTCAACCGGCCGTGTTAAGACTGGCAGAAAAGGAACGGGTATGTATACCCTCCGTGCGCATGGCATTCCGGCTCACGCTGGGCTTGAACCTGAAAAAGGAGCTAGTGCAATATTAGAGCTTTCTCGGCAGATCGAGCGTCTTCATTCGCTGAACTCGCCCGAGGCAGGAACCTCCGTAAATGTTTGCACGGTGGCCGGGGGAACTACAACTAATGTTATTCCGGAACATGCCGAATGTACGGTGGATGTCCGCTTTGCCACAATGCCGGAGGCCGAACGGATCGATGCGGCGATAAAGGCTCTTTCCCCGGTGGACGAACGCGTTTCTTTGGAGTTGACCGGCGGCATCAACCGCCCGCCGATGGAACGCACCGATGCGGTCGCGGCTTTGTTTGCCCAGGCGCACGAAGCAGCTGCTTCATTCGGCTACGAACTCGGTGAAACACAAGTTGGCGGAGCCTCGGATGGAAACTTCGTAGGAGCTCTCGGCGTCCCGGTCCTCGATGGGCTCGGAATAACCGGCGATGGAGCCCATACGCTGCACGAGCATATTCTAGTGAGCGATATTGGAAAACGAGCTGCCTTAGTGACTTTGCTGTTGGCAGCGCGATGAACTGAGAGATCGAAGTTAATCTCCCGGAGAAAGTAAAATGGGGGCGCATCCTGTCCGGTGATGGGCGCGGTCTTCAAAACCGTCTGTGAGGCTGCGAGAGCAGTCTTGGGTGGGTTCGACTCCCACACGCCTCCGCCAAAATCAGTTGTCAGTTATCAGAAAGAATTCAGTAAGAAGATGAAGGAATGATTGCTTGGATCGCTTTAAATATGACGCCGGGAGTCGGGCCTCGGGCGGCTACGAAGCTTTTAGAGCGGTTCGGTTCGCCGGATGCGGTTTTTAATGCACGGCGTCCGGAGTTGGAATCGCTGAGGCTTAAGGGCGAAACGATCGACAGCCTGATAAAGCGGGAATTTCACGAGCGCGCGACCGGCGAACTCGAGAAGGTGAAGCTGCTCGGGGGCGATATTTTGATATTGGACGATGGCAGCTATCCGGCATTGCTTCGTGAGATCGATGATCCGCCTATCGTCCTCTATGTAAAAGGCGATTGGCAGGCGTGCTTTGATAAGCCGGGGATCGGCGTTGTCGGATCCAGAATGTGTTCGACCTATGGCGAGAATGCTTCGGAGATGCTGTCACGTGACCTGGCGACCCGTGGAATCTCGATAATCTCGGGCCTCGCCCGCGGCATTGACGCTGCCGCTCACAAAGGGGCGATGCAGGCGAAGGGCCGTACCGTTGGAGTGATGGGTACCGGGATCGACAGCGTTTATCCAAGGGAGCATAACGGCCTCGTCAGGGAAATACTCGCGTCAGGCGGTTGTATAGTTTCCCAGTTCCCGCTCAGCACGCCGCCGTTAAAAGACAACTTTCCCTACCGAAATAGAATCATAAGCGGGCTGAGCCTGGGAGTTTTGATAGTTGAAGCGTCCGAAAGAAGCGGATCGTTGATAACGGCCCGGCTTGCCGCGGAGCAGAATCGAGAGGTTATGGCAGTTCCGGGGAATATAACATCAGGTAACTCGTTTGGAACGAATTACCTGATCAAGAGCGGTGCCAAGCTCGTGCAGCAGTGGCAGGATGTAGTTGCCGAACTTCCGAGTGAGATCGCGGCAGCCATACTTCCGCCAAATATCGAGGAAAAGGAAACCGGAGAGCTGGCGAGGCAGCCGGACCTTATCCCGACGGGAATGTCGTCGAATGAAAAGAAAGTCTGGGAGATACTTTCGGCCGACGATTCGACACATATAGATGTATTGCTTGAAACGAGCGGGCTGTCATTTGGCGATCTCAATGCGGCCCTTGTGGGCCTTGATATTCGTGACCTTATACGTGTGCTGCCTGGCAAACATTACGCCCGCCGCATCTAGACCCGAGAGCATTTTGACATTTGGGCAAACTTCGTTAAGGTATAGCGTCGTATTGACAGACCTGATGTCAGGGTGATAGTTCTCAGAACGTCAGCACTTTAATAATGTGTCTGACGTATTTTTTTCACAATGGCAAAAGCTTAGCGATAGTAGAATCGCTCGCAAAGGCAACAAAAGAGTATCTGGCTTTAAATATCTTGTAAGGCAACACCTGAAATATTTCAGGCACATAACATTTATATATCGAACACCTCATCAGAACCTTGCCTAAATGCCACTGAAATATGTCAAAGAATCTCTTAATAGTTGAAAGTCCTGCAAAAGCGAAGACTATCGAAAAGATCCTTGGGAAGGATTTTCAGGTCAACAGCTGCTATGGCCATATCCGTGACCTTGAAAAATCAGCTATGGGTATCGACATCGAGAATGATTTCGAACCCCGTTATATCGTTCCTGACGAAAAGAGAAAGGTCGTGAGCGAACTGAAGTCGCTGGCAAAAAAATCGGACGAAGTATGGCTAGCAACTGACGAAGACCGTGAGGGTGAAGCTATAAGCTGGCATTTATGTGAAGTTCTGGGCCTAAACCCTCTAACGACCAAACGGATCGTGTTTCACGAGATCACTAAACCTGCGATCGAAGCCGCTGTAAATAATCCACGCACGGTGAATATGAACCTGGTAATGGCGCAGCAGGCTCGTCGGGTGCTGGATCGCATAGTCGGTTTTGAATTAAGCCCGGTCTTATGGCGCAAGATCAGTACGAGCAATAAAAACCTGAGTGCCGGCCGTGTGCAGAGTGTCGCAGTACGGCTAATTGCCGACCGGGAGCGGGAGGTCAACGCCTTTCAGCAGGAAAGTCATTTCAAGATCGAAGGGTTGTTTTTTGCCGATGACATAACCGGAAAGCAAGTAACATTCAAAGCCGAAGGGAGAAAACAGAACAGTGCGGAAGATGCGGAAACATTTTTGAAGGGTTGCACGGGCGCGGACTATAAGGTAACCGATGTTCGGGTAAAGCCCGGCAAACGTACTCCGGCCCCGCCATTTACCACCTCAACGCTCCAACAAGAAGCATCAAGAAAACTCGGCTACGGTGTGGCCAGAACGATGCAGATAGCACAGAAGCTGTATGAAAACGGCCATATCACGTATATGCGAACCGATAGCGTGAGCCTGAGTGCTACAGCCCTCGCCGATATCACGCAGACGGTAAGCAGCCTTTACGGTGATAGATATCAGCAGTACCGCAAATTCAAGAATAAGAACGAATCTGCGCAGGAAGCTCACGAAGCCATTCGCCCGACCTATACGAGCAAAACATCAATCCCTGAGGAGGAATGGCAGAGATTGTACGAGCTGATCTGGAAGCGAACTATGGCTTCGCAGATGGCCGATGCTGAGTTGGAAAAAACTACGGTCAAGATAGAAATTTCCACTAACAAAGAAGAATTAACAGCTTCGGGAGAAGTGTTGAAATTCGATGGGTTTCTCAAAGTTTATCAGGAAGATAAGGATGAAGACGACGCGGAAGAATCGTCCGAAGGCGTTCTGCCGCCGATGACCGTTGGGCAGTCCTTGCCCTTGTATGAACTCAGGGCAACGGAACGGTTCAGCCGTGCTCAGCCGAGATACACCGAAGCATCCCTCGTCAAAAAATTAGAAGAGCTCGGCATCGGCCGCCCGTCGACCTACGCACCGACAATTTCTACGATCCAGAAAAGGGAATACGTAGAAAAAAGAGATAAAGAAGGTACGCCGAGGGCTTTTCGCGTACTGGTATTGAAAGATGATCTCATCAGTAAAAGAGAAGCATCTGAGAATACGGGCGCAGAAAAAGCAAAGTTGTTCCCGACGGATCTCGGGCTCGTGGTGACGGATTTTCTGAAGCAATATTTTGACGCCATTATGGATTATGGCTTCACCGCCAAGATCGAGAAAGAATTCGACGATGTAGCCGACGGGAAACTAGAGTGGAACGTCATGCTCGAGAAGTTTTACGGCCCCTTCAAAAAAGACGTTGATAATACCATCGAAAATGCAGAGCGTGTGAAGGGCGAAAGGATACTGGGCACCGACCCCGAAAGCGGCAAACTGGTTGTTGCCCGCATGGCGCGCTATGGTCCGATCATACAGATCGGCAGCGCAGCGGAAGAGGAGAAGCCGAGGTTTGCAAAGGTTCCACCAAGACAGAGCATTGAAACCATAACATTTGAAGAAGCGCTGGCCCTATTTAAATTGCAGGATGCGATGGGCAGCTATGACGGCAAAGAATTGTCTGTAAACATTGGCCGTTTCGGACCGTATGTAAAATGGGGTGATGAATTTGTCTCTATACCCCGCGGAACTGACCTTTCGACGGTAGACGCGGAAAAAGCCATCGAATTTATTAAAGCCAAACAGGTGGCGGACGCTCCTGTGGGTGAGTATGACAACAAACCGATCACAAAAGGAACGGGACGTTTCGGGCCTTTTATTAAATGGGATGGTTTGTTCATAAACGTGCCTCGCCGTTACGATCTCGCGAACCTGACCCAGGCCGAGATGAACGAACTCATCGAAGCAAAGGTCAGCAAGGAAGCAAACCGTTACATCCAACGTTGGGAGGATGAAAAGATCTCGCTTGAGAATGCTCGTTGGGGCCCAGTCATCAAATTTGGCAAAAAGATAATTTCACTTCCCAAGAAAGCCGATGGCACGCGGTCAACTGCCGAAGACGCAGCAGTTCTATCGCTGGAACAGGTTAAAAACCTAATTGAAGCTGAAGTGCCCGATGCGTTTGCAAAGAAGACGAGGCCTCCAGCTAAGGGGGCAACTGCCAAGAGACCGGCGAAAAGTATTGGAAGATGACGGAAACGTTTGGACGGTCCAACCATCCGAAGTGCAATACTGTATATTAGGATTAGGCAGTCAAGTAAATATGTCCGAAATGCAGCGCGCTATGCCTGGTCGAAAGGCCACGAAACTAGATTGCCAAAATGAGGAATGTGATTATAAAATGTCAGTCGATACCCCAGACGTTTGAGCTGAGAGTAGATAGGAAGTCAGTGTTCCGGCCTAAGGTCGTTGTCGAATGAAAGAGAATTTTCAGTTTCTGCAGGCGTTCCTAAAAAACCCACTAAAAGTCGGGGCTATTGCTCCGAGTTCGCCAGAGTTGGCGGCACAGATGCTCACAGGGATCGAGCCGGACTCGAGCAATATCGTTCTTGAGCTCGGTGTTGGTACGGGTGCGATCACCAAGTTCCTCGTCGATATATTACCGTCTCGCGATTCATATCTAGGCCTCGAACTCGATCAGCAACTGGTAACCACCTTAAATAAAAAATATCCGGATATGAATATCGTCTGCGGCAATGCGGCCGAAGCATACTCCATTCATGCGAGTTCGGGTTTGGGGAAAGTTCGTTACGTAGTTTGCTGCCTGCCGTTTGTATCACTACCGAAAGACATTAGTGAAAAGGTATTGATCGAGATCGAGAAATTTATGGACGAGGGCTGCGAGCTGAGAATATTCCAATACGCTCACGGCTATTTTCTTCCTCCGGCTATCAAGCTTCGAGAGTCTCTCAAAACCCGCTACGGCATATCTCGCCGGAGCCCACTGATTTTAAAGAATGTGCCCCCCGCATTTACCCTTACCTGGTCCACGGTTTAACGTCTTACAGGTATGGAACGGGGGGGCATTGTGATATAAGTAGTTCGAACACGCAAGAAATTCAGATCAAATATTCAGGAGATTCGATAATGATACGACGCAAGATCATAGGCGTATTTTTAGTTTACGCATTCTTACTTCCCGCATTTACCTTCGCACAGACCGACGGAGTTGGCAGCTCGGCATCGATGCCCTCGGTAAATGTCTATACGGCACCAAAGGCCGACATAGATAAGATACGTGACGAAGGCCTTAACCGATCACAGGTCATGCAGCACCTCAGCTACCTGACAGACGTGATAGGCGGGCGTTTGACCAATTCGCCGAACATGAAACGTGCCAACGAATGGACACGTGACACAATGGCAAAATGGGGAATGCAGAACGCGAAGCTCGAGGCCTGGGGGCCGTTTGGGCGCGGTTGGTCTTTAAAGAGTTTTCATGCGCAGATAACAGAACCGCAAGCTATTGCGGTGATCGCGTATCCGAAGGCCTGGTCACCGTCAACCAAGGGAACGGTAACTTCCGAAGTCGTACATTTCAATCCGCGGTCTGAGGCCGATCTTGAGCAATATCGAGGAAAGCTGAGCGGAAAGATCGTTCTTGTTTCGGAGGTACGCGAGGTAAAAGCTGATTTCGGCGGAATGGGAACTCGACGTTCTGATGAAGATCTGAAGAAAATGGCCGACGCACAGCCGGCACAGGCACCGCAAGGCGGTGGGCCCGGCGGCGGTGGACCGGGTGGAAATCGAACGGCGGCGATATTCAATGCGAAGCGTTGGAATTTCTTGCTGAGCGAAGGTGCTGCTGTTGTGGTCGATAGTAGTTCGAAAGGCAGCGGCGGCACATTGTTTGTGGGTGGAGCGGCAGCCGTTCCAAACGTTCCGTCGGCGGATACATCAGTTCCGAATCCCCCGCCCGTTCGTGTCTATGACAAAGCGTCAGAATCGCGGATCATTCCGCAGATGACGATGACGATCGAAGATTACAACCGCATCATGCGAATGATGAAGCAGGGCGTAACGCCGAAGATGACGGTGAATATTCAAACTCAATACCACGATGAAGATCTGATGGGCTATAACACGGTTGCCGAGATACCGGGAACTGATCCGACGCTCAAGGATGAGATCGTTATCGTCGGAGCGCATTTGGATTCGTGGCACGCGGCCGGCGGAGCTACAGACAACGCTTCTGGTTCGTCTGTTGCGATGGAGGCCGCACGGATCTTGATCGCATCCGGATTAAAACCCCGGCGAACTATCCGCGTTGCCCTTTGGAGCGGCGAGGAACAGGGCCTTAACGGCTCGCGTGAATATGTAAAACAGCAGTTCGGCGAAATGCGTGGAGCCCCGGCTTTTGGCCCGCCTCAGCCAGGTGCACCTCGCCCGGAACTAGTACAAACCGCGGCCTACGACAAATTATCCGCTTATTACAATCTCGATAACGGAACAGGCCGGATCCGCGGGGTTTACCTGCAGGGCAATTCGGCGGTAAAGCCGATATTCGAAGCATGGCTCAAACCATTCCACGATCTTGATGCTAATACGCTGACCATATCGAACACCGGCGGAACCGATCATCTTTCGTTTGACCGGATCGGCCTGCCGGGTTTTCAGTTCATTCAGGATGAGATCGAATACAGCACGCGGACACATCACTCGAACCAGGATAACTACGATCGTATACAGGCCGACGATATGAAGCAGGCGGCAACGATCATGGCGGCTTTTGTTTATCAGACCGCGATGATGGACGAAAAGATCCCCAGAAAGCCGATGAGGTAACCTGATCTACAGATCGAATCGAAATGCCCGGTCACGCGAGCTTCAATAGGCGTGACCGGGCATTTTCGTTTGCAAATCCAGCAAATTACGCTAATATCAATCAGCGATATTCCCAATACGCTTAATTCAAATGAGTAATATACAGTTTTATAGCGGAGCCATAGATGCGGGCGAGTGTATCAGCAGCGGCTGGGATCTGGTCAAGCCGAATTACTGGATGTATTTCGGTATTACGCTACTCGCCGTCGTGTTAATGTCATGCATTCCATGCGTGAATTTTTTCCTTATCGGACCGGTTGGCGTCGGGGTTTACTATGTTCTGCTGAGAGGGATGAGGTCTGAACCAGTCGATTTCGGGATGATGTTCAAGGGGTTTGAAAAGTTTGTACCCGCGATGGTCGTAGGATTGATCCAGGGATTGCCTGGGATCATCTGGACGGTCATCGATTATGGAGTAAATATAGCTTCCCTGATCGGTGGGAGCGGTAACAGCGGTTTTGGAAATTTTTATCAGGCGGATTTATTCGAGTCTCCTTATCTAGCCGGCTTTACCTTTGCCTACATGATATTGGCACTGATATTTATGGTCGTAAGCGTAGTTTGGGGCCTTACTTTCATTTTTGCCTTGCCGATCCTTGCGGAACATGAAATTGGCCCTATCGAAGCATTGACGCTAAGTGCAAGAGCGGCCTGGAGCAATATCGGCGGGCTAATACTCCTGGTCTTGATTCAGATACTCCTTGCAATATTAGGTGTGATGGCACTTTGTATCGGAGTATTCTTCGTGATACCAGTCCTTTATGCCGCAACCGCAGTTGCTTACAGGCAGGTCTTTCCATCGATAGGACCGACATTAAATGTAATGCCTCCTCCGCCCGGGGCCTATGGCGGCGGATATGGCAAGGCAATTTAGATCAGAGTGTTAATTCCATGAAAAGCACGTCATCGTGTGGATTATCGTAGTATCGCGGGATCTCAACAAAGCCAAACGATTCGTATAAGTTGACCGCCTTTCCCATTTTTGGCGGGTAGGTATCAAGGCGAATCTTCGAGTAGCCGATCTCGCGAGCCGCGAAAATAAGCTGTTCGATAAGGCTCAAGCCTATTTTCTGTCCTCTAAACTGATCGCGGACAAAGAGCCGCTTCATCTCGCATATTCCATCATCCAGATTCCGAAGGGCGATGCAGCCTGCCAGTTTGTCATCAGAGTAAGCTAGAAAAAGGCGCCCGTCGGGCGGCGCGTATTTACCGGGTAGCGAAGCCAGCTCCGCCTCGAATCCCTGAAAGCAAAGATCGAGCCCGAGCCAAGCCTCGTACTCCCGAAAAAGTCCTGCCGCTGAGGCGACCTCACTATCGGACGCTGCTGAAACTATGCGTGGATTTTGACTCGGCATGTTAAGTCTTTCTTACATCAACCTCTAACCATTGAAGTCGGGGCCATTAAGGTCTAAATTATACATATAGATCCGAAAGAGGAATTAATGGACAGAAGATCTTTTATCGCCAGACTGGCATTGTTTTCAGGCGGGCTAGCCTTGGCCGGCAGCTCGCTTGGGCGGCGGTCGGACGTTTTTGCTCAAACGGGTGATCTTGCTAAGTTTCGCGCCCCCGGCTTCGGACCCCTGATGCCGATCGCTGCTAAGAACACGGGAGAAACAATGCTATCCCTGCCTAAGGGTTTCGAATACAACGTGCTCGGCCGTGTTAAGAGTATAATGTCGGACGGCCGTCCGACGCCCGCCGCACATGACGGCATGTGGACATTCAAGGTAAAGAATGAGCTTCGTATTGTCCGCAACCACGAGGTTTCAAACTCAAGCCTTCCACGCGAAAACGCCGGTATCGGCAGCCGCAATCATTATGACGAAATGGCAGGCGGCGGAACTACAACCCTTGTTATCGATCCGCGTACGAACACCGTGATCCGTGATTTTGTCAGCCTTTCGGGAACGATGATAAATTGCGCGGGCGGCCCGACTCCGTGGGGAAGCTGGATCTCATGCGAGGAAACAACTCTCGGTGCGGCGGTTCGCACACGAGCCTCGGATGGGCGCAAGACCGGCGGATTTCCTAAGCCGCACGGCTATTGTTTCGAGGTCCCCGCGGATGCGAACAGCGAGGTCGTTCCGGTTCCGTTAAAAGCCATGGGCCGCTTCGAACACGAGGCCATCGCCGTGGACAAGCGGACTGGCGTTGTTTACCTAACGGAAGATTTTAATCCCGGCGGCTTCTATCGATTTCTGCCAAAACGCAAAGGCAAGCTTGCCGACGGCGGCGTGCTGCAGATGCTGTCCGTTACGGGAAAGGCCGAATACGATACGCGTACCGGACAAAAGACAGGCACAGGCATGGGCGCGGAATGGGTGACTATCGACAACCCCGATCCGGAATCGGCGGATGTTGATAGAAACGTTGTCCATAAGGCGGGAAAAGCGAAAGGCGGCGCATCGTTCAACCGATTGGAAGGCTGCACCATTGACGATCACGGCCGGGTATATTTCACCGCAACGAGCGGCGGCGATACCAAAGGCGGGCAGATATGGATGTATGAACCCGCCGGGAAGAATAACGGCCGACTGACCCTGATCTTCGAATCGCCCGACCAAAAATTACTCCACATGCCCGACAATATCTGTCTAATGCCGAAGAGTAAACTGCTTTTCATCTGCGAAGACAGCGATTATGAAGGCCTGAAGTCAATCAATCATGTCCGAATTCTTACGCCGGAAGGCCGGATCGCCGAATTTGCCCAGAACATAAGCAAGGAGTTTTCCAGAAGTGAATTTGCAGGCTCAACGTTCTCACCTGACGGGAAAACCCTATTTGTAAATCTCCAGCTTGCGGGTGTAACGCTTGCGATTTGGGGAGATTGGTCAAAATTCAGATCCTGAAACTAACAACTCAAAATTATCCTCCCGCTAGAGATCGCTAACCAACATACATTTGTTAAAATACCGGAAGTATGGAACTTGCCGTTGAGAAATACCGTGTGGCTGACGAGCCTTATTACCTGCCGTTAGGTAAAGAGGTCGAGTTGTTCGAGGCGGCTTATGCGGCCAGGCTGCCCGCGATGCTGAAAGGGCCCACCGGCTGCGGCAAAACGCGCTTTGTCGAGTATATGGCTTACCGTTTAGGCCGGCCGCTGATCACCGTTGCATGTCACGAAGACCTGTCATCGACCGACCTCGTCGGCCGTTTCCTGCTCGAAGGGAACGAAACTGTATGGCACGATGGTCCGCTAACCTCCGCCGTACGTGCCGGCGCGATATGTTATCTTGACGAGGTTGTCGAGGCACGGAAAGATACCGTGGTCATCATCCATCCGCTCACGGATGACCGCCGCCGCCTGCCCATTGAAAAACGCGGCACAATCATCGAAGCCCCGCCGGAATTTATGCTTGTCGTATCATACAATCCCGGTTATCAATCCATACTCAAAGACCTTAAACAGTCGACCCGGCAGAGATTTGTCGCTCTGGAATTCGATTATCCTGAACCTGAAGCCGAAGCTGAGATCGTTGCGAAAGAGGGCGGCATCGAGCTCGACATCGCCACAGACCTTGTCAAGATCGGGCAAAAGGTGCGCAACCTTCGCGGCCACGGGCTCGAAGAAGGCGTGTCGACCCGGCTACTCATATACGCTGCCCAGATGATCGCCAAAGGCATCTCACCCATAGACGCAGCCGAGATAGCCATCTGTTCCCCGATAACTGATGACCGTGAACTGCAGCGGAGTATAAGGGAGATCGTCACCACTATAATTTAACTACAAGCGGCCATACATTTCGACTGTTCGTACAGTCCAATTCTTATCGAGCTGCCGTTGTCGATTTTTCTCTCGGATCGAACGGATTCGCCATATATTTCTTCACCGCTTCCTGGGCGTTGTCGTAGTTATCGCCAAGGTCCTCGGCACGTTTATAGGCGGCGACGGCTCGTGTTCGGTCGCCTTTACCGTCGTAGGCATTTCCCATTTTGATGTTCGACCAAACGGTCAACCAAGCCGGATTCAGATTGCCAGCAAGCGATGCCTTGAAATTATCGATCGCGAGATCGTAATTTCTCTGTTCTAAAAACAAGAGCCCGAGATGGTAGTAGATCCACGAATTTGACCGGTCCAGCTTCAGTGCGGCCTCGAACTGCTGCTGTGCCTCGGGGTAATTTCCTTCCTTGAACTGTTCGATGCCGCGGCGGGCGATCGATGAAACGCGAAGTTCGGGTGAGATACGCAGCAGTTTGAAAGAGGGGTCGATAACGATCCCGATCGGCCGGCCATTTGATTCTATATTAAAATCGGCACTTGCCTCATCCATCTGTACTACTATCGTCTGCAAACCTTCATCACCCTCTGACCTTAGCTGGACGTCGACCGGCAGCCGCAAATTGTCGTAATTTTGTTTAACGGTGCCTCGTGTTACAAACTTCCCGGCCCGGGTCCGTATGATCAGATAATCTGAGCTAAACTCCGGCACGCCTGTACCCTCGACCCAACGAGCGAAGAAATATCGCATATTGTCGCCGGCGATCCTCGAAGCCAATTTTTCAAAATCGTCGATCGAAGCGCTTTTGCCTCGGTATTCCTGCAAGAACGTGCGCATTAGCTGATCAAATTTCTGTTGGCCCAGCGTGTCGCGGAGAAGCTTAAAAACAAACGCCCCCTTGGCGAACATGATGTACTGGTATCCGGTGCTCTGGTCATCGAGATTGGCCGGGGCCCGCAATATGGACGCGGTCTGCTCGAATGTCAATGATTTTTCCAGCAATTCACGTCTGATCGCCTCAAGCTTTGGCCCGCTCAGTTCACTTTCTCGAAGCGAGAAGGCGCTGAATTCAGCAAGGCCCTGTGACAGCCAGGCGTCATCGAATGATTTAAGGCCGACGGTCAATCCCCACCATTGATAGGCAGCCTCGCGTTGGAGTCGCTCGGTCGTGATATCGCGGGCTTCCTCGAAATGGCGGTTGGCGATAAACAGCATTCCACGCGTCGAGTAAAAATCAAGGCTTTCATCATCTATCTGAACAACGGTCAATTTCTTGCCATTGTCGGCGGGGCCGTACTTCTGTGCGTAGAAAACCAATGCTTTTCCCAACGTCTCGCCATATTTGGCAATGAGCGTATCACTGCCCGGCTTGGCGAAAAATTGCAGCTCCTGATCGCTTATCCGCAGTGTTTTCGGAGTGTAGCGCCCGTATGCAAAATTACCCACGAGGGCTGGCGTCGAATTAACAAATCTGTACTTGCCGCCGGTATTGGCTACCGGCACATCGCTGTGGCCGACCGGCTGCAACCCGGCCGGGAGCGAAATCGTGATATCCGAGGTTGCCGGATCGGCGGCGTAGTCGTTGAACGGGAACCACCGGGCGGCATACATCAGGTAACCACTATTCTCGCCGACATTGGCCAGTCTTTTCGTCAGCAGGGGCCCGCCGGCCGGAGTGTCGAGAACGCCGCTGTACTTGAATCGAAGTGTAACAGGCGTTCCATGGGCAACGTTATCGCCAAGTTCGACACGTACGTGCGGCCCAAGGTCGGAGCTGTTGCTCGGGTCCTGAATAAACGTGACCGGATTGGGTGCCGGAGGCTTCACCGCTGTCCTGGCGTTGGCAGGTGCAGGAGCCGCGGCTACACCTCCAACCCCAACCCGAGAAATACTCTCGACCTTTAGCGAACCGTTCAATTCGAAGGATACCGTGCGGGTGTCTTCCAGCGGAGTAAATGTCACGTCCACCGTGGCATTCATCCGACGCTCTTCAGGGATGAGCGAAACATCCATTAAATAGTGTTTCACGTCGAACGGCGTCCGTTTGAGCGTTTGAGCAAATATCGGTAATGAAAGAAGCGCAGAGAAAAATATGATCCGGGCCCCGATTCTAATAATTTTATTCATTATATTGACCAAAAGTTTACTAAATATGCTTTCTTTGGATGTTCATGAAAGTTAATTCGTTTGCTTTTCTCAACTTCGCGGCCGACCGATCCAAGCACTATTCGTGAGTGAAAAAATCTACGGAAACTACCTTTTCCGAGATCTCTTTTCCCATTGCTGCCACCTTCTGATGTTCCGGGTGATCGGTATACAGGTCCAAAGCCTCGCGATCCCGGAACCGTATTACCAGCCCGGTATCGAACGAACGGTCGAGATGCAGGATGTCCGGCCCGACATTGAAGCTATGGATGCCATCGACCACACTTGCAAGTGCCGCCAGCGAATTGCGGTGCAGATCGCGTGAAGCGGAATCGGTTTCAGGTTTGTATTTCCAGCAGACTATATGGATCAGCATATTTTTAGATTAGCCTCGATCGGAGCCCTCGCACCATTCACGAGTGACGCTGTGGCGATAATCGAACATTGCCCGCAACTTCGGCTCGATTGCAAACGGAGCCGCCAGAGAGCCGAGAAACCACATCGGCGGTTCATATTCGATCTCATCCCGTAAGATCGAGCCCATTTCGTGAGGTTCGACGATGTGCCTATGACGCCAGCTCTTAAATGGCCCCGAGATCTGTATATCCTCAAACATCCTCGGCGGATCGTAGGCGGTGTGTTCCGCA
>JBGTBC010000067.1:0-2307 GCA_041749555.1 Pyrinomonadaceae bacterium | reverse complement strand
AGGGCTTCGGCTGTTTGAACGGAAATTGAAAGGGCGTCATCAAAAGTGATGCGCTGCTTCATTCGTTCACGGAGCGTTTTACCCTCGATATATTCGGTCGCTATGTAATGCGAGCCATCGTGTTCGCCGACCTCGTAGACTGTGATCAGATTAGGATGATTCAATGCCGATGCAGCCTTGGCCTCCTGAATGAATCGATTGAGCAGGTCCTCGTCCTTACTGTATTTTTCGTTCAGGAATTTGATCGCGACCTTTCGGCCGAGCTTTGTGTCATCCGCGAGATAGACCTCACCCATGCCGCCGGTCCCGATCAACGAAAGTATCTGGTAATGGCCGAACGAGTCCCTGGCCTTCTGCTGCGTGGTCATAAGTTTCGGGTTCAAACTAAGTTAGCCCCGTTCTGTTTCGTAGTCAAACTTCAACGATAAACATATCGGGTCCTCACCTGAAGTTGCGATGCGGCGCTAACCATTCAATGCGTTCGCCCGGACAATCCGACCCGTTTGATCAGATCGGTAAACCGCGGGTCGCTCCGGAGTTCATCATACTCGTAACCGACGCCGATATACCGCAGCAGCGGATCGCGTCGAATGAAACCCTCGTCGAGATGTTGCATGGCTCGGTCGATCTCGCCGTTGGCCCCATATGCGGCGGCTAAAACAACAGGCGAGCGATAGCCTTGCATTGATTCAATTCGATCGAGCAGGGTTCGAGACTCATCTCGTTTCGCCTGTATTTTGGCATACGTCGCCGCCAGATATACAAGCGGTTGGCTATATTTCCCATCTCCCCCGAGCTGGTCGACCGATTTCCGGTAATATTCCGCGGCTTCCTCGTATTGCCCTATGCCGGCATAGGCGTAGGCGAGAGCGAAATTAGGAATGTCACGGTCTGGTTCGACAGCCTTTGCCTGCTTATACACGGCCAGCGCCTCTTCAAACCGCCGGGCCTGCACCAGCACTATGCCTTTATGCAGGAGACCCAGACGCCGATTTAGCGGATCGCGAACGTTTTGTTCCTCAAGCTGCGCGAGGGCTTCGTCCTGCCTGTTCATTACCGAAAGGAAGAACGCATAATTATTGCGTGCAAAGTCGAGATTCGGTGCGGCATATATCGCACGTTGATATTCTGACTCGGCAGCCTGCCAATCGAACGCGTACTCATGGGTCATCGCCATTACAATGTGCGCCTTCGCGTTCCCGGCGTTTATAGCCAGGGCCCGTTCGGCAGCGGAACGTGCAAGCGGCATCAATTCGTGGGGATTGTCGCTCCCATTAGCACGCGAGACATATATCCAGCCTATTTCAGCATGGGCGGCGCTAAAGTCGGAGTCGATCTCAACGGCTCGCTGAAAGTACTCGAGCGCCCGGCTCCGCACGTCCTGCGGGCCGTTCATTTCGACTAATCCGCTGAGGTAATACTGGTACGCCTCCGGATCTTCTGTTTCGCTTAAGGACAGCCGTTTTTGCTGTTCATCGCTGAGTCTGAGTTGAAGCTGCGTCGCTGCCGCCTGCGCGATCTCACTCTGTAGTGAACTAATACCTGACAATGGTCGTTGAAACTGAATTCCGGCGAGATGACGGTCCTCCATCGCGTCTACGATCTCGACTCTGACAAATAGATCGTCACCTGATCGGGTTATTTTTCCCGTGACCAATGCGCGCACGCCGAGCTGGTTTGCCGCCAATAACATCTCATATTCGCCAGGTTGGAACTTGGAGGTGGAGCTTCGCGACACCACTCGCAGCTGTGGCAGCTGTGACAATCGGTCCGTGATAACATCCGCCAGACTATTGGAAAAATTGCTAAGTTCGGGGCTGCCCGTGAGATCCTCGAACGGGAGAACGGCAACCGAATCGATAGCCTGGGGACGGCCCGCGAAGAACGCGAAATAAACACCGGTCGAAACAACTATCAGGAGTATCGCGGCACCGATCAGGGATCTTAGGTTAAATGACTTTGAGATCCCGAAAAAGCTTGGAACTCCTGACGTCATTTGCCGGCTCGCCGCAATACGATAGGTTGCTCCGTTCGCCTCTGAACTTTCGTCTGTATCGGGCTGCGTCTGAAAGCCCGTTCCCAGCGTGGAGTGCACTTTGGATGCAGTGTCCGCCTTAACGGATCTTCGCTCTTCGGGCGAGGTGCTCCGGTCTCCGCGATCCTCCACACCACGCTTTATCTCGATCAGTTCGGCACGAAGTTCGTTTGCACTCTGATGCCTTCCCCCGACGTCCTTTGATAGAGCTTTGCAAACTGCCTTCTGTAGCTCATCGGGATAGGCGAGCGATTCAGGAAAAGTCGGAGGAT
>JBGTBC010000066.1:0-1674 GCA_041749555.1 Pyrinomonadaceae bacterium | reverse complement strand
ACGAGCAAATAATCTGGCCGCAGTTCAAACGTAATTTCGTAGAGCTTTGTCTTTACAATTGTTTCTGTCATTCTCCAATGGATCGCGCCGAGGCGATTGTACTGGATAAGGATAGACAATATTAAGCGAACATTGTGTTAGATAGCTGACATAGACCGAACAGCAACATTGATGAAGCCCAAAAATCAAAGCCGAGGCCGTCTGAAAACTCAGGTTTATGGACGGCCAGTTTTTTCAATCCGAGCGTTTTTTTGAAGGCTCGAAGGCTTTTTCCTTTGATCGAAGAAAAAAGAAAAGGGGTTGCGGCGGGATTTAGTTGCCCTTTGCCCGGCTTAACCTTTTGAGGTTATGTGCGAGGGCGATGAGACCGGTTTCGATTGTTACTTTTTCGAGACCTCGGAGCATGAATCGCCTGAACCCCTTGTTCTGTTTTATGTTTCCGAATACCGCTTCGACTTCGTATCTTTGCCGCCTTTTTTCTATTCCGATCTCGCTTGTCAGCAGCTCTTTTATTTTCTTTCGGTGGCGGATCAGATTTGCGTTTCGCTGGATGATGCGATTGCCCTCAGCCTGATGACACGGGCCTCGCATCGGGCAGCCCCGGCAGTTTTGGGCCTGGTACATTCTCGGTTGTTTGTGGTGGCCGCCGACGCTCATTCGTTCCGTGTCGCCGATATATCTCATCGGTTGGCCGGACGGGCAGGTGTAGGTGTCGGTTTGCTCATTGTAATAAAGATTGTCCGCGTGAAATGCGTTCGTCTGATGCTTCCGGTCGTTTTGCTCCTTGTTGAATAGAGCATATTTTACAAACGCCTCGATGTCTTTTTCTTCCAGATAGTCGTAGTTCGCTTCGCTTCCGTATCCCGCGTCGGCCGTCACGCTCTCCGGCTTTCGCCCGTATCCTTTTTCAAACTCGTCAATGTGCCCCGGCAGACTCAGCGTGTCGCCCGCACTCTGCGTGAGCGTATAGCCCAGTATGTAATGATCGTTGGTCGAGGCCTGCACGTTGTAGGCCGGTTTTAACTGCCCGTTTCCGAGATGGTCTTCCTTCATTCGCATAAAGGTCGCGTCTTTGTCTGTCTTCGAGCAGCTGTTGCGCCCGGCGAGCATCTTCTCCTGAGCGTCGTATTCAGCAATCTTTGCCGGATAGTTTTTCTTTGCATAGGCCAGCTTTTGTCTGATCTTCGGGGCCACCGTTTTATCTTTCAATGCCTCGTTGATCTCGTCTACCGTCCGACGAACCGCTTCCGGGTCGATTGCTTCAAAGTTTGGCGTGTTCGGCTGCTGCTCTTCATCAGCGTACACCTGCTCGACATACGCCCACAGCTCTTTTAGCTGGCTCGCGATCTGCTCCCGCCGCCGCTTTACCGACTTGCCCCATATAAACGTGTACCGGTTCGCGTTCGCCTCGATCTTCGTCCCGTCCAGCTTTATCTCTCTGAGCGATACCGCTCCGCTTTCCGCCAGCAGCATCACCACCTCGCTAAAGATCCCCTTCAAATGATCCTTCAATCGCTTTGAACGAAAGTCGCTGATCGTGTTGTGGTCCGGCTTCGCCCCGCCAGCCAGCCACATGAAATGCACGTTCTCATTGAGTAACTCTTCTATCTTTCGCGATGAATACACGTTACGCAAATACGCGTACACCATCACCTTTAACAACATCCGCGGAGT
>JBGTBC010000065.1:0-8640 GCA_041749555.1 Pyrinomonadaceae bacterium | reverse complement strand
GGATAAAGCGCGACCCGCCGAAACTGTGAGCAGATTAGCTGTAGGTCAAACTGAAAGAGTGGTCAAAAAACGATGATGAACATCGTTTAGACATAATAATACAGTGTTGAACGCGAGAGTGTCAAACGATTTCTTTTCACCGCATCGGTCAGAATGACATACCAAGTGAAAAGCAAGTTGGTCCCCACGGCTAAGCAAGAGAGCGAAGCGGAAATGTCCAAAGATTGTGATATGATGTGTCGAATTCATCTACCAGGCGCATTTCGAGCTCCCTATATTTACCGCAACTTGATCTCGAATCCGCTAAAGGCCAATGACCTTTGACGAGCTATTAGAAAAATACCGCTTCGACGCCTTTTCCCAACGCGATAAAGGCGACAAATTCGAGCGCCTGATGCAGGCATATCTGCGGACCGATCCGCAATACGCCCCGCTTTTTAAGAATGTCTGGCTGTGGAAGGAGTTCTTTGGCCGTATCGACCTCGGCGGCCGCGACACGGGCATTGACCTGGTCGCAGAAACTATCGACGGAGAGTTTTGGGCAGTTCAGTGCAAGTTCTATCTGGATACCCAGCACCTGGATCTGGACGACGTTAGCACATTTCTGTCTACGTCCAGCCGTACCTTCAAGACCGAGGATTTTCGAACGATCCGATTTGCCCGGAGGCTCTGGATAGCCACGACAAATCGTTTCACTTCGAACGCCGAAAATGCTTTTGAGAATCAGGACCCGCCAGTCACACTCATAAAAACCTCAGACCTTCGCGAAGCTCCGGTCGATTGGGCAAAGCTCGAAGAAGGCATTCACGGCGAACCGGCACGCACCGAAAAGAAGCGCCTTCGCCCGCACCAAACCACAGCTCGCGACCTCACCAACGAATATTTCAAGACCCGCGAACGCGGCAAGCTGATAATGGCCTGCGGCACGGGCAAGACTTTCAATTCTCTGCGTATCGCCGAGAACGAAACGGGAGGCAAGGGCCTTGTTCTCTTCCTCGTCCCGTCCATCGCTTTGCTCGGCCAGACCTTGCGGGAATGGTCTGCTGACGCCGACGAACAGATCAACGCCGTCTGCATCTGCTCCGATCCCGAGGTCACAAAGCAGCGAGGGAAAAAGGAAGATGCTGACCACGATTCGGTTATCGACCTCGCATTTCCGGCATCCACTAACGCGGCATCGGTCGTAAAGCAGTTCAAGTATTTCCGCGAATACGGCAATCAGGGAATGACCGTTGTTTTCTCGACCTATCAGTCGATCGATGTCGTAGCCCGGGCACAGGCTGATCTTATCAAGAACGGCTTTCCCGAATTCGACCTGATCATCTGCGACGAGGCACACCGCACCACCGGTGTCACACTAACAAACGAAGACGAATCTGCATTTACAAAGGTCCACGACAACGAATTCATCCGCGGCAAGAAACGCCTCTACATGACGGCGACTCCGCGGCTTTACAGCGATGACGCCAAGAGCAAGGCGGCTCAGGCCGAGGCCGTGCTTTGCTCGATGGACGACCCCGCGATGTTCGGTGACGAGATCTACCGCATCGGCTTTGGCGAGGCGGTCGAACGCGACCTGCTGACCGACTACAAGGTACTGATCCTGACCCTGAGTGATAAAGACGTTCCGCCGGCCGTTCAGGAAATGATCGCCGACGAAAAGAGCGAGATAAATTCCGACGACGCTTCAAAGCTCATCGGCTGTATCAACGCCCTCTCAAAGCAGATACTCGGCGATCATGGCGATACGCTCAGGACCGACCCGCAGCCGATGAAGCGGGCGGTGGCCTTCTGCCCTAAGATCGTCGCGTCAAAAAAGATCACCGAGATATTCAATACTGCAACGGATGCCTATATCAGTTCGCTCCCCGCGACAAAGCGGGAGCAAATGGTCAGCGTCGCGTCAAAGCACGTTGATGGCACCATGGGAGCGCCAAAGCGCGACGAACTGCTTTCGTGGCTCAAGCAGGAACCAAAGCTCGGCGAATGCCGAATACTCACCAACGTCCGCTGCCTGAGCGAGGGCGTAGATGTACCGTCGCTCGATGCCGTGATGTTCCTATCGGCGCGAAATTCGCCTGTCGATGTGGTCCAGTCCGTTGGCCGCGTGATGCGAAAGGCACCCGGAAAGAAATACGGCTACATCATCATTCCGGTCGTTGTGCCTTCCGAAGTCGAGGCCGAAAAAGCTCTCGACGATAACGAACGCTACAAGGTCGTCTGGACGGTCCTCAACGCGCTCCGCGCTCACGACGACCGCTTTAACGCGACCGTCAACAAGATCGAACTGAATAAGAAAAAGCCCACTCAAATACTGATCGGCAAACCCGAGGTCGAGTTTCGCGACGGCCAGGCAGTTCTCGCCGACCCGACCCAGGAAAAGCAGAACCGCGAACTTGCGAAACAGCTCTCGCTTCAATTCGAGCAGCTTCAGAACATCGTCTTTGCCAGAATGGTCAATAAGGTCGGCGACCGGCGGTATTGGGAACACTGGGCAAAGAATGTCGCCGAGATCGCCGAACGTCAGGTCGAACGCATCAAGCGGCTGATCGCCGACGGCGGCCGTCACGAAAAGGCTTTCGAGAAATTCCTGGGCGGGCTGCAAAAGAACATCAATCCAAGCATCACCCAGCAGGAAGCTATCGAGATGCTCTCGCAGCACATTATCACCAAACCCGTTTTCGAGGCTTTGTTCGAGGGCTATTCGTTCGTCAAGAACAATCCCGTTTCCATCTCGATGCAGACGATGCTCGACCTGCTTGAGGGACAGGCCATCGAAAAGGACACGGAAACGCTGGCGAAGTTTTACGAATCGGTAAAGATGCGTGCCTCCGGCATCGACAATGCCGAGGGCAAACAGAAAATAATCATTGAGCTTTACGACAAGTTCTTTAAGACCGCATTCCCCAAAATGGTCGAACGCCTCGGCATCGTCTACACGCCGGTCGAGGTCGTCGATTTCATTATTCACTCGGTAAACGATGTTCTGAAACAGGAATTTGGCCGCAGCCTTTCGGACGAGAACGTAAACATCCTCGACCCCTTCACCGGCACCGGCACATTCATCACCCGCCTTCTGCAAAGCGGCCTTATCGAGCCCAAAGACCTCGAACGCAAATACCGCCACGAGATATTTGCCAACGAGATCGTCCTCCTTGCCTACTACATCGCGGCGGTAAATATTGAGAACGCGTTCCACGATGCAACGCCCGATCCTGATGATGGGATTGGAAAAGACAAATACATTCCTTTCGAGGGCATTTGTCTTACGGATACGTTTCAGCTTGGCGAAAGCGATGACGGGGAAAAGCTCTTTTCAGATATGTTTCCTCAGAATTCGAAGCGTGTTCAGCGGCAGCAGAGGGCCCCGCTTCGGGTTATATTTGGAAATCCTCCATATTCGGTCGGGCAAAGGTCAGCGAACGACAACGCACAGAACCAACGTTACGAGAAATTGGACGCACGCATCGCCGACACCTACGCCGCAAATACCAAGGCGTCAAACAAGAACTCGCTTTATGACTCATACTTCAAAGCCTTTCGATGGAGCACCGACAGACTTGATGCGAAGAACGGCGGTGTGATCGCGTTTGTCTCAAATGGTTCTTGGATCGACGGAAACGCGCAGGATGGTTTCAGAAAGATTTTGGAAAAGGATTTTTCCAGTTGTTGGGTTTTCAATCTTCGCGGAAATCAGCGCACGAGCGGCGAGTTGAGCCGCAAAGAGGGTGGAAAAATTTTTGGATCTGGCTCGCGAACCCCGATTTCAATCACCGTCCTAATAAAGAATCCCGAGGCGAAGTCCCAAAAGGCCACCATCCACTATCGTGACATTGGCGATTACCTCAGCCGTGAGGAAAAGCTTTCGACTGTTGCGACATACAAGTCGGTTGCGAATCCGGAAATGCAGTGGCAAGAACTGCTGCCAAATGACCACGGGGACTGGATAAATGTTAGAAACGATTCATTTAGCTCCCTGTTTCCTTTGGGCGATAAGAATGAGAAAGGAAGTGTGAAATCGTTTTTTGTTCCGTTTTATGGACGAGGTCTCGCAACTACACGCGACAGTTGGTGCTACAACTCTTCGGCGAAATCGCTCATTTCGAACGTTAGATCGTCCATCGATTTCTTCAATCATGAACGCGGACGGTTTAATTCAGTAAAAGTATCAAATGGAAAGGTAAAGCCGAATGAGATTATTTCCTTTGACGAGACAAAATTCAGTTGGTCGGACGGGCCTTTAGCTTGGTTGTCCTCCAATCGAGAAATGGTTTTTGACGAAGATCGTATTTTCAACAGCTCATATAGGCCGTACTTCAAACAGAAGTGTTATTTCGACCGTTGTCTCAATGAGCGTGTTTATCAACAACCTAAGGCTTTTCCCAATTCCAAAGCGAAGAACATCGTAATTTGTGTTCCTGGGGTGGGCGTGACCAAGGAGTTTAGCTGCATCGCTTCCGACGTTCTTCCAGATCTAGAATTGATAGGTAAGTCCCAATGCTTTCCGCTCTACTACTACGAAGAAAAGAAGGAAGATTCTCCGACTTTATTCGACGGAAACGGTCAGACCGAATATATCCGCCGCGACGGCGTCAGTGATTTTATCCTTGAACAGGCACGCTCGCAGTACGGTAACAACGTCGGCAAGGAAGATATTTTCTATTACGTCTACGGATTTCTTCACAGCCCGGAGTATCGCGAGACGTTTGCCAACGATCTGAAGAAGATGCTTCCCCGCCTGCCGCTGGTCGAGGACGTAAAAGACTTCTGGGCCTTCAGCCGTGCGGGCAGAACACTCGCCGACCTCCACATCAACTACGAAGATATCCCACCGCACCCCGACGTGACCGTTTCCGGAGCGACTCCGTCGCCCTATTCCGAAGCGGCTTCGCCGCCCTATTTGCGGAAAAGTTCTACTTTTCCGAACGACGCTTCCTTAGATCAAAGCGGCTCCGCCGCCGGCGGCACAGCCGCAGAGTCGAATGAGGGCGACACGGTAAAGCAGAGCTTCACCGCAAATAGACAGGCTGAGCCTGCAAATCTCTACCGCGTAGAAAAAATGCGCTTCCCCGCCAAGGGACAAAAGGACACGATCATCTACAACAGCTCCATCACCATCTCAAACATCCCCGCCAAAGCTTACGAATACGTAGTAAACGGCAAATCAGCGATCGAATGGATAATGGAACGCTACCAGATAACAACTCACAAAGACTCCGGCATCCGCAACGACCCCAACGACTGGTCCACCGAAGTCGGAAACCCAAGATACATCCTCGACCTGCTCCTCTCGATCATCAACGTGAGCACGAAATCGGTGGACATTGTCAATGAACTCCCAAATGTGAAATTTAAATAGATATGCCCACTCTTCTTTTCATCGACACGAACATATTTCTCGACTTCTACAGGTACGTCGATCAGGAGGAGGCTCTCTCCATGCTGAAGCACATCGATGACAATCACGACAAGATAATCACTGGAAGTCAGGTTGAAATGGAATACAAGAAGAACCGGCAGACAACGATTCTCGGCTGCCTAAAAGACTTTAAGGTGGTTCAGGGTGCCGCACCGCCCGCATTCTTGTCACATGCAAAGGCTGTTGGAAAGATTAAGAAGTCTCGCGAAGAGATTAAATCCCGTGTTGCGGCACTCACCAGAACGGCCACAGCCGTGCTGGAGAATCCAGCAGCGAACGACCGAATCTATCAAGCGTGTCAACGACTCTTCAGGAGCCCTGGCGACCTCAACCTGAGTCGCGAAAAGAAGCTGCGGTTCCGCATTCGCTCACTGGCCAGAAAACGCTTCATACTCGGATACCCACCTCGAAAGCCTGGCGACACCTCGATGGGCGACGCCATCAATTGGGAGTGGATCGTTCACTGCGCAAGTACTTACAACTCGGATGTCGTTATTGCTTCCCGGGACGGGGACTATGGCGTGACGCACAACGGCCAGCAGATAATCAATGACTGGCTAAGCCAGGAGTTTAAGAGTCGGGTTAACAGGCGGCGGACAGTACGACTTACAAGCAAACTCTCGCAAGCTTTGAAAATGGCAAGTATCTCAGTTACGAAGAAGGAGTCGGCAGCGGAAGATGAGATGATCTCGAATCAAACGAAGCCGGGCATTCGGGTTGATGAAGATATACAAAAGTGGATGGACATCTGGCTAAAGCTCCGGAAATCGGGGATTGAGAGTGAACGCTAAGGAGTTTAGTTCATTTTACGCGGATCAGATGGATGCCTTTATTGGCCTCGGATATCTTCAGGCACAGGCCTTGCTTGATAGTCTGGAGACGGCCAGGCCCAAACACTAAGGTTTTACAAAAGAAATATAGATATGCAGCTTGGAAGACTGGAACGAGTCGATGCCCGGACGATCTGGGCGAATGAGGCAACTCACTTCACCCCGTGGCTGGCAAACACGGAGAACCTCGTGTTGCTTGGAGAGGCAATTGGGATCGAACTTGAGCACGAGGCGACGGAGAAGAGCGTAGGACCGTTTAGCGCGGATATTTTGTGCAAGGACACGGTAAACGGTAATTGGGTACTAATTGAAAATCAATTAGAGCGAACCGACCATAAGCACTTAGGACAACTGATCACCTACGCATCGGGGTTGAAAGCTGTAACCATTGTTTGGATCGCAAATCCATTCACCGAGGAACATAGGTCAGCTCTTGATTGGCTTAATGAGATAACCGATGAGAAATTCAACTTTTTTGGCCTTGAAGTTGAACTTTGGCGTATCGGTGATTCGAACGTTGCACCCAAGTTCAACGTGGTTTCCAAGCCAAATGATTGGAGTAAGACGGTATCGGAGGGTGTCGCTCGCGTCGAGCGTGAGGGGCTAACGGAAGCAAAGCAACTACAACTTCGTTTCTGGACGCTTTTTGCCGAACATGTAAGGGCCAACTCCGCCGGACTAACACCCACAAAGCCCCAGCCACAACATTGGATGAACCTTAGTATTGGGAGGAGTGGGTTTAAGTTAAGCGCAATAGTTTCATTCTGGAATAGCGTTAAGGCGAGCTACGAGACCGGGGAGATAAGAGCGGAATTTGAAATATCCATTCGAAATGCTTCGCAATCCTTCGACACTCTATTCGCGCAGAAAGAAGAGCTTGAATCCCAGTTAGGTTATTCCTTGACTTGGTATAAGCCGGAAAACGCAAATGCCTGTCGGATATTCATTCGTCAGGATGCCGATCTCAATGACGAGAAAAGGTGGCCGGAATATGCGGACTGGATAATGAAGAGGCTAGAAGAACTCCGCCGCGTTTTTGGTCCATTGGTAAAACAGCTTTAGGAGGATTATGAGCGTTTCCAGCAGAGAATTTATAAACCGTAATTTCCCTGAGCTCGCCAAGTATCCGCGGCGTTCGAGCCGGGCATACGAGTCGTCGGAAAGATCTAGCTACTATGATGATTGGTGGATCAACATAAAGTCTGCCGACCTGGATAAGTCCGAGTTCATCGTTTTCGCCGGGGCAACCGATAAACCTGGAAAGACTTTTAAACTCTTCAAGGTCCCAACATCCTATCTTAAGAAGAACATCGACAAATTATCAATGTCGGCTAGTGGCCGAATTCAGATTTATCTGCACGTGAAGGACTTTGTCGACGTCCGCCATAAGGCGAGCCTTTCTTTTTAGCAATTCGCCGTAAATTAGGCGAGCAAAATACAGCATGTTAACCATCCCAAATATCGTCGCTGATTGGACGGGACCTTTCGCCTGGCTTGGTTTTGAACTCGAGAACAATTTACCGACAGTTCCTGATGATTCCGGGATTTATTTATGGACAGTTCCCCATCGGGAGGGATTCTTGATCTATGCGGCGGGCATGACCACGAGATCGATTAGGGTGCGTTTGCGTGAACACACTTCGAAGTATTTGTGTGGCGATTATCACGTACTGGATATCGAATGTATGGCTGACGCTCATCGGCGGAACGTTTGGACGGGATGGGAATGGAGTGACGAGAAAAGAGCGGAGTTTGATCGCCGACGTGATGAGTTGATCTCGGCAGCAAAACGGCAACTAGCGGGATTTCGGCTGTTCGTGGCACCGGTAAGCACCGACCGGAGAATTCTCTATCGTGCGGAAGCTGCAATAATGAATCGAATCTATACGTGCGAACCACCGTTCTGCAATATTCCCGACCGCGGGATGTCCTTAGCTCCTCGATGGGATAGCGAAACCCCGATCTTGATGCGGAATGAATGTAATTCAACTCTTTTTGGGTTGCCGCAAGAGATGGAAATATAGACCTACTCCGCTTTTAATAGCCGCTGATTCGAACCGCCTGAACCCTTTAAATTCATCGATCATATACGCAATTCTGTGCTATACTTGCAACGCTCCGGATCGCATCCGGATGGATGTTTGAAAATTATCGTGGATGATGGATCGTTGATGGTTGGTCGTTGCGGGATTGTTCGTCGATGGTGGATCGTTGGCGGGGGCAGAGGCTACTTGCTGCGCGCGTTTGTAATACACATTCTGTAAAAATGCGTGGTACATGGTACAAACGGGCAACTCACTGTGATAGCAAGGGTTACGTCATAATCGCTGTACCAGCCGTGGTACAAAAACAGGGGTCTAGTGAGTGCGGAGTGGCGAGTTCGGAGTGCAG
>JBGTBC010000064.1:0-31825 GCA_041749555.1 Pyrinomonadaceae bacterium | reverse complement strand
TACATGCCGAGCACGAGTGTTTTCTTTCCCAAGCGATTGATGGGCACCGCCCTCGGTATACAGGCGGGACTGGGCAATTTCGGGGTCAGTCTCACGCAGTTTGTTACGCCGATGATAATCGGAGTCGCCATGGTCGGCAGTTCGCAGACCATGACAAAGGTGAATCCGCAAACAAAAGAGGTCGTCGGCACGAGTGAGGTTTGGCTCCAGAATGCCGCGTTTGTCTACGTGCCGCTGCTTATCATCCTTGCGGGCCTCTCCTGGTATATGCTCCGCAGCGTCCGCATGAAGGCCAGCGTCCGTGAGCAGATGGACATCTTCAAGGATAAGCACACGTGGTTCTGCACGATCACTTATCTAATGACCTTCGGCGGGTTTTCGGGCCTCGCGGCGGTGTTCCCTCTGCTGATCGGGACGATATACGGGAAATTCCCCAACGCCCCTGATCCGCTCGTCTATGCCTTCTATGGCCCGCTGATCGGTTCGGCCAGCCGGATCTTCTTTGGATTTATCGCTGATAAAGTCGGCGGAGCGATCCTGACGCAGATCTGCGGTGTGGCGATGGTCGTCATAACGATAACGATGATCGCCCTCGGACTCTTCACGCCCGACTCTTTGGACCAGTTCTCGATGTTCGTAACGCTGATGCTGACGCTGTTTTTCTTTACCGGAATGGGTAATGCCGGAACGTTTCGCCAATATCCGATAATCTTCGGCCACAACCCGAGACAGGCTGCGGGCGTTATCGGATGGACCGCTGCCGTGGCAGCCTACGGGCCGTTTATCTTCTCGGTCGCGATCGGCAGCGTGATCGCGGCATACGGAGATCCGACGCCGTTCTTTTATGTACTCGCGGGGTTCTTTATTTTTGCCTCCGCGATCAACTGGTGGTTCTATACGAGGCCTGGAGCAGAGAGGCCCAGCTAAAACAATGTTCTACACAAAACTAGCCGTCCTTCTTTTCCTTACAATTGCCGCTGCCCCATCACTGCCGGCACAGGATCCGGTCCGAATCGGATCGGTTCCTAACCAGCCGGCAGACGCGACCAACGAGCGCATCACACTCCTCGAAATACAGTTAAAAGCCCTTCAGGAACAGCTCGAGGCCCTCAAGTCCGCGATGCAGGATAAAGCTGGACCTTCCCCACTGCCTGCGGCTACAACTGCTGCATCACCTGCCGCACCGTCGCCCCTTACACTGGCTGAAGCCAAACCAGCTGCAGCCCCGCAAAAGACTCTCGGCGTCGACATCGGCCCGGCACGCCTGACGCCGTACGGGACGATATACTTCAATGCCTTTGCCAACAGCGGGGGCACCAATAATGCCGACGTTCCGCTGTTCGCGGCCACCTCAGGTGCGAGCCATTTCAGCGCGTCCGTTCGTCAGACTCGACTCGGCCTCAGGCTCGAGGGCGCCCGCGTGGGCACGGCGCGTCTGTCGGGTGTGATCGAAGCAGACTTTTTCGGCGGTTCGCCGGGTGTGGGCATAGGTGAGAATTTCGGTGTCGTCCGGCTTCGCCTCGCAAACGCCAAGCTCGACTGGGAACGCGCCTCGGTCACCGTCGGACAGGACTGGATGCTTTTCGCTCCGGTAAGCCCAGTATCCCTTGCTGCCGCCGCGATCCCGCAGTTGGCCGCTGCGGGAAATCCTTGGGCACGTATCCCCCTCGTTCGTGTCGACCGCAAACTTCATAAAAATATAGTGTTATCGGGTGCCGTGCTCGCACCCCAAACGGGCGATTCCGCGGCGGGCGGAGGCTTTTTCCTCCAGCCGAATAGTGGTGCCAGCTCGCGAATGCCGTTCCTGCAGAGCCGGATCACGTTCTCCGACAATGACTGGCTCGATTCGAAAAAGTCCGGCACGATCGCCGTTTCAGGCCACTACGGCCGCTCGCGGGTTTTTACAACGGCCGCCAACATCGCGAATGACATCGATTCCGCGGGCCTTGCACTGGACTGGAATTTCCCGCTCCATGCTCGGCTGCTGATCCTCGGCGAGGCGTTCATCGGGCGAAACTTGGGTGGCTTTCAGGCGGGCATCTTCCAGGGTTACAACAATGACTTTGCACTCTCGACGGCGAGCGGGCTCGTTGCCGGCGGCGTCCGGGCCATCGCTACCCGCGGGGGTTGGGTCCAACTCGGCTTCACGCCGGACATCGCGGGTGACAAACTCGACCTGTACGCATCCGCTGGAATAGACGACCCTCGCGACCGTGACCTCGTCAGCCTCAGCAACCGGGATTTCCGCACGCAAAATATCGTGCTCGCGGCCAATGCGATCTACCGGTTTACCCCGCAGTTCTCGATCGCAGCCGAATACCGCCGATTTCGAACCAACTATTTCGTAACGGGCCGGCGGACCGGGGACCATTTCAATCTCGCAGCCGCATATACCTTTTGACCTCGCAGGGGTAAGATTTATAGAGTGGTGCGATCATCAAATATCGATGGATGGATCATCGCGGGCGGGGCCAGCCACCGAATGGGCGAAGACAAGGCCGCCCTTGAGATCGGCGGCTATTCCTTGATTGAGATGGCCGGAAAGGCTCTGTCGCAAATTTCCGACGGCCGCATTTCGATTGCCGGGGAACCGCGTGAATGTGCCCAGCATTGGCCCGCTTTTCCCGACAAAGTTGTTCTCGGACTTGGGCCGCTGTCGGGGCTGGAAACTGCTCTTTCAAACGGAAACAGCGAATGGATCGCGGTCATCTCTTGCGACCTGCCATTTGTTACAGGCGAGGTCTTTCCAAAACTTGTAGAGCAGATCAGCCTCGAAACCGATGCCGTCGTCCCCATCCAGTCTGACGAACGCCCCCAACCGCTCTGCGCCCTGTATCGGCGAAAATCGACTCTCGACGCCGTTCTCGATCAGCAAAAAAACGCCGACCGCAGCATGCGTAACCTGCTGTCACGGATAACCACGCATTATGTCCCGTTCTTTTCATTCCAGGATCTGCCCAATGCAGAGCATCTGTTCCTGAACATCAACTCAACCGCCGATTACGAGCGTGCAAAAGACATCGTGCTTAATTCTGACTTCTGAATACTCAACCGGCTGAGAATCGTTCACTTCATCAAGAAATCCCGCGTCAACGTGACGACCTGGTCCCTATACGGCCCGACGAAAACGTAGTGCGTTGAACCTTTGATCTCGACGACCTGGCCATTTTTCATTTGTTTGCGAAACTGATCGAAGTTGGCCCGCGTTACCGGCATCTGCTTTTCCTTCCACCAGGTTTTGAGCTTTGCGGTAGTTTCAGCGTCGAGCACACCGGCGGTCTGCGGCAGCTCGGCATCCGCATAGATCGCGAGCGAAGGGGCCGATATCTTAGTGTAATCGGGCGCGAACTTCGCCGCGGATCTCATCGTCGAGACCTGCACATTCACCATATCAGGCGGAGGCATGTCGGGTGCAACGATCTTTTCCCAGCCGGGGCAATTTAGGGCCTCGCCCGAGATGCGGCGAAAGCTGTCCGGCATACCGCCGGGCATGTCGCTCGAGCACGTAAAGAATGTTCGCCGGTCATAGGCCGCGTCGAGATAGACCATCTTCACCACCCGTTGCGGGTATAGCGTGGCAAATTGCGTCATCTCGTCACCAGCGAGCGAATGCCCGACGAAGTGTGCCCGCGTTATCTTTTGTGAGTCCATAAATGAGCGAATGTCCTCGACCCGCGTTGCCGTGTCATACCCTGCGGCCGGCCGCTCGGTCGCGCCAAATCCGCGACGTGTAAGGCCCACAACGCGAAACTTGTCCGTAAAGCTAGGTGCGATCTCGTCAAATACATGGGCGTCATTGCCGAGCCCTGCGAGCATTATGATGACATCGCCGGTGCCGCCCCAATCGAGATAATGCTGCTTGATACCGTTTGCTGTAACCAAGGCCGATTTATGCGGCGACTTGTCACTCGGAGCATCTGTTGAAGAATTTATCTTCGGGGCCGGAACGTCCAGGCCCGGAGCCTGATGGATCATCATCCCCGTCACTTTGCCCGCCGTATCCTTTTCAAACGTCAGCGTGATCGGCGTCCCTCTCACCGCGTATTTCTCGCCTGAGACCAACTCGATAATGGCCTTCCCTTGCCCCGTCACCTCGATCGCGAGCTTGCCGTCCGGGGCGGTCACGGTGATCATGATCGGCGCACCCGTCACCTGATACTGCCCGACATACTTCTCGAGGCCACTCTGCCCAAAAGCTGCCATAGCAAAAATCAAAACCGTGACGATCACGCAAAATTTCTTTTTCATAAGGATTGCCCTCCAAATCGGCAGGTGAATGATATCCCGAATTCGCTTGACTGTACATCCTGAGCGTTAAGCAGCCATTATAAATTGGCAGCCTCGATCCCTCGGAACTTCTTTTCGTCCACTCCGAAAACGAGCAGCCAAAAGATCTTTGCCGCCGCACCAACCAGACCGATGAGGGCCGCGAACATAAAAACGCGGTAGCCGAGCGGCGGGTAGATAAACGTCAGCCATCCCGCGCCCGCGATCATCCCTATCACGCCCAGCCAGCGCGGCAGGTATGTTGAACGAAAGATCAGATAGCCCATCAGAAGGGTCGAGAACCCGAAGAATGCGAGTGCGGTCGCCGCACCGAAATCGTTCGCTTTGAGAAGCACCAGCGAGATGGATTGCAGCTGCCCCGCATCCAGTCCGTCAAGTGCGCCAGTGCCGTCTAGCACCCACAGCGGCGTGATGTAGAAGACGCGTGCAAAAGTTTTGATACCGATACCCGTGACTTCGAATGACAACATCAGCAAAGCAAGCGTGCGGTTAACGGGCCGTAGCAGCCGGTAAAAGAGTACGCCGGTAATGAGCTGGCACGCCATCTCGATCAGATAGATCGTGAAGCCAATCTGAAACACTCCCTTATTCGCGAGGATATTGTTCGCGGTGGCGGCGGCGTCTCCGAAATTGATCAGGCGCTCGCTGATAAAACCTTGTGCGATGATGCCGCCCACGATGGTAAGCAGAAAAAACAGTCCGGCGAGGCGTGCCAGGAGGCGAGGGGATTCGGTTGTCATGCCCAGCTTTACGCCGGCCGAAGGCAAATGGTTCCCTGCAAAAAAGCGTGGCCGATCAGACCACGCTTTTCTTACTACGAGTTGATTTTCGTTAGCCTTAGCCGATGAACATCTCGTCTTCCATATAAACGCGGTCGATCTGTTTCGGGGCAGGTGCGAAAAAGACCTCGAGGCCTTTCTTAACGCCCGCCATTATGGCGGCGATCTCGCGTGCCGGGACCACGATCTTCTGATTCACAAACTCAGTCGTATCGGTGACCTGCATATGAGTGCGGTCGATCGAGCGACTGACCATCTGAACCTTATCACGGGCCGTGACCGCGGTATCATCGACAAGGGCCTTTAACTCGGCAACTTCGTCTTTGATCAGCTCGGTCGATTCGGCCAGATATTTCGTAGCCGTCGACAGATTGGCCGAAACCTCGGTGAAGTGGACAGAGATCTCCCGGCCCTGTACGCCGATGGCGTCAACCTTTGAGATCAGCGGTTCCACCCGCTCCTCTAGATTGTTGACTGTTTTGACAACGCGCTTGATGATGACGGCTATCACGATCATCGTAATCGCCATTGCGATAAAACAAATAGCGATCACGATCGACGAGATCATTTGCCAGAATTGGAGATCGTTCGGATTCATAGTCTAATTGTTATCGTTGTCCTCAAGGATCTTGTTTTCGTCGGAGATCGGATAGCTGGCCCGGCCCTCGCTGATCGCTTTGGCCTCGTTTTTGCGTTTCTCAGCCGTGTAAGCATCCTTTCCCGCGTCGATCGCGGCGGTGAACGGGTTGGCCGTGCTTGCCGCCACTGATTTAGCTTTTTCCGATAACTCGCCAGCTTTCTCCGCGGCCGTGTGGTAGAGCTCTTCCGCTTTTTCTTTGGACACTTCGTAGTATTCGCCGGCTTTTTCCTGTATCTGAGAAGCTGCCACTTTGCTCTTTTCAATGCCCTTGCGGGTTGCATCGGCGATGTCCTCGCGGAGTTCCTCGCCAGATTTTGGGGCAAACAGCAGTGCGAGTATCGCACCGATGCCTCCACCAACTAATAAATAGGTCAGCTTTGTAGCTGCGCTTGTTTCCTCTCTGTCGTAATCACGTCCCATAATTTACCTCCTGCGCTCAATAAAGGCGTTAAAAAAATGAATTACTACTAATAAATTCACTATAACAAACATTCGTTGGACGGGCAATTAAATATTTGATCGCGTTTCAGACGTACGATGCGCCAAGTCCGGCTATTTGGTACAATTTCTGTTTGCCTGTGCATATGGATCTCAATCTAATAAGAAACTTCTCGATCATTGCCCACATCGACCACGGCAAATCGACGCTTGCCGACCGCCTGCTTCAGATCACGGGGGCCGTTGCCGAGCGTGATATGGAGGCTCAGCTGCTCGATGATATGGACCTTGAACGGGAGCGCGGCATCACGATCAAGGCCCACGCTGTGCGTTTGGATTACAAAGGCAAAGACGGCAAGAATTACGTTTTAAATTTGATCGACACACCTGGCCACGTGGATTTTTCGTATGAGGTTTCGCGGTCGCTCTCGGCTTGCGAAGGGGCACTGCTTGTAGTCGACGCATCTCAGGGCGTTGAGGCCCAAACCCTCGCCAACACATATCTCGCGATCGAAAATGACCTTGAGCTTATTCCAGTATTAAACAAGATCGATCTCCCGTCTGCCGAACCTGACCGGATCAAGGAACAGATCGAAAATATCATCGGCCTCGACGCCAGCGAGGCGGTGATGACTTCGGCGAAGACCGGCATCGGCATCGAGGAGGTTCTCGAGACCATTATTCGAAAGGTGCCGCCGCCGAAAGGAGATCGCAACGCTCCTCTCAAGGCCCTGATATTTGATAGCTGGTACGACAGTTATCGCGGTGTAATTGTGCTCTTTCGCATCATCGACGGTGTGGTGAAGAAAGGGACAAAGATCAAGTTTTTCAATACGGGCCGCGAATATCTCGTCGAAATGATAGGGGTCAATCGCCCGCGGCCGACGCCGATCGACGTTATGGGTCCCGGCGAGGTCGGCTTTCTGACCGCGTCGATCAAAACCGTTGCGGACGTTCAGATAGGCGATACGATCACCGAGGCTGCGAGGCCTGTCGATACGCCTTTCCCGGGATTTCAGGAAGTGAAGCCGATGGTCTTTGCGGGGCTTTACCCGATCGATTCGGCGCAGTACGAGGACCTTCGAGACGCAATGGAAAAGCTGCGGCTTAATGACGCCTCGTTTTTCTTTGAGCCCGAATCTTCGACCGCTCTGGGGTTCGGATTTCGCTGCGGTTTTCTCGGGCTGCTCCATATGGAGATCATTCAGGAAAGGCTCGAACGCGAGTTTAACCTTGAGCTGATCACGACCGCTCCGGGAGTTCGATATCGTGTAACCACGACCGACGGGGCTGTCGCCGAGATCGATTCGCCATCGAAGATGCCCGACACCGGCCGTATTTCAAAGATCGAGGAGCCTTTCATCGAAGCGACAATTCTTACCAATGATGATTTCCTGGGAGGCATTTTACCCCTTTTGGATGAAAAACGCGGCGTACAGAAAAAATTTGAATACGTGACGACCGACCGCGTGATGCTAGTTTACGAACTGCCCCTGAATGAGATCGTCCTGGATTTTTATGACCGTCTGAAGAGCGTCTCTAAGGGATACGCTTCGCTGGACTATCATTTGTCGGGATACCAGGAAAGCAAACTCGTTAAACTAGATGTATTAGTTTCGGGCGAGCCAGTCGATGCTCTTTCTCTGATCCTGCATACCGACACAGCCACGGCCAAGGGCCGCCTGCTCACCGCCAAAATGAAGGAACTGATACCGCGGCAGATGTTTGAGGTGGCGATCCAGGCCGCAATCGGCAACAAGGTTATCGCCCGCGAGACCGTCAAGGCGATGGGTAAGAACGTCATTGCCAAATGTTACGGCGGCGATATCTCGCGAAAACGCAAGCTGCTCGAAAAACAGAAAGAAGGCAAAAAGCGTATGAAGAAAGTCGGCCGCGTCGAGATCCCGCAGGAAGCATTTCTCGCTGTGCTCAAAGTCAGCGAGAGTTAGAGGCTGTCCGACGGGTTGCAACTCGCCACGTTTCTAATGCATCTTGCATCTATCACAACATACATATTATAGTGACAAAAATTGAAGATTTGACGTGCCTTTAGCAAGCTGATATCTATGTCGGATCGTATTCGATAATAGGTGATCTCCAGTTTATGCAGTAGGTCTCGATGAAAGGTAATTTTAGAGCTTTCCTAATTGCAGCCGCGTGTTTAGTTTTCCTCAACACAGGTTCCGGTTCGATTTTCGCTCAGATACCGTCCATTCGAAATACAAATACTATTTCGGGTTTTGTTTTCAGCGAGACCCGTGCGCCAGTTGCACAGATATACGTCGAACTCCAAAGTGACTTCTACGCAATTGTCGGTCGTGTTCAAACGCGGAGTTCTGGAATGTTTACTTTTTCGGGACTGGCACCCGGACAGTATTATTTGAAAGTCGTTACTACCGGCACCGATTATGAAGAGCAGACGCGGAGTGTCACGCTCGCCGCGATCTCGGGCCGACTGGCAAATACCGAACAGGTCGAGTTTTATCTCGGCACTCGAAAAAATCGAAACGCCGGGGCAAGTGCCGCTCCGGGCGTCGTTTTTTTGCAGGAAGTGCCGGTTGAAGCACAGAATCTTTACAATTCAGCACTCGATGACCTTGCGTCGAAAAATGAAAAAGAGGCTTTTGAAAAGCTTAAGAGATCGATCGAGATATTCCCTGAATATTTTGCTGCTCTTGATCGACTTGGTAATGAATATGTAGTCCGCGGACATTATGAGGCAGCATACGTGCTGCTAACCAGAGCCCTGATGGTAAATCAGCGCAGCCACACCAGCACAATGGGCCTGGGCCTCGCGCTGTTTCGCCTGAAGCAGACCGACTTGGCGATCGGGCATTTCAAATCCGCGGTCGTGCTGGAACCGGCAACGCCCAATGGGCACCTCTGGCTGGGTATCGCTCTTCATAGTAAAAAGAAGGATTCAGAAGGCCTTCACCGACTCCTGAAGGCAAACGAACTCACTAAAGGTACCGTGGCAGAAATCCACTGGCAGCTCGCGCGCGTATATAAGGACCAAGACGAGTTTACAAAGGCGGCCGACGAATTGGAGCTTTTTCTGAAGTTAAGTCCGGACGCGGCGAACTTAGCCGAGGTCAAGCAAGCAATCCAAGCTCTAAGAAAGAAAAATTAGTTTATTCAGTTTTTTTTACAGCTTTTAGTGACCAACGAACGTGCCGGATAACGGAGGAGTGGGTGTTTGCGATATTTCATCTTGACCAGACCGTTTTGTGTTTCTTTGAGATTTATACGGTGATATGATAGAACATCGCCGCAATGAAAAGGCAGTACTTTTCCAAGTTTCGGAGGTTGCAGAAGTGTTACTCGATAAAATTTACGGAAAAACCTTGAGAGTGGGTCTGTGCGTCTCACTAACGATACTTTTCTTATCCGTTTGCGCTAATGCGCAGAGCACTATCAGCGGATTTGTTTACGATAAGCAAAGAAACGCGTTGTTTGAAGTCGATCTGGAGCTCCTGAATGAGAATTATCAAGTGAGGGGTCGAACTAAAACTGATACGGCTGGCAGGTACACGTTCACTGGGCTGATTGACGGCCGATACACGGTCAAGGCCATGCCGTTTCGGTTTGACCTTGAGGATCAGGAATTCATGGTTGAGGTCGTCACAATAAATATTCGCGGCGGTCAGGGAGTCGGGTTTTTCACACAAGATTTTTACTTGCAGCCGAAAAAAGGCGGATTAGCCGAAACAGAGCTTGCCGTTGTGTTCGCACAGGACGTTCCACCTGCAGCGAAAAAATCTTTCGACGAGGCGGTCAAGAGTCTAGCGTCTAAACGTGAAGCCGAAGGTTTCGACCAATTAAATGAAGCGATCCGGTTGTTTCCAAATTACTACCTTGCTTTGCATCGAATGGGTAAGGAACTATTTACGGCCAAAAACTATGAAAAGGCGATTCCCTACTTTTATAACGCTACAGAAGTGAATCCCAAGAGTGCGACATCTTTCTATTATTTGGGCTTTGCCATGCATAATCTCGGCAAGAGTTACAATAAGGCTGCGACAGTGTCTCTTGAGCAAGCCGCTAATTTGGCTCCAAGTTCGGTTCAGGTCCTCTATCTCCTTGGAACGCTTGAACGCGAAGGAGGAGACTTTGTGAGCGCGGAAAAACATCTACTTCAGGCGAAGCGATTGTCGAAGGTCGCGATTCCGGCAATACATAAGGAACTTGCTCAACTCTACGGCAACGAAATGAAGAAATTCAAGGAGGCTGCCGACGAACTTGAATTGTATCTTAGCTCGAGTAAGCTTCCGGTTGATGAAGCCAAGAAAATCAAAAAGATAATTGATGACTTGCGACAGAAATCAAAGAATCGCCCGTCAACTGAATAACTCGCATTTAGCAAATACGACAAGGATGTATTCGAGAAACTTGAAGCTTACATTGGGCTCCAACGCCATCCTCTATCGCTGCAATGTTCCTCTGCTCCTCTTCCCTGTAAATATGTTTAGCATATTCCCAAACCGTTCTCTGCGCACGCCTGCTCAATCTTAGGTCACGCAAAACTTGTTTCGTATGTATTCATATAGACGGTGCTCAACCGAGGCCCAACAACCCTAATAACAGGCCTAAAAATCACTAAACATCGACTCGATTCGATCACATAATTCGCCGCTCCAAAGGGATGATTCGCAGGAGCCAGACCCTTATAACTTCGCGGCAATAGCATCGGCTGCTCCTGGCCGAATTTCTTTGAAACTATTCACCCCTTTATACAAAAAAAGAGGCTGCCTTTTCAGACAGCCTCACAAAAACTTCTAGACTAAAGTTTAGAAGAAAATACGAGCACCGAAGCGGACGCCTCGTGGCCCCTGAAACCCGTTCACTAATCCGTAATCATTTCGTTGGCCAGCGGCTGCCGAAGTTGTCGGATTTGAAAGGAAGGCAAGAATAGCGGACTGAATACCAGGACCATTAAAAATCGCCTGGAATACAGCTGCTTCACTCGTACACGTCGCGCAACCATTAGCGGCCAAGGTCGACGCACGGAAGTCAGTGCTGCTGATGGTTGTTTGGAAGGTAGTTTCATTCTTTTCATTGAAAAGATTGGTAATGCTGACATACGGCTGAAAGCTGATCCGATTGTCACGTCCAAAGCGATAAGTGTGACTAACAGAGAGATCAGACTCCGTAAACATTTCAGTGCGTCCCAGATCGCCACGTTTGAAAAGGATGGCACTGGTAACGGCATAGTTAGTGTAAATAGTCGTCAGCGGAGTGCCCGACTGGAAGGTCGTGAAACCCGAGATAGTCGTGGAATTCGTTTGGCTTCCATTCCAATCAAACGTGTAACCGCCGTAGGCTTTCACTACATGCGGCCTGTCAGTGGCCAATCGACCATCATCCGGATCGCCATTTGCGTTGAAACCCAACATTGGAAGGTCGAAGAAACGGTTTACGTTTGGCGACGAGCGGCCAAATTCATCCGAGCTGGCCAAACCTGAATAGTTACCGAAAAGTCGGCTCCAGGTGTAGCTGGCATTGTAGAAGTATTTGGTCGCACGTTTGTCGACACGAAATTCGACAGCGTCGAATTCGCGATTAGCCTTCGGACACGGCAGATTAGCGCTCTTCGAGATATCGCAGACCAAACCGAAGCCGGGGTTTCCAATGATGTAAGCTTCAGAGCCCTGATCATTGAACACACCGATGTCTTCTACAGCATAGTCGATCTGTTTATGCGTATATCGAGCGGCAATGACCATATTCCTGGCCAACTGGTGTTCAAGGCCGAATGTGTACTCACTCTGGCGAGCGGCTTTGATATTGGGATCAATAGCACCAGAATCGAAGATATCGGCACCGGTCTGATTGGTTGCGATGCGGAAATCAAACTGACAGATGGAGTAACCGGGGCCGCCTACGATCGGGCATGTTCCGCCGAGCGCATCAGGCCTGCCGCCCAGAATCGCATTGAGAGTGTAATTCTGGTACCCAGCACCGCGTGAAGGAAGAATTTCAAAGTAGTCGCGACGGAAAAAGTCGCCGCCGAATGAACCGCGTGGTAATTCATATTTGAAACGGTCGTAGAACCAACCATAACTACCAAACAACTTGGTTTTGCCGTTCCCGGTTAGATCTAGTGCAAAGCCAAGACGCGGGGCAATCTTGTCTCCCCAGCCAAATGTGATCGCCTCTGTTTTTGATGCGTCACCGAAACTCGGCACATTCTCGTTCTCAATTCTGATCCCCAAGTTAAGGGTCAGACGCCTCATTATCTGCCACGAGTCCTGGGCAAATAAAGCCTGGTTCTTGCTGCTGGCGCTTCCGATCGTACCGAAACGCTGCAAGAATCCAGAGCCGAGATAACAGTTGGTGACTTGGCCGGGAGCACACAGCGTTCCCGTCGGAGCTTGTCCCGTTAGCCCCGCGATCGAACGACCGTAGTAAAGTGATGAGATCCCCAGATTGGCATATCCTTGATCAACTGTATTGAACAATCGATTCTGCTGATAGCCAAATTTGAAATTGTGACGACCGCCGAGATCAATTCCGACAAGACTTGCATCCACATCAAATGTAGTACGCGTCGAAACGTCGTAATTTATCTGGAAATTATTTGCAATAGTCTGGAAACCGTTCGTGCAGTTCGATCCAGGGGTTGTGCTTGCCGCCCAACCTGCTTGACAAATAGTTCGCAAAACACGTGGTAAGCCATAGGAGTTTAGCTTTTCATTGAGGAAGCTCCGTCCGGCCCTGAAATTTAGCACAAGGTTATTGGTCGGATTCCACGTAGCTTGTCCGTTGACCGAGTTACTGTTCTGACGTCCTCCCTGCTGTCCGAGATAAGCGGCTCCGACAAGTCCCAGAGCTTGCTGAGGAGCACCGTTGAGGCCTTCTACAATTGACGGCAAAACACCGTCTTGAGTGATCGGGTTGTATAGGAATGTTCCAAACAGACGCAATCTCGAAGCCGGCTGGGCGTCCAGCCGGAAGAACATTTCGTCAGTCTTTACCCTGCTGTGATAGTTCTCCGTTGACGCAACAGCGCGGCCATTCGGATTGTTTCCAGTGGTGTAGTAATCAATAACACGATCAGTTTGCAAGATCGAAGGGGCATAAATGGCCGAGAACCAGAGCCTGTCTTTGACAATCGGACCGCTAATGTTGGCTACCGGGAAAAAATCGGTTCCGCCATCCTTTTGTGGCTGGAAATATTCTGGAGCTCCAGTTGTAGCAAACCGGTTCAAAAAAAGCCGCGGGCCGCCCTGGAACTTCGAAACTCCCCAACTAGTACCAAAGTTTCCGTGCCAGTCGTTGTTACCGCCCGATGTCACGGCGTTGATCACGCCACCCGTCGCACCGCCGTATTCCGCGTTGAAGCCGGTCGATTTTACCTGAACTTCCTGAAGAAGTTCGAACGGAAGGTTGTTGTTCGAATTTAACTGGCCCGTACGGAAATTTGTGACTTCCTGCCCGTCAACCACAAACACGTTTTCAGCACCTGACGCTCCGTCGATCTGAAAACCAGCACCAAGAGGTTCCGGACGCACATTCGGGGCAATCTTAAGTAAACTGCCAAAGCCCTGTCCTTTAGGCAGAGCGGCGAAGATGCGCTTGCCGATAGTGGTATCAACAGTATTGTTAGAGGTATCCACCGTTACCGCCGAGTCGCCTGTGACCGTGACATTAACGTCCGCCCCGGCGACCTGCAGAACCGCTGAAATCGGCGTAGCTCTATCAATCGACACTTGGATTGTCTGTGTCTGCTCAGCAAAATTGGTCGCTGAGATGGTCACCTTATACGTGCCTGGAGGCACATTTGAAATATTTACATAGCCAGTGCCGTCCGCAATGACGGTACGACTGTAACCGGTTGTGGTGCCTGAACTTTCAACCTTAACGGTTGCATTTGGAATGCGAGCATTATTCGCATCCGTAACGGCTCCTTCTATGCTTCCACTAGTTCCCTGCCCAAACGCAAAAGCCGACAAGGCAATTACCAGGGCAAGAGCCATGGGCATACATTTTGCAATTCTCATATTAAATCTCCTAATGATTGGATATATGTGCGTGTCATCCTCAAATCATAAAATACCAGGTCGCACATTACGCATTCTACGCATCATTATTATATGCAACTTTCGCTCCACGCCCCGACATTGACATCTGACTCATGGAAACTTATGAAAACATTGCACATAATGGCGTCAAGGTTTTGAATAAAGCTACCTATAACTTCTGTCAAATCCAGATTATCGAATAAAATTTGGTTTTTTGGATGGGTTTGGTTCTCAAGAATTCAAGAGATGCCCCATCTTCTCTTTTTTGATTCGAAGATAATGGGCCGCGGGCGGCGTTGTTTGGATCTCGATCGGGATGCGTTCGACGATCTGCAGGCCGGCGCGTTCAAGGGCGGAAAGTTTGTCAGGATTGTTTGAAATTACCTTGACCTTACAGAGCCCCAGGTCAAACAGGATCTCGGCGCACTGTTGGTAATCTCGTGCGTCGACGGCGAAACCCAGGGCTTCGTTGGCCTCGACAGTGTCGGCGCCTTCGTCCTGAAGGGCATAGGCACGGATCTTATTAATAATGCCGATGCCCCGGCCTTCCTGCTGCTGGTAGACGATCGCTCCGCGGCCTTCGGCCTCGATCATCTCCATAGACTTGTGCAGCTGCGGCCCGCAGTCGCATTTTATCGAGCCGAATACGTCACCTGTAAGACACTGTGAATGTATCCTGACAAGCGTCGGGGTATCCCCGTCCATCGGCCCCTTATATAAAACAACGAATTCCTCTGTACTGATCAGCGAGCGATAACCGGCGATAAGAAAATCACCGGCCTCGGTAGGCAGCTTAGCGGTCGCAACCTTCTCGACGGTAAGGACACGGCTCGTCCAGCGGCAATCATTGCCGTTTTCGGCGTGTTTCGATTCGTCTAACATCTGATCTCCTATACGGCGATTATACTCTCAAAACCATAGATTTTGTAGCATTAAGTTCGGGTGTGATCGCATTCCGGATGCAGTGAGATATCAAAAACGGAAATGAGAGATGTACCGCATTAGGTTCCTTCTTCAACGAGTGGATCAGCTTGTCGACCCATATTCGATCAAGGATCCGTCAGAAAGCGTATCGGCCGTCGTATGCAGCTTTTCATCTGAATACTGCAGTTGATAGAGCCGCCAATATAATCCTCTCTCCGCCAGCAGTTGATTATGGGTACCCGATTCCCGCAACTCACCGTGATGCAGGACAATAATGCGATCACATTTTTGAATCGTTGAAAGGCGGTGAGCCACGACGAGTGAGGTTCTGGCTTCCATAACACGCTCGACCGCCTGCTGTATCAATTGCTCGGTTTCAGTATCGATCGAGCTGGTCGCCTCGTCCAGGATCAGGATCTTCGGGTCGAATGCTAGTGCCCTGGCAAAGGAGATAAGCTGTTTCTGACCGACAGAAAGGCCCGCACCACGCTCCCGAACCTTAGCCGTGTAATCACCATCGATCTTCCGAATGAATTCATCTGCATGGACTTCGCGGGCGGACCATTCGACCCGATCGCGGCTGATCTCGGTGTTACCGAGCCGGATATTGTTTTCGATCGAGCCGCTGAAAAGGAAAACGTCCTGGAGAACGACCGCAAAATTCGAGCGCAGATCGTGAAGATCCCATTCGCGAACGTCGACGCCGTCCACAAGGATCGAGCCCTTCTGTACATCATAGAACCGCATTATCAGGTTTGTGATGGTCGTCTTGCCAGAACCTGTATGGCCAACTAGGGCGATGCTTTCTCCCGGTTCTACAGTGAACGAAACATCCTTCAGGACCCAATCTTCCCCTTTGTAGGCAAACCAGACATTTTTGAACTCTATCTTGCCAGCGGCTTTGCCGGTTCGCTTCGGTGTATCAGGCGTTGTGATCGCGACCTCGCGATCAAGTAAGATGAAGATCCGGTGCGAAGCCACGATCGCTGCCTGAAGCACATTGAATTTATCGGAGAGGTCTCGGATCGGCTGAAACAGCTGCAGTGAATACTGAATGAACGCGGCTAAAATCCCAACGGTCACCGCCTGCCCGGCCGCCGAATACCCCGCGAGGATCTCGTAACCAAATGCGAAAATTACAACCGCGATCCCGATCGCTCCGATAAAATCAACCAGTGGGTAAAAGACCGAGTAATAAAAAATGGTCTCGATATTTGCGTTTCTGTAATCGTCATTAATATCGTGAAACCGTCGGCGGGCCTTTCCCTCCGCATTAAACAGCTGAACGGTTTGGGCTCCTGAAATATATTCCTGCAGGAAAGCATTGAGCTTTGCATTTCGCGTCCGGACACGGTCAAAGCCGTTGCGGGCGTGCTTACGAAACCAGTTCGTCGCGGTAAATAACAGAGGGACCGTAATGAGAGAGACCAGCGCCAGCTTCCAATCAAGCCAGAACATTATCCCTATGATCGCGAAGATAATAACGAGGTCACCCAAAACGTCGATCACGCCTGATGTAAACAGCTCGTTGAGTGCATCTACGTCTCCCGTGAGCCGCGTCATCGTTCTGCCCACCGGGTATTGGTCGTAATAGGCGACTTCCTGATTCTGCAGCTTTGTGAAGAGCTCCGTGCGCAGGTCAAACATCACCCGCTGGCCCACGTGGTTGAGCAATACTTCCTGTATGTAAGAGAAAATGAACCTGAAAAGAAAAACACCGAAGAATGCCAGGGCAAACAGCCAAATCCCGTCGACTTTCTTCGGCGTAATAAAATCGTCAACCGCCATCTTTGTAAAGTATGGCTGTGTGCTGATCAGGATATTTGTGAACAGCGTAAGGACCAGAGCGATGGTCGCGAGCGGCCAATAGGGTTTGAGGTACCTAAGCAACCTGCGCGCGATCCGCAGATCATACGTCTTGCCGATCTCCTCTTCCTCATGATATTTTCGGACTTCTTCGGACATAGCGGAAACTTCGATTTTAGGTTCTGCACATGCTTATCGCAACGCGGCACCGCAGTCTTGCTCGGTGGAAGGGTTTGACCGCAATTCTCCAATTCCATAACCTCTAAGATGTGAACCGCTTTCTCACAGAACACAAGGACAATTGGCAAAGGCTGGAGGATCTGCTGACGATGCTGAGGGGAAATAGCCTCAGGGGCCTGTCCAGGCTTGAGGTCCGCGAATTCGGCGAACTTTACCGGCGTGCGGCGGCGGATCTTGCGATCGCACGGGCTGAAACGCGTGATCCGGCGCTTATTAATTATCTGAACAGCCTTGTCATCAGGGCTCACGGAAAGATCTATCGTGCTGACAGCCGCGGGACTGAAATGGTGGCAGCGTTTTTTTCTCGTGAATTGCCGCGCACATTTAGAAACAATCTGGGCTATATGGCGGTTGCTTTCAGTGTTTTTGCTGGTTTTGCGGTATTCGGGTTTATTGCTACCTGGGTAGATATGGATTTTACCCACTTCGTAATGCTCTCAGGTGTCCCACAGATGATCATTGCGAATGATCAATGGTGGCTCACACTGAACGATGCGAATCAGGTCGGAACGACTTTTATTCTTTCTAACAACATCCTGGTGACGATGCGCGTTTTCGCGACGGGTGCTTTTCTGGGCATCGGTGCGGTTTACGACCTGGCATTTGAGGGCGCCCGGCTCGGCAGCGTTTTTGCGGCTTGCTATAAGCTCAACCCGCCATTCGGTAATGCCCTCGCGAGTTTTGTGGTGGGCCACGGCGTGATCGAGCTGTCCTGCATTTTCTTCTGCGGCGGAGCGGGAATGATGATCGGATATTCTATCGTCGATCCCGGCGATCTGACCCGCGTTCAGGCTCTTAAAAAGAAGGGGATCGAGGCTGTTAGGATCGTTGTCGGCTGTGCATTTTTCCTGGTGATCGCCGGAATAATTGAGGGGTTCTTATCGCCATCCGCTATGCCCCCGATCGTAAAGATCCTCACGGGCATCGGTACAGGATTGGCAATGTACTCATATTTATTCTTTGCGGGCCGGAGCGTGTCAGTAGAAGACTCCGTATCTTGAAGTTTCCAACACTCATAAAATTCCGCGTTCCTTCACCCGCAGGTAGGTTTCAAGCAGTTTAGGACCCAGCGACTGCGTGGTCACGTCGATTGCGAGCCCGCCGAGTGACTCGACCAGCTTTAGTGCCGCCTCACGATGATGAATTATCTCCTCGGCGGCCGATTGCGTAAAGACATCTCCTATATCCGCCGGTATTGAACTTACGGCTGCATTCAGATCGCGATCACCTATCGTGGTAACAAGAGGAAGGTGCCGGGGACGCAATAAACGCAGCGAATTTATCAGCTCACTTGAGCTGTCTTTATCGATCACATCGGTAAGTATCACGACAAATGCCCGTTTCTTCAATGTCGAGGCGATAAACTGGAATGCACGGGCATAAGACGGTTCGATCAGGTCAGGCTCCAGGTCATGAAGAGCCTCCAGCACTGCGTCGATATGTTCGACGCCACGTCTGGGCGGAAGATACTTTCTTACGCGGCGGCCAAATACGACCAGTCCGCAATTGTCACCGGCTCGGGCACAGGCGGACATAAGAGCCAGGCTTGCATGCAGAGCTGTATCGAATTTTGTTTCGCCGCCGATCCGTCCGGTCATTAAACGGCCCGCGTCCAGTGCGATCACGATCGTTTGGTCGCGTTCGATCTGGTACTGTCTTGTCGTCAGCCGTGACCGCCGAGCCGTCGCCGTCCAGGATATATGCCGAAGTTCATCGCCGATCACATAATCACGCATCGATTCAAATTCCCGGCCTTCGCCACGTCTGATCGCCCGTCGCTGGATGGCAAGAAACGAGCGGGCGCCCAGGGCTCTTAGCTCAATTTCGCGTGCCCGCCGCATGTTGGGATATACCTTGACGGTCTGAGCCTCTCCGAGATCGGTCTGACACCACACCAGACCCAAGCGGGAAAGAAATCGGACCGCTGTTTTTCCAAAATCGTAAACTCCCCGCTTTGGCGGTATTAAATGGTACGAAAACTCAGCAGTACCCTGACCCGGAACGGTAAAGGATGCCTCACGCGACTCAACTAAAGTCATCGTCGGCGGATATTCATCCCTCAATCTTATGTTAAACGCACGCGGGGACGCATTATCGATGAGAATGCTGACCGAGGTCTTTTCCCCAAAAGCGAATCGCGAGGAGAATTCACGTTTAAGTCGAAATTCTAATGGCAGATTACGGCTAAAAAAATAATCTGCGATCGCTGCTCCGATCAAAAGTACGTCATAGCCGAGAACCGCATAACCGAGGAGCGGCACCGTCCATGACAGTGAAAGCGGCACGATCCCCAATGCCAATAGAACGAAAAATCTGCCGGAGAATATGAATTTCATGAAACGTGACGATTATAACACCGGTATTAAGCAGCGGTCGGAAATCTAAGCCTTGATAAGCAACCAATCTACGCTTTAGAGGTTCAAATTCAGTGCCGGGGAAATTCGCGGGGTTAAATGGGTTTGCGCTTTTTATTGTTTATTGCATTTTTCATAGTATCGTTTCAAGGTGCGTCTGCGCAGGCGGAGCCGATGCTGCCCGGGCCCGGCGTCGAAGAGGTCTATCTTGCAAAAGATGATGGAAGCGGCAAAGCCGGGGACCCGGTCGCAGAATTCAAGGTCACCGACATACCGATCTACTGTGTAGTCATGCTCGGATCGACCTCAAGTTCCGTAGTTAAGATGAATTTCGTCGCGATGGCCGTCGCAGGCGTAAAGCCGGAAACAAAGGTCGTCACGGCTTCCTATACAACCAAAGAGGGCCAGAATAGAGTAAACTTCACAGGCCGTCCTGACGGGATCTGGACGGCAGGCAAATATAGGGTTGACCTCTATGTGAATAACGAACTTGTCACCAATGTCGAGTTCTATATCAAGGCCGATTCAAAGTCGGTAGGTGCCAAATTCGTTAAGACCGCCTCGCCCCCCAAACCTAAACCTTCGAACCGGGCGACAAAGCCTTAGACAAAAAGTGCCCGGAGCGTAATCGCCCCGGGCACTTGTCTTTTCATTCGACTATCGCAGGTTACCAGCGGTTGGATCCGCCGCCATATCCTCCGCCGCCGCCGTAATTACCGCCGCCACCGCCGCCGTAATTGCTTCGACCGCCGCCACCTCCTCCGCGTCCGCCGCGGTCTTCACGCGGTTTTGCTTCGTTGACCTTGATCTCACGGCCGCTTACTTCCTGGCCGTTAAGTTCGGCGATAGCCTTTTCGCCATCTTCCTGTGACGCCATCTCGACAAATCCGAAGCCGCGCGAGCGGCCGGTTTCGCGATCTTCGACAACAGTGGCCGATTCAACGGTGCCAATGCCTGCAAAAAGTTCTTCTAGCTCCTGACTGGATGTCTGGAAAGAGAGATTACCAACATAAAGTTTCATTGCCATAACAAAATTTTCTTTTTACCTTTCCCGAAGTGGGATCTCAGAGAAGTATCGAGAACGGATCGAAGCTTAGAGGAAACGGTCTGCATCTAAGGAATCCGGCCATCGCGGGGCTCGAGAATGAGCTACTTCAACACCTCTTAACAACCAACCCTCGAACTTCCAGACGCCGTCGAAAAATTACTTATTATCGGGGCACATCACCGTTGATGCGCGAGAGCAGGATTAACAGGAAATATTCTGCACGGACATCGGATCTTATGCAAGCGTAAACACGGCGTTTATGCGCGTTTTTTCTTAATTCAGAGGGGCAGTAGAGCCAATATCTCATCCATCCTTTCGAGGGCTGCTTCTTCACCCAGTTTGATCAGCTCGTCGCCGCGTTTTAATTGATCGATCCGGATGTGTGCGATCGCGGGCTCGATGATTATATCGGAGCGTCGACGCTGGTCGACCGATGCCATGCGGATCTGGGTCATTGCGGAGCGGATCATGACCCCGATGCCGGTCCGGGGGATGGAGCTATATGTGTTGCCGCAGCTGAGCAGGTCTATCGCGATCACGATATCTGCTCCCATAGACCGGACTACGTCGACGGGCAGGACCGAGGTTACGCCGCCATCGACGAGGATCCGCCCGTCGAGTTTGATGGGCACGAATATGCCCGGAACGGCACAGCTCGCTCGGACGGCCGAGATCAGGTCGCCGCTGTCTTTCAGTACGAATTCCTCGCCTTTGACAAGGTCGTAAGTTACCGCGGCAAAGGGTATCTTGAGGTCCTCGAATCGATGGACTGGCAGTTCGCTTCGAAGCACCCTGGCCAGAGGCATCGTCGAGAGCATCCCGCCTATTGCGAATGACGGCCGCATAGTATTCAGCCAGCGAAGCTTGCGGGCCATCGCATCGATCTCGGGCGCGAACATTCCCGTCGCCAGAGCGGCACCGACGAGCGAGCCCGCAGAAGTGCCGGCTATGTAGTCGAAGTATATGCCGTTCGCCTCGAACGCCCGGATCGCTCCGACATGTGCAAAGCCCCTTGCACCGCCGCCGGAAAGGGCAAGGCCGATCTTTTTTCTCGCCATACGATGACATTGATTTTAACTGTTGTTTATGGAAAACTTAAGCCCCGGAAATGACCCTTCACGAATCGTCCACATTTGTCAAAGAAAAGACGGTTGCGGATTTCGCGGCCGGCGAGACGGCATGTCCCGTTTGCTCGCGTGTGATGGCCGATGGGCGAGTGTCGCTGTCGGCGATGCCTGAGGACCTGCAAATGCTGATCCGGGCAAATGCACCCGATAGCTCGGCGTTTGATGAGATCTGCGGCCGCTGCGCGGGGCTGTTCTCTCGTGCCAAGGACCAGATAGTGACGGAAGCAGCGGTGCAAAAGGACGGTTCGCACGTTCTTTCGACCCCGCTACGGCTGGATGCCGACGAGCGGTTTACGGGCAGGGGCGTGACGATCGCGTTTCTCGATTCCGGCTTTTACCCGCATGTAGATCTTACAACGCCTGAAAATCGCATCGTCGCATACAGAAACCTGCTCGATAGGGACGGCGAAATGGGCTCGTTGTTTCATCCGGACGTCGCCAGTTGGCACGGAATGATGACATCGGTCGTGGCGGCAGGGAACGGCTCGCTTTCGAACGGTTTTTACCGGGGCATAGCTCCCGATGCCAACGTTGTACTCGTCAAACTCGCCCGAACCGGACGTATCACGGATCAGAATATCCAGGACGGCCTCGAATGGGTCCTGCGGAACAAAGAGAAATACAACATCAGGATCGTTAACATCTCGGCCGGCGGCGATGATGAGCAAAGCTATCTGCACGACCCTCTCTCGCAATCTGTCGAGAGATGCTCGGCCGCCGGGCTGGTGGTCGTCTGCGCGGTGGGTAATGCCGGACACCTGCCGGATCACCCGGTTGTACCGCCGGCAAGTGCTCCATCGGCGATCGCCGTGGGCGGGCTCGACGATAATAATTCCCTCAATCGGGCTCGGCGGGGAATGTACCGTTCGTCATACGGCCCGACCGTTGACGGACTGCAAAAACCGGAGGTCATCGCTTCGTCGATCTGGGTCCCGGCCCCTATATTGCCTAATACGCCGACCGCACAGCAGGCCGAGCTCCTCGAGACCCTCGACCAAAGCGATGACGAACTGCTCCATGCGCTGATACGCAATAACAGCGGCCTCGACCCCGATCTGGACGCCGCCCTCGATCGGCCCGTGCATTCCATCCGGCAGATCATCACCCTCAAGATCGGCCGTGAAAATGTGATCTCGAAACACTACAAATACGTTGACGGCACCTCGTTCTCTGCCCCGATCGTCTCGTCGGTGGCCGCTCAGATGCTCGAGGCAAATCCCAATCTGACGCCGTCCGAAGTCAAGAAGATCCTCATTTCAACCGCCGAGCGTCTGCCTCACTACGAAGTCGACCGCCAAGGCTGGGGCGTCATCGACCCCCGCCGGGCAGTAGAACAAGCAGAGGCCAGTGGGCAGTAGGCGGTGGACAGATGGAAATCTCACGGTTGGCCGGTTCAAAATTCTAATTGGCATTAACGTATGTCCATCGACTCATATCAAAGCCCGGCGTGGCTGCTCGAAGGGCTGACCGGCAGCACGTACGGCACGCTTCAGTTAGTGAATAGCCGGCTATCTTATACGGCAAACGGCGTCACCGTTTTTGACGTCCCCATCGGGGAGGTCCGCGAGATCGTATTCCCCTGGTACTACTTCAGCGGGGGCGTCAAATTCCGGATCGGTGCCGATAAATACAGGATCGCCTTCGTCGAGCCAGGGAATCGAAGTGATATGACGGATGTCGTCGGAGGCCGTGATAACGGAAAGATCTGGAAAAGGATCTTCGTGTAATAGGTCGGCGTCGTCCGCTTGGAGCGGCAAGTTAAGAAGGCGTCTTAGACTTCCCGCTAAAACTTTTGAATCCGCCCTGTAACGTGAGCAACCAACCGCCCGAGCCGCTCATCATTCAAATATGACAAACGAATACCTGATCAAGCGTTTACTTCCGTTTTCAATGGGTTTTCTGGCAGCGGTGTTTGTAACCTCGCTTCTTCAGGCGTTCGGATCGCTCGGCCAGACATCAAATGTCCCTGAGGTCGTCACCACATCTCACGGGACATCGTACACATGCAAGAATAAGTTTCGCGGGTCCGGCATAGGCGGCATAGGAACCGGCGGCTACGATCACGGATCCGGATCAGGTATAGGCAGCGGCACCTTGTCGACGGACAATGGCTCGCTCAGAATTCTGCACAAACCACGCCCTCAATACACAGACGAAGCACGCTCAAACGGCACCGAGGGCACTGTAGTTCTCCGCGTCACATTCCTGGCAAGCGGGCAGATAGGCTCCGTACAACCCGTAAAGGGTCTCGGCGATGGCCTCACCGAACAAGCTATAGACGCCGCCCGCAGACTCCAATTCGAACCCGCAATCCGCAACGGCACGCCCTTGACCGTCACAAAAATGGTCGAGTATACGTTTTCGATATATTGATCGATTGTATTCTTGCCGCGAAAGAGCGCAGCTTAGTGCAGCCGTAACTCTAAAAATATTGTAAGTGCGCGGTCGTGGTTGCTATAATCGTGGCACACTTCGCGTATGAAAACTCTCATTTTATTCAGTACATTAATGTTTGTGGGGCTGGTCGATCCAGCGTTGGCGCAGACGTATGAGGTAACCGCGGAAGCCAACCTTGAGTCGACTGAGAAGCCAGCCGTAGTGAGCCTGCCGTTACCTGATTATCCCACAAAGGTGAAAAGCGTCTTGCTGAAGGGGCAGGTTAGGGTCGCGGTGTACGTCAACCATGAAGGGAAGGTTGCCTCGACCGGTGCAGTCAAGGGACCGGGTGCGGTGTGCGATGCGGTTACAGACCCGATAGTTATGGAAATGCGGAAGGCAGCGGCAGAGGCCGCAGGAAAGGCCGTGTTTACACCCACCAGTTACGGATCCACCGGCTGGATAAACTACGATTTTCAACTGTTGGAAAAACTGCCGAGCAAAAGTGAAGGCGCACGTATCAATTTAAAAGACGTAAGCGAAGATGCTCCCTCGACTGTAGGGCACGGACCGTTAAACCATAAGGCGATCCACTTGGCAAAACCATATTTTCCCGCCGCAGCCAAAGCGGTCAGAGCAACGGGACAAGTCCCAGTTCAGATATTGATTGACACCGACGGATCCGTATTTTCCGCAGAGGCGACAGGCGGGCATCCGCTCTTACGGGCATCGGCCGTAGCTGCCGCTTGCGGCTCGAAATTTAGTCCGACGCTCTTGTCAGGAAAGCCCGTGAGAGTTGAGGGAATCATATCGTATAACTTTGTGCCGTGACGCTCGGGTGTTAGACTGCCGGGGAATTCCGGGCGAGTTCCCACGCCTCGCCTATTTAGATTCACGGGGGCCAACAGGTGAAACTATCATTTTCTATCGTCATGCTTGTATTCCTCTCCCCAGCGGCGTGGGGACAGAATACGGGCAAGGACGCGTGCCCCGGCTTTCACTTGCGGGGGCCTAATGGGATTCCAGCGAACGGACAAATCATTTTGTTTTTCGTCAGGTGGAACGATGGAACAGGCGACATCAAGCCCGTGTACAAATGGAACGTCGCCGGCTCGGGTGAATTCGTTGGTGGGCAAGGAACGCCTGTAGCCGAGGTTAAAGTTTTTGCCGGCAGCAACTTCACGGTATTTGTCGAAATTGCCGGGTTGCCGGCGGGCTGTAGGAATACCGCCGCCGAGACCGGGGTAATTGATCTGGGGCCTGTTGCAAGTAAGCTCGAAGAGTATACGGGGCCGCTTACCCGCATACCGAAGAGCCAAATGGAAGGGATTCTGAAGACCTTAAAAGAAAATCCGGGATCACAGCTTTTTGTGGTCTTGTCTGGCGGAAATCAGGACCCGCAGCGTACGATCAGCTGCAAACGAAAAGTGCTGGAAAAGGACCTCCTCTCTAAGTTCGAAACGTCACCGCCGGTGACTATTATTGAACAATTGCAGGGAAAAGAAGACAAGCTTTCGATCTGGCTGGTGCCGCCCGGGGCTGCTCCTCCACCGTATCGGTAGACGGCCGGCAGTCGAAGGCGGCGGTCGGGCTATTACTGCCCTCTCGCACGCGTTGACGGGCAAAAATCTGTTGACCGTTTATGCAATGACGTGCTATAAATAAAACACTCCGGTGTATCGCCGGATGGATCTTTGACAAATCAACTTTATTCAGGACGGGTCAGACGGGTCACTGTAAGACAGGTGTCTTACATTTTCACGCTGAAACGCGAGACAGAGGCTAAAATCGATGTTAAGTGGCTTATTTGCAACATTTATTTGTCTCGCTTGGGGTGCGAGACAACACCGAGACAGAGCGAGACAGCGCAAATCGCAGGAGTTGTGTAACATATGTAATTGCAACAATTACAGGAAATCAATAAAAAACGTGTCTCGCGGCGATTTTGTTTACCAACGTATCTTTTCGGTCAACTTGCGACCCGATCGCTGCCGCTCACGGATCTGACTTTAGCTGTTATCTGGTGTTCGAGTTTGACGTCGTTGGCCGCGGCGCAAAGCGCGGGGTTGGCGATGCCGGCGGTCTTGGTGATGTTGTTTCTGCCGGTGATGGGCGCGGGGTTGGGGAGCGCTCAGGCGTAGGCGAACGTTCGGGGGTCGGGCTGGGTTCCGGGCTTGGCGTCGGGCTTGTGCGTGGCGACGGCGAGGGTGTCGGCGTTCTAAGGTTGGCGTTCAAGTTTGTGTCTGGAAAGTTGCCGACGCTGAAATTAGCGTTGAAGTTGAAATTCGAATCAAAACCGAGATTGGTGTTGATATTCACATTCTGATTCGCCAGCATGTTGACGTTTTCGTTCAGGTTCCCAGTGCCGCCTGAGTTGCTGCTCAAGAACCAGAATAATCCGGCGCCGAAGCCCACCACAGCCAGCGTACCGATGATCGTAAGCACAACGGTCTTGGCAGTATTTTGCGGAGGTGGAGGCGGATAATACGCGGCCGCTGCGGTCCGCGGACGAACGGTTTGGGTGCCTGCGGCAGCCGTCGGGATCACGATGCGTCCCGAAAGGTCCTCGTCGTCGATCGAAGGCGACGGCTGTGCCGGTTTTCGGCGGACTATTGTCTCCTCGTCCTGGTCAACCGTCTCCTCAGCCGACTCACTCGGGAGGGCGGTGAAATTCGGCTGAGCTTCATCCACTAGCGGCGTACCGTCCTTGGTGCAGAAGCGAATTATCTCTTCGTCGTAACGCTCGTCACAGATCGGGCAATATTTCATAGGTTTTCGGCGGCCGGTAGGTTCGAATTATTTTAGCACGATTCGGAAAAGCCAAATAAACCTCACGGTCAACAAAACGGTCGACTAATTAATATACTCGTCGGATGGAGCGGTATTCAATGCGGCGGGCGGAAATGCCGAGGCCTCCTCTTCCAGATTCCAGATTTCAAATAGCGCGGCGGGGCATTCTGTGACAAATCTCGACGGCTTTTGCAGAACGGTTTGGCGATTGTAATCGGTGATGATCAGTGGGTAAGTCAGATACAGCTCATCTTTGGCACGCGTCAGGGCGACGTACCACAAGCGGCGTTCCTCCTCTTCGCTCTCGATCTCGCGAAGCGATCGCGGGCTCGGAAATTTGCCCTCGGCGGCCCAGATGATAAAGACGGCTTTCCATTCGAGGCCCTTTGCCTGATGGACGCTGGTCAGAGTGAGCAACTCGTCCTCCTCACCGGCGGAGACGACCTCTTCGCCGACGAGTGGCTGCGGCTCCTTGAATCGTTCGGTCGAAAGCAGGGCCAGCTCGGAAAGAAAATCCTCGGTCGATGTGTACCGATTGGCGAAGGCGCCGAGGCCTTTCAGGTCCTCCATGCGGGCTTCGGCATTCTCGTAATTCTCCTGCAGATAGCGTTCGTACCCGTTATCCATCACGATCTCGATCTGCTTCGAAGGGTTATTGCGATTCTCGTCGGCAACGAGCATTTCGAGGAGCTTGACAAAATCGAGCCAGCTCTGGCTGGTGCGGAGACGGTTGAGTGAACTCGGGAGTTCGATCAACGGGCTACCCTCCTTGCGAAGGAGGGGTGTCGGCGTTTCGCCGGCGGGGTGGTTCTCTTCGTCGGACATTAAGCTGCGTTTTGCGGAAGCAGTGGAGAGAACCACCCCGTCACCCGCGGCGTTTCGCACTGGCCAGTCTTTTTGGCCAGAACCGGGTGCCACCCCTCCTTCGTAAGGAGGGGAGTTTTTCTCTGCGTCCAGACGTCTCCGCGTCTCGGCGTCAGCAACGACCAATGACTCGTAAACCCGATTCGCGGTCTTGTTACCGACGCCCGGGCTCATTTTTAGAATTCGCTTCCATGCCAGCTCGTCGCGCGGATTGACGATGATGCGTAAGTAAGAGATGACATCCTTAATGTGGGCCTGCTCGAAGAACCTGACGCCGGACTGGACGCGGTAGGGGATGTTTCGCCTCGTAAGCTCAAGCTGCAGCTCGATCGAATGATAGTGCGAGCGGTACATCACGGCGATGTCTTCCAGGATTGTCCCTTCATCGCGAATCTCAAGTATTCGCGATGCAACAAACGCCGACTGCTGATCGACGTCGGAACATGGAATAAGCGCCGGTTTGAAGTCACGCGATCGGCGAACCGCCGTCAGCATTTTCGGAAACTGCTTGCGATTATTCGATATCGAAGTATTTGCGAGGCCGAGTATCTCCGGCGTTGAGCGGTAGTTGGTTTCCAGCTTATACAGGGCTGCTTCGGGATAGCGCTTTGGAAACTCGTAGATGTTTGTAAACTCGGCACCCCGCCATGCGAATATCGACTGGGCATCGTCACCCACGACCATTACGTTGCGGTGTTTGACGGCGAAAAGGTCGATTATCTCAGCCTGCAGGCGATTAGTGTCCTGGTATTCATCGACCAGGATATGCTGAAACTGTTCGGCATAGAGTGCGGCGATCTCGACCTTTTCGATCAATAGCCGTTTTAGATTAAGCAGGAGGTCGTCGTAGTCCATGACGTTCCGTTCCTGCTTTCGGGCCTGGTAAATGCTGTCCACCCATTTGATCTGTGCCGTCAGCAGCTCAAAATACGGGTATTTGCCTGCGATGACGTTTTCGATCGGAAGATCGGTGTTGTTTGCGTACGAGAGAATACTCTGGACGATCTCGGCCTTCGGAAACCGCTGCTTGGTGTCGATTGCAGCCTCATCGATGCAGACATTGATAAAATCGCGGGCGTCCTCGCTGTCGAGGATCGAATAACCGGAATCAAATCCGATGCTTTCGGCATGCCGCCGAAGAATGAGGTTGGCAATCCGGTGAAATGTGCCGCCCCAGACACGGTGGACGTATTGGCTACCTGTCAGGGATTCGACCCGGCGGAGCATCTCGCGCGCAGCTCGATTGGTAAATGTCGCAAGCAGTATTCGCTGCGGCGACACACCCTGCTCTATCAGGTACGCAACCCGATAGGTGATCGCCCGCGTTTTGCCCGTTCCTGCACCGGCCACGACCAGGGCCGCCCGAGGATTAGCGGTCACGACGCGAAATTGCTCTTCGTTCAGTTCAGACCGATACCGCGTCAGCCTTTCCGGCAGCGAAGACCTATCACGTTTTACTACGTATTTTTTCACCTGTGAAACATAATACTATCACAGGTGTTCGTGGGCGTGCTATAGTTGTTTCTTGAGGTCGCCAAGCAGTGACTTTATTGCGGCATCTAGCTGCGAATCGCGCCCCGTGTAGGTTTCGCCGATTGGGCGAGTGACAGGTATGTCGACCGGGCGGGGATTGAGCTCCATATTTTGCCCTCTGTTATCCGTGATCCGCTGACGGGGCAGGCGGACGTTGGTGCCGTCGAAAAGGGTTGCGTTCCACGTAAAAATGATCCAGCCGGACGTCGGTTCACCCACGACCTTGCCAAGCCCAAGCTCACGGTAGCCCTCGGTGAGGTCCTCAGCATCGGAAAGCGAATGTTGATTAGTAACGAGAACGGTCGGCCGCTCAAGAGCCCTCTGGCCAAGATTTGCCCGGCCCGGAACGGTCCATTTACCGCGCTCGGTCATATTTAAATATCCGCGGCGAGCCAGTACATCGATCACGTACGGATTGATGAAGCCGCCATTGTTATTTCGAATGTCGACGACCACACCCTCTTTACCCTGATTCTCCACGTCGAGATCGACGTAAAGCTGGGCGAGACTGCCAGAGCCCATGTCCGGAAGGTGAACGTAGCCGAGGCGTCCGCTGCTATTGCTTTCGACATACGATCGATTCGACGCTACCCATTGGCGGTAGAGCAGGTTGCGCTCCGTGTTTGTTGTAACTGGCCTGACGGCGATGTCACGGCGGTTCCCGCCGTCAGTTGTAGTGAATGTTAACTCTACTCGCCGGTTTACCTTGTTCTCGAGCAGCTCATCGAGGTTAGTTGTGCCGGTTAAGGTCTTGCCGTCGACCCGTGTGAGGTAATCGCCGACCTTCACCTCGCGAGTAATGTCGACGGGGCCGAGGGAAATTATCTCAGTTACTCGGAAACGCCCGTTCGATTCAAGTTCGGTGCGGTCGAACCTTAAACCCAGTTTTCCGATCGGCGTCGGTGTGAAGCCCGACGGCCCTCCGACGCCAAGGTGCGAGGCATTGAGTTCGCCGATCATTAGGGACATTATCCGCCGGACCTCGTCCAGATTTTTCGCACTTGCGACAACAGGTTCGAACCGAAGGCCCAATGCATCCCAGTCAGCCCCGTGATACTTGTCGTCGTAAAAATTGTCGCGTAGATATCGCCATCCCTGTTTAAACACCTCCATCTTCTCGCTATGGAAATCAACGTTCTTCTCAAGCGTCAGGGCGAGGGGCCTGGTATCCCGGCGATCGAGATTGGCGATCATCACCCGGCCACCTTCTATGTAATAAACTTCTTTGGAATCAGGCGAGAACTGCGTGGCGAATTTGCCGCCGGAGGTAGAGGTTATCTGCCGAGGCGTTGTATCGGTAGCAAGCTCGTCGAGCGATATCGTATATAAGTTGAACTGTCCCTCGGCGCTCGCCGAAACGAGCAGGGTTTTGCCGTCAGGACTTATCACCTGAGAACCAACGTCGAGGCCAATGGGCAGCAAGCGGAGCCGTGACCGGATCTGATCAAAAACGATCTCGGTCTTTTTATCGTCCTTCTTTTCCGGACTTGCTGTCGGTGACGGCTGCGGAATCGGACTCGGCGTTGGCGTTGTCGGAGTTCCGGGCTGCGGCCGCTGCTGCGGATTTTCCTGCCGGAATAGCTCACGAAACTGGTCTTCCCGGAATTTCGGGGTCTTCAGCCTCAGATCGATACGGGCGATCGCCGTATTCTCAGTACGTTGATTTGTGTCAAAAAGGATATATTCGCCGTCCGGGCTCCAGGAAATGGCACCACTGTTGGAATTGGCGATAAAGCTTAATGATCGTGCGTGCCCGCCTGTGATCGGTACCGCCGAGACATTTGTATATGATCGCTGTTCCGGCGAATTCGTCAGATAGGCAAGCCATCTGTTGTCGGGCGACCATGCGATGGTCCGGGTCCCGATGAGCGGTGGGGCGTCAGTATAAAACTTCGCTAATTCACGCTCGCTCTTTCCCGCAATTTCGTAAACCATCAACTTTTGTGCATCGCGAATAAACGCAATGTTCTTGCCGTCGGGTGAAAATACGGGGGAATAATCATTGCCCTTCCGCGTTAACTGCGTTTCAGCCTGGGTTCCGAAATCAAACTGGAAAAGCTGCATTATCCCGTCCCGTTCAGATGCGTAGACGACCGATCGACTGTCGGCAGCCCAAGTTACGTGCGATTCCGGAGCGACGGTGTTAGTGACCCGTACCGCCTCACCACCGTCTTTAGCTGACGCGGCGAAAACCTCGCCGCGAGTGATCACAGCTACTTTTTTGCCGTCGGGTGACAGAGCGAGTTCGCGGATCTGAGTCGATAAATTAACCCGGTCCGTCATAGGCCCATATGCCGTACCGCGAAGCGATATTGCCAGTGATCCTCCTTTTCCACTGTCGGCATCAATTTTCCAGATGCCAAGATCACGTTCAAAAGTGATTTGTTTCCCATCCTGCGAAATGCTGGGCCACAACACGCGACCGCTGTTAAAATTCGTCAACTGTTTGGCCTGTCCGCCGATATTCTGTACCCAGATGTTTTCATGGCCCGAACGGTCGGACATAAAAAAGAGCCGCTGGCCGCTCGGATGCCACATGGGCCAGAGTTGCTTAGCTCCACGGGCGCTCAATTTTTCGTAGGCTTCTCCCTTCTTTAG
>JBGTBC010000063.1:0-3481 GCA_041749555.1 Pyrinomonadaceae bacterium | reverse complement strand
GCTGGGAATACCCGGCGAGGCTCCAGTGCCCGAGGGGCTGGGCGGCAATGGTGTTTCGGCTTGTGCAACATGTGACGGGTTTTTCTTTCGCGAAAAGCCGATCGTCGTCGTGGGCGGCGGTGATACCGCTATGGAAGAAGCTTTGTTCCTAACGAAATTCGCGTCTAAGGTCACCCTTATGCACAGGCGCGATGAATTCAGAGCGTCAAAGATCATGCAGGAACGCGTGCTCGGCCATGAAAAGATCGAGGTCCTCTGGAATACCGAGGTCCGTGAGATCAGCGGCACAAAGGAGATGGGCGTCGAGAACATCCGGATCTATAATAACCAGACACAGGAAGAACAGATCTTCCCGACCGAGGGCGTCTTCATCGCGATCGGGCACCAGCCAAATACGGGATTGTTTAAAGGACTTCTCGACATGGACGAGGTCGGATACCTTATCACCGAGGGCAAGACTATGAAGACGAACATCCCGGGCGTTTTCGCCTGCGGCGATGCCCAGGACGCCTATTATCGCCAGGCCGTGACCGCCGCCGGTACCGGATGTATGGCCGCTATCGATGCCGAGAGGTTCCTGGCCGAACTCGAACTCGATTCTGAGGTGCAGACCGCGACAAACTGGTAGTAAAGTTTTATGCCTATATACGAATATAAATGCCAACAATGCGGCATACAGTTTGAGAAGCGTCAGAACGTTTCGGACGAGCCGCTTTCTAGCTGTGAAAAGTGTCACGGCAAACTCGAGAAGCAATGGTCGCTTTCGGGTTTTCAATTCAAAGGGGCCGGCTGGTACGTCACAGACTACGCCGGAAAAAAATCATCCGCTCCTGAATCAACCGCTACGACCGAATCCGCATCAAACACTAAAGATGACGCAAAGCCGGCCAAGGCTGAGCCGGCAAAATCGACGACGGAGAGCGTTTCGAAATCAAGCAAGGAATGATAATCGCCCGAGCTACAGCACTTTCGATCTTACTGGCGCTGATGTTTGCCACCGTGAACCACGGTCAATCGCGGCACAGCGCCCGCGGGGATTCGGCCACGGAAGGTACGGTCATAAGCGTTACAGCTACTCGTGAAAGCGCAAAGCCGGGCCCGATCAGGGTGGAGAACCTTTTTCTTTACGAGAACGCAATTGAACAGAAGATCAAGAACTTCAGTTTGGACCCGAGCCCGGCAAGGATCGTTTTACTTGTCGATAATTCCCAGACCCTGCCGACCACACTCGAGAATCTGAAAAAGGCGGCGATGGAATTTGCCTACGAGATCTTTGACGGGGACCAGCTTTTCACCATCGCGTACGATGAAAAAGCTGAGATCATCCAGGAATGGACGGATGACGCCAAGAAGATGGAAACTTCGCTCGAAACCTTTAGGAAAAAGGGTAATCCACATCTATTTGACGCCATCGATATTTCATTGAAAGAGATCCTTATTCCGCTGATGCCGGGAACCAGAAAAACGGCTGTGGTGATAATCGGCGATGGGCTCGACCGCGGCAGCAAGATCTCGTTCGACAGGGTCCTGAGCGAGCTTCAAGGGCAAAACGTGACGGTGTATGCCTTGCAGATCCCCGACCGTACGGGCGGTGCGTTTCGCCGGGACCAGCCGAAGGCCGGGGCGGTCATAATGCGGCTCGTCGAAGAGACGGGCGGCCGGGTATTCCCGTTTACCGAAGCGCAGGAAGCCGCAAAAGCGATATGCGATGAGCTGCGAAAGACCCGCTATTTACTCTCTTATATGCCGACGAATACTTCCTCATACGATGCCAGAAGGCTCTTCCTGATAGCCGACGAAGGCATCAGCGTCCGCACCAAGGCAATGCACCCGCCGAATGTGAAATAGTCAGGCGGCCAGGGCCGTTTTCAATTTTCGCAAAAATTTCTTATCTTTTAGCAAATCTTCCTTCAGGCTCTGACTTTCCCTCTTCTTATCGTCAGCGTCAACTAGCTGCCGCAATGCGTCATTGATCAGTGTCTGATACCCGATCTTTTCATTTTCAGCTGTTTTCTTGAACATAGACACAATGTCCGCGTCGAGATAGATAGTGACGCGGTTTTTGCCGCGTCCACGAGCACGAGCAATGCGGGCTTTTAACTCGATGAGCTCCTCGCCTTCAATTCGGCGAAAGCGTTTCTTGAATGCCTCTTCGCTGAAGTCAATTTCATCATCAATATCGATTTCTTTGCTTTTCATATAAATTTGTCATCCATTTTTCCGCTCGCCGAGCGGTGATATAACGAATGTCTTCGCCCCTAAATGTATAAACCAGCGCGACCAATCCGTAAGCGGCCGCCTTGGCGATTATCATCAAACGCTCTTCCGAAGCGGAGTGTTCACGCGAAGCGGAGTGTTCACGGATATCTTGCTGAATTGCGAACGGATCATCGAATATGTCTTCAATTCTAGCAAAATCAATGCCGTGATCTTTGATCACTTTCCGGCGCTTCTTTTCGTCCCAAGTGATCATTCGAAAATATTATACATATATAATATATGTATGTAAATGAGATCGTTTAAACCGCGACTGGTGCCGCTATCTTCCCCCACGATTGGTAGTTATTTAATATCAGATTTTCAAATTTGAAATTCAGCAGCCCGTCCAATCCTTTTAAATTCTCGGCATGCACAATTTCGAGCACCGGCAGTTCCATTGGTTCACGCGACAAAAGCTCGTTTACCTGGTCAAGATGATTGCTGTAGATATGCAGATCGCCGAAGGTGTGGATGAAATCGCCCACCTCCAGATCACAAACATGAGCGACGAGATGTGTCAGCAGCGCGTAGCTGCTGATATTGAACGGCACGCCGAGAAACGCATCCGCGCTTCGCTGATATAGCTGGCAGTGAAGCGTTTTACCGTCATCGATCTTGAATTGAAACAGCGTGTGACAGGGCGGCAATGCGACATCATCACAGGTTTCGGGGTTCCATCCGGTTACGATAAGGCGGCGTGAATTGGGATCCGATCCGATCTCGCGGATAAGCCGCGCGATCTGATCAATGCCGTTCATTACCGGATAATCGCCTCCAAACGAACGCCACAAATAACCGTAAACAGGCCCAAGATCGCCTTCTTCGCGGCCAAAGCGGGCCGTCTGTTCTGCGGTCGCCCATTCCTGCCAGATATCGACGCCGCGTGCACGCAGGCCAGCCTCATCCGTCGAACCGCTCAGAAACCAAAGCAGCTCTTCTGCGACCCAGCGAAAGGGAACGCGCTTTGTGGTCACGATCGGAAATCCCTCGCGCAGATCGAACCTTGTTTGATAGCCGAACGTCGAGATCGTACCGGTTCCGGTACGATCTTCATGCCTCGTACCGCTGGCAAGTATGTGTTTTAAGAGCTCATGATATTGCCGCATTCCTGAACCAATTGTAAATTGTAAATTGTAAATTGTTAATTGTTCTTGAAAAGGCCCGCTCTCGGCACATACTTTTTAGGCGTTTTCCTCACCTACCAATTAACAATTAGCAATTA
>JBGTBC010000062.1:0-11816 GCA_041749555.1 Pyrinomonadaceae bacterium | reverse complement strand
AGGGCCGATCGCCGTCCCATAGTCATCAACCGGAAGTTCGAAATCGCGGACATCGAAGAATTGAGGGTCGATATCCTCGCGTTCCTTCATCTTCGAAAAGACCCATCTTGCGACGTTCTCGCTAGCACGATCTTTGCGGTTTGTACCCAGAATTATAGGGATCGAGAGTTTATTCATTCTGATCAGCGGGAAGATCCGATCTTAACCCGCGGTCCGGGTCATTCCGAACGAAGAAATGCGGCTACATCCTTTATGAACTGCTGCACGGAAGCCTCAGCGATACGGTGACCGACGGCCGCGTCGAGCACACTGCCGACCAATCCAAGCGGCGGATCATAATTTCCCTGAAGGTCGAGCTGCGTTTCGGTCGCCGTTAATGGATAAACGAGGAGTTCTGCCTGCATGAACGGAAACATCCTCGGCATCTTGGCTGCCTCCCATTCGAGGACGATCCTTGTTCTATTCGGCATTGAGGCCGTCGACTCAAGAGTCTCAACAGATCTCACATTGATGTTGATATCGGTGCCGACCTCGATGCCGGCGATGTTGACCCGAAGTTCAGAAGCGATTGTGTTGGCCCTGTGAGCCGCAACTTTCGTTGCATTTCGAAAAACGCTCAAAGCATCGGCTGAAAGCGTGGTCCTTACCGATTCATACGGCCGGTTGACGTAATCGTACACTCTGATCGAATTTCGTTCGCTCATATTTTTGGCAACACGGCCTATTTAGAATCGCGGCGGGCCTGATTGCGCTTGTTCGTCGCGGCCATATGCCCACGTTTTTGGGTCATCCCGCTTCGAGCCAACCTTGTTTGTTCCACCTTTCCGAGTGGCAATTCAGTTCGCGCGGCCGTCTGCGGGTTCTGAATTGTGTTTACAGACGGATCAATGGCTGCTTTCGACGCGGACGTGGCCTTTAGGGAACGCGCGGCGTCAGTATCGACGTTCTTATTGGCGTTTCTTTTTGCGGCCGATGCGAGTAACTTTTTATCTGTTTCTTTCATCTTTTCCATAGAGATCTTGGCCTCCAATGCAGCGAGCCTTTCGACAAATGCGTCATGCACTTCGGAGTAAAGCTCGGCTTTTTCCTTGCTGCGGTCAGCCGGTAACACGCCGCGAACCGCAGCTTTGTTTTGATTTGCGCGGACCTGCGTTCGCTTAACATCGCGAAGTTTATCGCGCAGCGTTCGGCTCCGGCTAACCATAACCTTAAGTTCTTTAACGGTTAGCTTGTTGAGTTCTGGTGCTCTGGCGCTATCGAAAAGTTCGAGTTCTTTGTCGGAGCTGAGGGTCTTGGCTTGATTTCGATTAAATTTCATATTCCTATGTTATCTTGAAATCGGGTGGGCAAGCAAAAGGACAAAAATCGTTGCAATCGGTGATCTAACAAAGATCAATCAGCACCGAGCACATGTGCGACCGTTTCTTTGCTGACGCTCTTGCCCGTGCGTTTATCGGAGTCGGTGAAAGGTTACAATGGGTGGGTCTCAACTCCTAAAGTCTGGAACATTCGTGTCGATTTCCCCTCTTTCCATTCCTTCCCTTGCAGCCTTGGCTAGATCCTGATATCGTTTCCGAATTCTATCGAGCTCTTTTTCATCGAGCTCTTCCAGATCTAACAAGGCATTGTGGGCACCTTCAATGACTCTGATCAATTCGTCCAGTTTTATTTGCAACGCTTCAGTGTCGCGATTTTGGGTGTTTTGAATCAAAAACACCATAAGGAAAGTAACAATAGTAGTCCCAGTATTTATTACTAACTGCCACGTGTCGCTAAAAGAGAAGATTGGACCTGTAACAACCCAAATTGCGATGATAAGTGCCGCCACTGTAAAAGCCAATGGGCGGCCAGCAAATTTTGCGGTGTGCTTTGCGAAACGAGTGAATAGAGAATTCTTGTCTGCCGGTTTCACCAAAAATCCTCCTGCTTAGAGATTTGCCCAACGGGAATACTGAAGAAAACGGCTCAACACCATACAGAGCCAAAAAATCCGGGCGTCACTTCGTGCCCAGTACCTGCCGGACAGTTTCGCTTTTTAGACCGCTGCCATTGCGGTTGTTGTAATCGGCGAGCGAAACCTGAGGATCACGCCATGCGTCCAGATGCCCAACCTGGTGGACACACTGGATGGTGCAGGTCGGGGCACACCATTTTTCCGTAATGTACTCGCGTTTCATATCCTCTTGGGTGTATTCCAGCAATGGAATGCCCGGCGTACCGCGTTGCTGCGAACACCAATTTACCATTCCGAATTCATCGATATAGAGATATCTGGCGCCGGCACGGCAACGCCATTTGTACTCCTTTCCCTCGACCAGATCATCCTGAAACCAGTTCCAGCGGGCGTATGAGCTCTGCCCCTTGCTCTTGATCTCTTTGTAGACCTCTTTCTCACGCGGCGTAAGGCCCTTGTTCAGGCCATCGCTGTCGTGGATGACGCCGACCGTGGATGAAAATCCAAGCTCCCGGGCACGGTTCGCGATAATAAGTGCCTCGTCCGGTTTCGCTACACCGCCGCCGACCACAGAATTGATATTCACCTTGAATTTCGCGTGGTCGCGAAGATTGACGAGTTTTGCGTCGAGAACCTTAAGGCTTTTCTTCGAAACGTCGTCGGGCGTGACGTTGTCGATCGATATCTGAAGATAATCAAGGCCCGCCTCATTAAGTTTCTTGATCTTATCTACCTGAAAATAATAGCCGTTCGAGATAAGCCCCGCGATCATTCCGTGGTGGCGAATGCGTGCAATGATCTCGTAGATCTCAGGATGCATCATCGGCTCGCCGCCGGAGATGGTTATCACTGAGGACCCAAATTCCGCCAGCTTATCGATCCTCTCAAGCATGACGTCGATCGGTACGGGATCGCTCGTCTTGTCGTATTCGTTACAGTAGGTACAGGCCAGGTTACATCGCCTCATCGGAACGATGTGGACCAGCACAGGGTGGCGCGTCGAGGCAAAGGCCCTGACCGTGTGCCGAACCCCGCGAGTAAACCTGCTGAAACTACTTGCCTTAGGCATAATATGCAAATAAATGATTATAGGTTCTCAACACTTTCATTTCAAACTAAAAGCCTCGGAGCATGGGCCTCCGAGGCTTTTCGAACATTCGATTAGCATCTACTTCACTTCCCTTGCATCGCTTGGGATGTTTAGCTTGAACCTGTTAGCCGCGATAGTCTCATTCTTTCGAATATTTTCGAGAAACACGGTAGTCCAGTCGTTGTTATGTTCCGTTATTTTCACTTGTCTCGGTGTCCCGTCCTTGTCAACCCAAAGTTCGGCAGTCTTGTATGAGGTCCGCACCTTCGGAACTAAAAGCAGCCTCCATGTAGGCGTTCCATCTTTGACGTTCTCTTCTCCCAAGAGTGTCGTTTCGTAATTTGCCTTCAGCTGCTCGCGGGACATATTCATAAAGCCCAGAGCACCGCCCGCCGAAGCATTGTTCTTTGCTTTGTCGACCTTCCCTCTGATCACCTGTTTCAAACGTGGTCGATAAAGCTCATATTTATCACCGATGACTGAGATCATTTCCTCAGTCGGCTTGGTCCAGTCTATGCGTACATACATCGACCGTTTTCCGTTCTTTGGCAAATAGCTGGTCGATCCGATCGACGTGTCCGAAACATTCAGCTGCGGATTGTGCTTCACCATGGTTACATTAGCCTGAAGGGATTGAAGGGATTTATTGTACATATCCATCCGCTTGAGGATCTCGCCCAGGATATTCTGCCCATTCGCCTCGACGACGGTACCACCGAAGACAAGTGCAAGAGTAAAAATAATTAAAGTACTTCGAAAAGATCTATTCATAAAACTCCTTTGCAAACAGTCTCCCTCGGATCATGGGAGTTAATTCGCATAGTCGGTTTGGACGGCTGTGGCGGGAGCTTGGGTTGCCAGCGATCTATCGCTGTTGAACCATGACTTAGGTGTCAGAAAGATAAATGCCAGTATAAGAATGCACAGAACATCCCACTGCCACGAGCCCCTTTCATAATTCCAGTTGATAATGTTCTTCATCAATCCACTATATGCCCGTCACGCATCTGTATCGTCCGCGAACAGGCTGCGGCGGCCTCAGGATTATGCGTGATCATAATGATAGTCTGATTAAACTTCTCGTTCAGCTCGCGAAACATCTCCAAAACGATCTGTGAGTTCACGGTGTCGAGATTACCGGTCGGCTCATCGGCGAGAATTATCGCGGGCCCATTGACGATCGCACGTGCGAGGGCCACACGCTGCTGCTCGCCGCCGGAGAGCTCGAGCGGTTTATGGTGCATTTTATCTTCGAGCTTCAGTAAACGCAATACTTCGCGGCGGCGGTCTGAGTTCTTGCTGCCGTTCCCCGTATGGATCTTTTCGGCCAGTTTTAAATTTCCTTCGGCCGAAAGTGTCGGGAATAAGTTGAATCGCTGAAACACGAAACCTATCTTTCGCCGGCGAATATCCGTTCGATGCGCATCAGAAACTTTTGCGAGATCCTCACCATCAATGAGTATGCTCCCGCTCGTTGGGCTTAATAACCCCCCGAGAAGATGAAGCAGCGTCGATTTACCGCAGCCGGATGGCCCCATGATCGCGACAAATTCGCCTTCATCGACATTTAGCGAGACGCCGCGAAGGGCGGGCACGTCCAACTTTCCGATCTTGTAAGATTTTTTTAGATCGACGGTCTGGAGGATCGATTTCATTTGGTACTTCTATTGGAACCGTGTCACGGTGGACTTATTGCTGCTTGACGGCTGTTGGATCGGGACCTCGGCAAGCCTCTTGTCCAGATCCACTTCTTCAAGGTTCCATGAGTTCTGCAGCACAAATGCCCCAGGCGGAAAAGAGTTCCCGATCGTTACCGCCTCCGGCGATTGATAAGTGAGCTTCATCGAATACTTTTCTTTTGGCCGCGTAACCTGGATCTCCAGCGGCAGGTTCTTATAATTACCTGTGTCGGTCAAATTCCCCTGCCTTCCATAGACGACATCCGATTCGATCTCGCCCTGCGCATCGAAGAGCTGCTGCCGTGCGAGACGGATCCCTCCGACACGGTCAAACCAAAACCGACGCGCGATCTTCAAACTATTATCCGGCTGCTTCACGTATTCATCGAGCAGGTAATAGCCGCGCATCACTCGTCGCAGCGGCGATTTGCTCCTCACCGTATCATCATCTTCGATCTGATGGATGGCGCTCTGGGTATAAACGTTAGCCGGATCGGTCGGCCGCACCAGCATTGCGTCCGTAAAGTGCTGCGGACGCAGATTTGCGAATGCGTTTACGTTTTCCTTCAGCACCTTCCCATTCGAAACCGTCGCGGTATCCAGAGTCTGCTGCAGCCGTGAGTAATCGGCATTATTAGTGCCTTTTACAAACTTTTTGTACTTGCCCGATCCGCCGTCATTCAATATTGCAACTCGAAACGTTGTACCGTCCGAGGTCATCTGCGCGACATCCATTTTAATTACCGGGACCTGTACTTTAAGCAGGATCATTCCCGGACGCTGAACGACCACTTCCCCGTCGGCGTTCCTATAAACTTCCTTGTTCCCAAATTCCGCAAACGAGTTATCTTCGAACCTTAGGTCCATTTTCGCCCGCATTGATTCGACCCGCGCAAATCTGTCTACCTCATCGAGGAGCTGAGACTGGGCCGCCGTGTCGGTCTTAAGCAGGGCGGGCGTTTTACTTTCTTTCTTTACGATATTACAGCCCATCGCAAAAAAAGCTATCGCGAGAATCGGAATAGCTCTTCGTTTGGCTAATCTATCAATAAGAAACTTCATCCGTCTTCTGATGTTGCCGCAGTCGGCGGGGTTGCTACTGTTGGGGTATGACGCTCCCGTCAATACTCATCAAACCGAAAATATTAGCACGCAGAATGCATATATCCCTAATTGAGAAAACACGCGGAATAGAGTTGTCTGGCTCTCAATCCCGCGTGTAAGTACTGAGCGAAAACCAGTCCTAGTGTCCAAAAACACCGGAACCGCGTGTTAGATAATCCTGCATCGTATACGCAAACATTATGGCCATCCAGAAAAAGCTTGCCACCGCTGCAAGCCCAATGAGGCGCGGGCTCCAGCGGACATGCATGAAGTAAAGCATCACAAATGTCATTTTTGTGAAAGCGATCAACAACGCCACAAATGTATTGGCACCGGCAAATACCCAGTCAAGATCTTTCGTAGCTACCCAATAAGTAAGGACCGTGCCGACAATGAGCACGCCGAATACCCCTAGGTATCCGGGTATGCCTATATGCTCATGCGGTTCTTCGATATGATGATGTTCCGACATTCAAACTCCTAATGCAAAAAGTGCCTGCCGAGCAAATAGAGCAGGGGAAACAGGAATATCCATACAATGTCGACGAAGTGCCAGTATAAACCGGACATCTCAACAGGCATAAAATACTCGGCGCTGAAGGTACCCAGCCAAGCCTTATACAGCAGCCAGGCCATAAGGCCGAGACCGACGACCATATGCAATGCGTGCAGTCCGGTCATCACGAAATAGATCCAGTAGAACATCCGGACCTTGTCACGAAACTTGTTTATGTCGATCTCGTTGTTTGAAAAATAACCTATCTTTTCCGATTCGGTGAGGAAATCATGGTCCTGGGCCAACTTGACCAGTGAGCAATCGGTCCAAAGAAATTCACCCTTGGGATTTACATAATCGTGATCCTCAGCTCCACCATGAGTAACCTCCCAACAGGGCTTCGCATCGGCCTGGGCATGATCACCCGGAACAGCCTTAACTTTCTTATTCAGTCCGGTCACCGGCACGAGCCCGTCATTATACTTGCCCGTATACTCGATAGCTTTAACGCCGAGAAAGACAGCACCAAAGAACATCGTTAAGATAATAAGGATGACCTGAAGATTGCGGTTTCCTTTCTGAGCGTAGTAGACCGTCAGCGCCATCGTAAGGCTGCTGACGATCAGTACGATAGTATTAAGGCCGCCCCAGAACGCATCCAGATGGTTACTGCCTGCGGCAAATGCCATCGGGTAGCGCGACCTGAATACGAGGTAAGCCGTAAACAGCCCTCCGAAGAACATGATCTCCTGCACGAGGAACATCCACATCCCGATCGAGACGCTCTCTTCCTGCTGCCCCATGTCTTCAAACTGGTGCTGCAGGCCCGGAGAGTGATGATGTTCGTGTGTATCAGCGTGTGTCGACATTATTGTTAATCAAAACTAAAACAGGAACATTCTGACTGCCCTAAACGACTACCGAGGCGTCCCGACGTCTGGCTTCATCAAGGTCAAGGCCGCTTTCTTCTCCAAACTCATAGGCTTCCCATGTAACGACCGGCATTACCTCAAAGTTCTCAGTCGGAGGCGGTGAAGCCGTTCTCCACTCAAGGCCCGGCAGCATCCAAGGGTTATCGCCCGCCTTTTTACCATACAAAAGTGAATGCGCCAGGTATACAGCGGGCATCAGAAGTCCCACACCCAATACTGAAGCCCCGGCGGTCGAAAAGATATTAAGCACCTGAAACTCTTCCGGATACGACGCATAACGCCGCGGCATGCCCTGATATCCCAAAATGAACTGCGGAAAAAATGTCAGGTTAAACCCGACAAATACGAGCATCGCCGAGATCTTGCCCCAGAATTCCGAATACATCCGGCCGGTCATTTTGGGCCACCAATAATGGATACCGCCGAGATAGGCGATCACCTGGCCGCCGACCATGACGTAATGAAAATGGGCGACGACAAAATATGTGTCGGTAAGGTGAACCGTGAGTCCCATTGAGCCTAGAAATAGTCCTGTCAGGCCGCCAATAAGGAAAAGTCCCAGGAACCCGATCGCGTACAACATCGGCGTGTCGAATGAGATCGAGCCCTTGTATAGCGTCGCCGTCCAATTGAACATCTTGATCGCCGAGGGCACGGCAACGACCATGGTCAGGAATGAAAATACCATTCCGGCGTACATTGACTGGCCGCTGACAAACATGTGGTGGCCCCACACAAGAAAACCGAAAACAGCAATAGCAATACTCGAAAAGGCGATGAACTCGTAACCGAAGATCTTCTTCCTCGAGAAATTCGAGATAAGTTCGCTAATTACTCCCATTCCCGGGAGGATCATAATGTAGACCGCCGGATGCGAATAGAACCAGAACAGATGCTGGAACAGGATCGGGTCACCGCCGATCGCCGGATCGAAGATCCCAACTCCTGCAGCGCGTTCCAGGGCCAGCAGCAGAACCGTAATGGCGATCACCGGAGTACCGAGGATCATTACCAGGCTGGTTGCATAGTGCGCCCAGACGAATAACGGAAGCCTGAACCATGTCATTCCGGGGGCCCGCATTGTATGGATCGTAACGATAAAGTTCAAGCCCGTAAGGATCGATGAAAAACCGTTAATAAAGATCCCCAGCCCCACCGCCATCACATACGAATTCGAGAACGTAGTGCTGTATGGCGTGTAAAATGTCCAGCCCGTGTCGACACCGCCCTGCATTAGGCTGTAAAGCGTCAAGAGGCCGCCCACCCAATATATATAAAGGCTCAGCAGGTTGACGCGGGGCAGCGCAAGGTCCTTTGCCCCGATCATGATCGGAATGAGGAAATTCCCCAAAACGGCCGGGATCGACGGTATCAGGAAGAAAAAGATCATCAGGATACCGTGCTGGGTAAATACTCTGTTATATGTTGCCGACTCGACCAAATCGCTTGCCGGGGTCAAAAGCTCGAGGCGGATCGTCGCGGCATACAAACCGCCCATCAGGAAAAACAGCGAAACGGTGATCAAATACATGATCGCGATCCGCTTATGATCTTTTGTCAACAGCCACGATTTAAGCGTGCTGCCGTTTGTAAGATAATTAAGCTTAGGCTCTCCGCCGTAACCTGATATCGAATCTTGGGTTTGCATAATCTTTACTACACTCTATCTGTTGCTGTTGGCCGTCGGAGTCTGGGCACCGCTATTTGTATTCGACGTCGGTGAAGTGTTCGCCACAGCGGGGCTTTGCGTAGATCCGGCTCCTGTCGCCGCTGCCGGCGTCAATGATTTTATGTACGCAATCAGAGAGTTAAGCTGCTCCTCAGTTACCTGGCCCTTAAACGTGGGCATTATAGGTTGATAGCCGGCAACGACCTGGGCCCCGGGGTTCAATATAGAATTGCGGATATACTGCTCATCGGCAATCACCGTCTCACCCGTCGTAAGCTTGACCTCGTGGCCGTAAATGCCTTCCAGGACCGCCCCGCGTTGATTCGCCCCGCCAGAATGGCACGATGCGCAGCCAAGCTTGTTTGTGAACAGATCACGCCCCTCTTCTACTGGGGTCTGGCCCGCTACACTTCCGCTCAACCAGTTATCGAAATCGCGCTGCTCCATTACGTATACATAACCGCCCATTCCTGAGTGGTTTAACCCGCAATACTCGGCGCAAAATATATGATATCGCCCCACCTTGGTCGGCTCAAACCACATATATGTGTACCTACCGGGAACAACGTCCATTTTTGTTCGGAATGCCGGAATGAAGAAGTCATGAAGGACATCTTCTGTCGTCATCGTCAATTTTATCTTTCGTCCAACCGGCACATGCAGCTCGTTGATCTCACGTTGTCCGGTCTGATGCTGGGCTTTCCACATCCATTGTTTGCCGACAACATAGATCTCCATCGCATCGTCGGGCGGCGTAAATTGGTTGAAATAAACGACCGCACCGCCGATAAAAATGGTCATAGAAATGATAAAAGGGATTATCGACCAAACCGTTTCGAGGACCATCGATCCGTGCATCTCGTCCGGTGTGGCATATTTTTCCGTTTCACGATATTTGAGGGCAAAAAAGAATATCGCCACCACAATAGGAATGGTGAACGCGACGCTGACCAAAATCAGGTAAAAATATAGGTAATCAACCTGCCACGCGAATGCCGAGGCTTGTTCGGGAAATAATGGTACCCACGATGTAGTCTGCATAATTCGTTAATGGTGAGTGGTGACCCTTGAATGGTGAGTTGGCCGCTTTTGGCCCGATCACCTATCACTGATCACTCATCACTATTCACTGTCCTACTCTTATTTCGCCGCCAAAAAACTACCGCCATCAGGCCCATCCCAATCAATGTGGCGATGCCAGCCAATCGCATGACATTTAATATGGCGAGCCCGTATTTACCGGAGGCCGGATCGTAATGATAGCAATAAAGCAACAATTGCTCAGCGGGGTTACCCACACGGCTTTCCCCCGACTCCATCAAACTGAATTTCAGGTCCCGCGGAGCGTAGTCTATGCCGTAATGGTATCTCGAAAGTTTTCCGTCGGGCGTTGCTACGATCACAGCGGCAGCATGAGCGAATTGATTGGTCTTCTCGTCCCATTCATAGGTAAACCCGGCCGCTGAGGTTACCTTGTCGAGCATTTCTTGCTTTCCGGTCAGGAAAATGCCAGCCCTTTTCAGTTCCGGGCCTTCCGTATCGCTCCATATAACCCAGCTTTTTGTTCCGGGCGACCTCCGTTGAGTCGAATTCCCGCGCATCAAAACTGATCGCCACAACATCAAACTCGGAACCGGCGTTAAAGGAGATGCCTTTGAGCGAACCGGTCAGACCGTTCAAAACCTGGTTGCAAAGCATCGGGCACTCATAATAAACAAATGCAACGATGACGGGACGTCCGGCATTAAAATAATCCCCGAGCCGCACCATTTTTCCATTTTCGTCCTTCAGCTCGGTATCCAGAGGCAGCTGGGCTCCCAGCTTTTGCTCGATCCCGACCTTTTTAAGTGCTTCTGGTATTCCGTTGGCTTCTGAAATGGTCGGATCATACTTCCTCGGCGAATAAAGCGGCGAGTTGTAATGCTCGTTCTTCTGCGCCCAGACGGGATTGCCGGCAAAGGCTGTAAACAACGCCGCAACACACAGCAGGACCACAGAAATTTTTCCATTTCGGCTAATCATTGATCTTCACTAACGCATTTTTTCAGAGGCCATCCGCCCCGAGCTCGACTCGGAGACCGTCGAACGAGACTCTTCGTATACGGCCTCGGCATCAGCCCCTGTTCGGGATTTCACACCCTGGCTGAGCAGTTTCGACTTTGCTTCCTCGATCGGAAGAGCGATCACAGTTCCAGACTTGGCGTCTTTAGTCCCGTGTGTCCAGAGGTCTTCCCACTGTTTATGAAGCTCTCGATATTCAGCCTGAGGAGGCAGCAATTCCAGATTAACGCGGCCTTTCTCCGATTCGACGCCGAAGCCCGGGGCCGCCTGAAGCCTCGGCTCCGGCGGAAGCCGCTCTATTTCGCTCATCGCCAAAGGATTTACAGGACCGGCATTCTCACGGTTATAATCATTCAGAACGTTGAGAAGAGCCCACATCAAAACGAACGTGATCACGATCAGAGCCATCAGGCCCACACCAAACCATGCGATGCCTTTAAGGCCGATCTCGTTCTCTTCGTATGGCTTATTGAGATCGTTGATTGTTTCTGTGTTCTTCTTTGACGACATAATCTCTTGCTAATGCCCGCGGCCGTGAGCGACGGCCTCCTCAAAATACGGATCTTTGGCCGGAACGATCGGCCGTTTTATCAATTCACCAAAAAACCACCATAGCCAAATTCCTCCGATGGCGATCGGGGCGACCACGTCCATCCAGCTTATATAGAATGCTCCCTGGTCTAAGCCGCCCGGTGCGACGCGATGGCTCGGGCCGATCAGATAGAACATATCCACAAGCCGCATAAATAAAATGAATACGGCGAGCGTGGCCAGCCACTTGGCCTTTCGCTTGAAATCCTGCTGTAAAAGCACGAGAAACGGAAAAGCAAA
>JBGTBC010000061.1:0-20569 GCA_041749555.1 Pyrinomonadaceae bacterium | reverse complement strand
CGAATGGCTAGCTCTGAATATGACAGAAATACAAAAAGACAGTCCTCTTGACGCGGCAATTCGCTTGACGATGATGCCCAGAGATACCAACGCTCATGGTACGGTATTCGGAGGCATAATTTTGAGCTATATTGATATCGCGGGTGGTGTCGAAGCTGTAAGACACACGCGTCATAATCGTTTTGTAACGGTTGCGATGAAAGAGGTAATTTTTCATGAGCCGGTGTTTATCGGTGACCTGGTCAGCTTTTATGCCGAGACAATTCGTGTGGGAAACACCTCGATAACCATTCATGTCGTTGTCGAGGCTGAACGGTTCGGCACGCCCGGCGATCGTGTAAAGGTAACCGAAGCCGAGGTGACATTCGTCGCGATAGATGAGAATCGGCAGAAAGTTCGATTAACCGGACTGACCGCCGATTAGAGGGGAAATTTTAATTATTCTTTAAATTTGATCCAGGAGGAATTTTATGCCACATATTACCGCCGAAACGGCGGACGGAAAGTTGGCTTTTGAGGTGGAAGAAGGCAAAAAGCTTGTTCTCGCTATCGAGGATAACGGGATCGATATCCTGCACCGATGCGGCGGAAACGCCAGATGCACCACTTGTCGTGTCGAGGTGCTTCACGGAGATCCGGGCCCGATCGAGGAGGCCGAAGCGGCCATCCTTGCCACCAAGACGGACCTCAACGAACGGACTCGCCTATCGTGCCAGATCCGCGTAAAAGATGATCTTCAGGTCAAGGTCATCAACCAGGCAAGCGTTATGGGTATCGATCCGGGCAATCGGCCTGAGGATTGATGTCCGGTCTGCGGCTCAGTTTGATACAATTGAACAATAGTTATCGATCACAAGGAGAAAAAACATGGGGTTAAATACGGTATATAAAGCTCGGACGTATGATCTGAGCGGGTTGACGGGTATTTCGGACGAGACGCTCGCAATGCATTTCAAGCTTTACGAGGGGTACGTTACAAACACCAACACCTTGAACGAACGAATTTCAGAACTGATCAGCGGCGGCGAACTCGATGCGACGAAAACCGCGGCATTCTCTGAACTGAAGCGGCGTTTTGGCTTTGAGTACAACGGCATGGTCCTGCACGAATATTACTTTGAGAATATGAAGAAGCAGGGGACGGGTGATCCGAATAAGGACTCGGCATTTGCAAAAGCGGTAGAAGAGAGCTTTGGAAGTTATGCGGTTTGGAAGGCAGACTTCGTCAACACGGGCAAAATGCGGGGCGTCGGCTGGGCGGCAACTTATCAGGACCCGTCAAACGGGGCGATCTCAAACCACTGGATCAACCTTCATGAAACCGGTAACGTCGCCGGCTATAAACCGATCCTGATCATGGATGTCTGGGAGCATGCATTTATCAAGGACTACGCTCCGGCGGACCGTCCGAAGTATATCGAGGCCTTTTTCTCGAATATCGATTGGGATGCGGTAAGCGGACGTTTGTCGACGGCCGGAAGCGCAGGTGCATAGCTAGCGAATAACGAGTGAAAGACTTACCCCGGGCGAGCTTGTATGACATTGCCTTGGTCTTCCTAAGCTCGCGGCATAAGTATATCTGCGAAGGCCCATCAATGAACCCGACGCTGAATGACGGCGACGTCGTTCTTGTCGACCGGAACGCAAAGATCGAGGTCGGAGACATCGTGGTCGCAAAACATCCGGTCGAACAGAACAGCGAAGTGATCAAAAGAGTCGAGCGGATCAATGAACGCGGACACTATTTTTTAGTTGGAGACAACCTGGAGGATAGCAACGACAGCCGACATTTCGGTGCCGTAACCAGCGAGTATATCAAGGGCAAGGTCGTTGCTCGCTTGAGTTAGCGGGTAGCTCTACTGACCAGTTTTTTATGATCGAGGAAAAAACCCTAGTCGAACAATTCCTTAACCGCAAGCAGCGTGTGCGGTTAGCGAAGCCTGACTGGCTGAAAATCAAGCTCGGCGACCCGCGCAATCAAAACGCCGTTCTTGAGCTGATCGAGGGGCTCGATCTCCACACTGTGTGTCAGGAGGCCCGGTGTCCGAATATCTTCGAATGCTGGACCGATAAGACCGCCACATTTATGCTTGGCGGCGATACTTGTACGCGGCATTGTGGTTTTTGTGCCGTAAATAAGGGTGAGCCGATGGAACTCGACCCGATGGAGCCGACCCATGTTGCCGAGGCCGTAAAGCATCTGGATCTCAAGCACGCCGTCATCACTTCGGTCAATCGTGACGATTTGTCGGATGGCGGCTCTATGCATTGGGCTGAAACCATAACTCGCGTGCGTCAGCTTAATCCAAGCTGCAAGGTCGAAGTCCTCATACCAGATTTCAACGGCGACGAGCAGGCCCTTCGCAATGTCCTGCTGGCGCGCCCGGATGTTCTGAACCATAATACCGAGACTATCGCCCGGCTGTATCGGCGGGTTCGACCGGACGCCAAGTATTACCAAACACTGGAATTGCTGGAACGCTCGGCCCATTGGCGAGACACTCAGCAGCCGAAAATGAAAACAAAAAGCGGCATCATGGTCGGGCTGGGCGAAGAGTTCGAAGAGGTCGTCGACCTGATGCGAGACCTTCGATCGGTATCATGCGACATTATGACGATCGGTCAGTACCTGCAGCCATACGAAAAACGCCTGCCGGTAGAGCGGTACGTGTCGCCGGAGGAATTTGACGAATGGAAGAAGATCGGCGAGGCGATAGGCTTTAAACATGTGGAATCGTCGCCGCTGACGCGATCGTCGTATCATGCTCGTGAGCAAGCCGGATAGAGGTCTTTCGAAGGAATTCATATGATGATGAGGAGAGAGGTTGAATGAACGAAAACGAAAAACAAAATGCTATCGAGGTCTTAAATAAGATCCTCGAACTCGAATTGGCCGGGGTTGTGCGTTATACGCATTATGCTTTAATGGTTTTTGGGTATAACCGGATACCGATCGTTTCCTGGCTGCAAAGCAATGGCGATGAGTCGCTGATGCATGCGCGAAAGGCAGGTGAGTTTGTAACGATGCTCGGCGGACATCCGAGTTTGAGGATCGGGCCGCTGCTCGAGACAGAGAAGCATGATATCGGCGATATCCTCCGCGAGAGTCTGGAGCAGGAAACTACGACGCTTGCGGCATATTACGATCTGATGAGGGTTGCGGAAGGCAAGTCTGTCGCTCTCGAGGAATACGCCCGAGAGATGATACTTCTTGAGGAGCAGCATCTCGACGAGGTAAATAAAATGCTTCGCAAGCCTGGCGAGATCGAGCCTTTTAAAGAATAGCGGTGAATATACTCGAAACTGAGAGGCTTGTGCTTCGTGAAATGGACTCCGCGATCGACGCGGAGTTTGTTTTTGAATTGTTGAATTCGCCGAAGTTCCTTAAATTCATTGGCGACCGTGGAGTTCGTAGTATCGAGGAGTCGGCTGTTTTCATTGATGAGCGTTATCGGCAAAGCTATCGCGAGCATGGGTATGGGCTTTATACGGTAGAACGTCGAGAGGACGGGGTCGCGGTCGGCGTGTGCGGCTTTGTGCGGCGAGAATCGCTTTCGGGCCCTGATCTGGGATTTGCGTTCCTTCCTGAATTCGAGCGGATGGGATTCGGCCGCGAATCTGCGTCAGCGATTCTGAAATATGGCCGTGATAAGTTGGGTTTCGAGAGCGTGTTTGCTATCACCACGCCTGATAATGAGGCCTCCATCAGGCTGCTCGAAAATCTCGGTTTCACATTTACCGGCTTGATTGATTCGCCCGAAAATGAAAAACTGCGGCTATTCGTTTGCGATCTGAGCAAATAGGATTGCGATCAAAATGGGATTGTTGCAAAGAGCGATCTTCGCGGTTGTCTCTGAGAAAACTGCGGCTTCGATTGAGGCCGAATCGCGAGCATGGATGCTGAAATGCTCCGTGTGCGAAACCGAACGCTCGGTGTGGGAAGTCGGCGGTCTCCGCTGGGGAGCAAGCGGCAATCCGAGAGTGCGCAGGCGATGCGATCAATGTTCAAAACGACAATGGCACAAGCTTTATTATTCGAAATAGCGGTTAGTTCTGAACGCCAGTATTTATCAATATGAAATACGGCCTGATCGCCGGCAATGGACGATTTCCCTTTCTGGTACTCGACGGCGCAAGGCGCGAGGGTACAACCCTTTCAGTCGTGGCGATCAAGGAAGAGACCGACACGCGGATCGAAAGTGAGTGTGATGACCTGGCCTGGGTCGGTATCGGCCAGCTTGGCAAGATGATCTCGTTCTTTAAGGAACGAGGTATAAAAAGCGTGATCATGGCGGGTCAGGTCAAACATGCTCAGATATTTTCCGGTGCGATGCCCGATCTGCGAATGGTTAAGTTGCTCTGGGGGCTGCCGCGTCGCAATACTGACGCTTTAGTCGGAGGCGTCGCCGCGGAACTGGCAAAAGACGGTATCGAGCTAGTTGATTCGACCATTTTCATCAAGGACCAGCTTGCTCCCGAGGGCGTGATCACAAAACGAAAGCCAACCGACGTTGAGGCCGAGAACATCGAATATGGGCTCCACATCGCCAATGAGCTAGCCCGTCTCGATCTGGGTCAGACCATAGTTGTTCGAGGTAAGGCGTGCGTGGCGATCGAAGCAATGGAGGGAACGGATGCGACCATCAAGCGTGCCGGTGAGCTTGCAAACGGCAAGCTAACGGTTATAAAGGTCGCAAAACCGAACCAGGATATGAGGTTTGATGTGCCGGTCATCGGCGTGCCGACAATACAAATGATGATCGAGGCCGGAGCAACCTGTTTATCGGTCACGGAGGGTAAGACACTTATTTTTGACCGCACGGAAATGCTGGAACTGGCGAATTCACATAAGATCGCGATTATTGGTACGAGCCAGGAAACAATTGCGCCTCCGAATACGTAGAAAAGAGATTGTTAGCTGCCGCGGCTGGGAGTGATCCGTATGAGACTTCCGAATCCTGGCGGCTGATTTATTGGAGAAAAATGAAAAAAAACTTAATTGCACTACTTTTACTGGCTGCCTTTGTGTTTCAGTCGGCCGCCCTGGCCCAGGTTGCCGAGGTCAAGATCTCGGCTAATGACCGAAAGGCCGTTGAAGGCGTCACGGCAAAACAACTCAGCGAATATTTGCATTTTGTCGCTTCTGACGAAATGGAAGGCCGTGATACGCCTTCACGCGGGCTCGACCTGACCGCGAAATTCATCGCAATGAACTTATCTCGATGGGGATTAAAGCCTGCCGGGGATAACGGTACATTCTTTCAAAAGATCGCCCTTGGCCGCGAGACGCTCGATGTGGAGAACACAAAGCTTGATATCGGCGGCAAGAGTTTCAAACTCGGAGAAGATTTCTTCAGGCTCTCCGGCTCCGGCACGGCCAGCGGTCCGCTCGTTTTCGGTCGCGACGGCTGGATGGTCAAATCGAAGGGCATCGATTCGTTCTCGGGTGTCGATGTCAGCGGAAAAATAGTCGTCGTTTCCAGCAGCGGTTTCAGTCAGCGTAACATCACCGGCATGCCGACGGGAGTGACGCAGGCCGATCTCGGCGAAGGAAAAGGAACCGAATGGGCTGATGCAGTGACCCACGCGTCACAAAAAGGGGCAACGGGGCTGATCGTTGTTGCCCCGCCGCAGCTCCAAAGCAATTGGGGCAACCTTCGAAACTTTCTAGGCCGGGGCAGTATGTATCCCGTCAAACTTCGTGGAGAGGCTCCACCGGCTCTGCCTATAATGCTCGTGTCACAGGCTGTCGCGGATGCGATCTTTTCCGGAGAATCAGGCGATAAAACTGCCGCCGCCGCTTTTGCGATAAATAAGTCTGCCAGTCTCGCGGCCGTGACCAAAAGCGAAACGATTTGGACCCAGAATGTAATTGCCCTTTGGGAAGGCTCGGATCCGGTCCTCAAGAATGAAATGGTCGCAATCGGCGCCCACTATGACCATGTCGGTATAAATCCGAATGCACCCGGTGATGACAAGATCTTCAACGGTGCCGACGACGACGGCTCGGGCACAGTGGCTACATTGGCGATAGCCGAGGCGATGGCCAAATCGGCAACCCGGCCCAAGCGATCGATCCTCTTTGTCTGGCATTGCGGCGAGGAGAAAGGGCTGTGGGGCAGTGAGTACTTTAATAAGTTCCCGACCGTCGATATTAAACAGGTTATTGCCCAACTGAACATCGACATGATCGGCCGCAGCAAGAAGCCGGATGACGTTGATCCGCGTAATAAAGACCTTTCGGGCCCAAATGAGGTTTACGTGATCGGCGCGGAAATGATGAGTTCAACCCTAGGTGCCATCACCAAAGGGGCCAACGATTCATTCCTAAAGCTCGACTACAATTACCGTTATGACGATCCAAAAGATACGAACCGTTTCTTTTTCAGATCAGATCATTTTAATTACGCTGTTAACGGTATCCCCGTAGCGTTCTGGTTCACGGGTGTTCACGAGGATTACCATCGAGCGGGCGATCATGCGGATAAGATCGACTATCAAAAAATGGAAAAGATCACGCGGACCATTATGATGACGCTCTTAAAACTATCCGATCTGCCGGTACGTCCGAAGATCGACAAGCAACTCCCGCCGGAGCTAACCCAACGTTAATCTAATAGCATGATGGGGCGAAGCAGATTCGCTCCATCTTTTTTCGTTTCATCTTCCAGTCGTCACTCTCAACCGATCGTCTGCCTGTATGCTTCAGATTTAGAGAGACCAAATTCTTTGGCGGCCTTCTTTAAGGCTGATTTTCGATCCAACCCCTCATTCACTAGTTCCGCGATGCGAAAAATAAGTGATCTCGGATCTGCGTTTCTAACGATTGAAGGATCGGATCGGGCTATGACGAGCACGATCTCGCCTTTCACTTTTTCGTCGGCAAAACGGCCGGAAAGGCTCGAAAGGGTGCCGCGGGCGATCTCTTCGTGGAGCTTGGTCAGTTCTCGTGCAACTGCCGCGTGCCTGTCGCCGAGAACGGTTTTGCAGCTGGCTAATGAGCCTGCAAGGCGATGCGGGGCTTCATAAAATATCAACGTCGCAGGAATATCACGAACCTGCTCTAACCGTTTTATCCTCTCTCCCTTCTTTGCCGGTAAAAATCCTCCGAAATAGATGGCATCGGTCGCGAGGCCGGAAGAGACTGCTGCCGAAACGAAAGCAGCGGGGCCCGGAATCGAAATTACAGCAGCACCTATGTCGATCGCCCGCTGGACGATCCGAAATCCGGGATCACAGATGCCCGGCGTGCCTGCGTCTGAAACAATAGCAATCGATTCCCCAGCCAAAAGGCGATCGACCAGTTCCTCCGCGCGTTCCTTTTCATTGTGTTCGTGGTAACTGATCGTTCGGTTTGAGATACGGAAATGATTTAGTAAGTTTCGGGTGTGTCGAGTATCTTCGCAGGCGATAAGATCGACCTCGCGAAGTATCTCGACAGCCCGGAACGTCATGTCCTGTAGATTGCCGATCGGAGTTGCGACCAGATAAAGAGTACCCGCCATAGCGCCTAATTCTAAACGAAAGGCCCCGAGTCTGGAATTCAGGAACAAAAAAAGCCCGCGTCTGACTAGGACACGGGCAAAGTTTCTTGAAGAAGATATTCTGGATCAAACCATTAGAACGGCCACCAGCTCGGCATACGTCCGTTATTCCAGCCTCCGCCGGTGCGGTTGCCGCGATTGTTTCGAGTGTCATAGCCGTAGCCATTTCCGAGCATCTGAAGATCCCGGCTGATACCTTGCCAAAGGCCCTGAGCCTGGTAGCTCAATCGCACCCTAGACATTCCTATCGATCGATCCAGTTGTGAGCCCGCCTGCAGAGCTCGTTCGATATTATTATCGCGGCGGCCCCAGTTATTATTGTTGCTGTTTATGTGGTTAACAGCATCCCGGAAACGTTTCGCCTGTGAATTGATCTCATCTTCACGACGCGTGCCATTAATCCGGCTTCGGTCAAGGTCACGATCAAGCTGCCGGACAAATTCCTTGGTTCGATCCTTAAGGTTCCGCACGACTCCGGTCATGTTGCCATAATTGCCGTATGTACCGTAGGCTCCATTGTTATACCCGCGGTCCCTGTCATCATAACGGCCACGATCACGGTTATCACGATATTGTGCCGAAGCAATCGCCGGTAAGCCCAAAACCAAGAGTGAAAATACCCCCAATGTTACCCAATTCCTTAAATTTTTCATGATTTTCTCCCTTTCCATATTAGTTAGGCAATGATTTGGCCATTGCTCATGCTGGGTAAGTGCAAAGCTCGTGCCATTCGATGCTGAAGCATCCAACAATGCGAAAAGCCCGTGTTTTTACGGGCTTTCACTTGGTTTGGATTCGATCGATACGATATGGAGGAGTGATCTACTGTACGAAATCGTCAGAACCGTGCATCAGATGGTTCGTCTATCTAATTACTAATGGGAGTGTCGCTTTACGACATTTGAGAGCGCATTTGCCGCGCAGATCCGGCCTCCGGTTTCCACCTTACCGTCGAGGGAATCAAGCTTATCAACCGAACCGAGCAAGCGGGCACGGAGTTTCTCCATCGTAATGTTGGGCTCGTTCGCAACGATCAGGGCCGCAACCCCGGACACATATGGTGTAGCCATCGAAGTGCCCGATGCTTCACGGTAATTGTCATTTAGCCAGGTTGACAGGATCTCTTTACCGGGTGCCGCGACGTGAACGCTTTTAATGCCGTAATTCGAAAAACTCGCGAGACTGTCGGTGCGATCCAATGCCGCCACGCTAACTACATTCGGCAGGTCATAATTCGAGGGATAATGCGGTCGACGATCATTATCCGAGCCGTCATTGCCGGCAGCGGCGACAAAAAGGATTCCCGCATCGCCTGCCGCACGGATAGTATCTTCGAGGGCTTTTGACTTACTGGTCGAACCCCAGCTAGCGCTGATAATACGAACGTTCACACCGTTTTTCTTACGGTCGATGGCATAATTGATAGCCTCAATAGCGTCATTTGTCGACCCGAAACCGCCACGGCCCAGGAATTTGAGCGGCATGATCTTGACCTTCCAGTTGATCCCTGCGACACCTTCGCCGTTGTTTCCCTCTGCTCCGATTATCCCTGCGCAGTGCGTGCCGTGGCCGTTATCGTCCATCGGATCGGCAATATTGTCGGTGCCGTTATAACCATTAAGGTCGTTAAACGTACCAAGCTGGTCATCCACGTACGCGGGAATGTTTTCGGGACGAAACCACATATTCGCCTTCAGATCAACGTGTGTGTAGTCCACTCCGCTGTCGAGCACGGCAACGACCACATCTTCACTTCCCTGCGTGGTCTGCCATGCTTCGAGGGCATCCAGGTCGGCGCGTTCCTTGCCGCCGTCGTTACCCAGGTTATTAAGTGCCCATTGATCGCCAAAATGGGGATCGTTCGGCTGCGGTCCGGCAACGTCAAGGTAGAGTGCCTTGGTGGTGTTCTGCTTTTGGATCGGATCGTCCAGCTTGACCTCGTAATTGACCTCAGCGTATTCGACATATTCCGTCATTGCCGCATATTGGTCAGCAACTAACTGTGCCTCCGCGTCGTCTAGATCATCGATAACAGTCAGGCCCTTAACGGACTCAATATTATCCGCCAGGAGATCGTTATTCGCCGCCGCGATCGACCCGATTTGTTCGAGCGAAACGCCGGGCTTGAATCGCACAAGCACCTCGGGTGCAGAGGTGGTTCCTTTCTCAATCTGAACCTTCCTTTCAACCCGCTTCTCACTGGCCGGTACGTTAAGCGCCGAACGCCAGCGGTCGATCTGTCCCAACACGGCAGCAATCGTGATCAAAACCGTGGCGATCCCTATGTGTATCCAAATATTATTGCGATTCATTGTACCTCTCCAATCTCTCGGGCCTAAAATCAGCTCTATTCTATGACGAAATTCGCACCATTAAAGTTGTGCAGCCGAAGCTGATATTTATCGGCGCGATATTCATAATTTTTGCCGCCGGCGGTGAGTTCGATCTCCCAACCCGACGATATCATCTGCGCAGACATCTCACCGTCGACAGGTGATCCAAGCGACATATCCGGGAAATCACATTCCGATACCGATTTCTTCGTTACTCCGTCAATCGAGATATCGAGCCGTTTCGCGAGGTCGCGTTTGGCCATTTCAACTGCGCTCTCTTTTGTCATTCCCATAGATTTGTTTCTTAATCTTGCTCTTTCTACGAAACCAAGTCAATAAAAGTTCGTCCGGTGTCGCCATCGCGATTTTACGTTTGTCGGCCCAACTGTGAACTTTGAACCAGGAACCTTGAACTTTGAACTCTCGTGCTCGAAAAACCCGCGTTTTTGTCCCGGGCCGGGACAAGAAAATCGCCATAACTATCCTATACAGTGTATGTTACAGACTTCCGCCCTGTACCACCTGCTTTCTGAGATCCTGAGATCGCGATTTTACGTGTGTCGGCCCAACTGTGACGTTCGAACGAGAACCTTGAACTCTCTCGTGCTCGAAAAACCCGCGTTTTTGTCCCGGGCCGGGACATGAAAATCGCCGTAAGTCGTCTGTTCAGCGATAGATACGGCTTTGTACCTTGTACCACCTGTTTTCTGAGATCGCGATCTTATGTCCATCAGCCCAACTTTGAACTTTGAACACGGGATCTTCAATTTTGGACTTTCGTCCTACGAAAAACGCCTGTTTTTGTACCAGGGCTGGTACAGCAATTATGATGTAACCCTCGTTGTCATAACAAGTTACACCACTTGTACCTTGTACCACGCATTTTCACAGAAAGTGTATTACAACCGCGCGGCAAGTGGTCAGCGGTCGGTGGTCGGTGGTCGGTGGGCAGTGGTCGGTGGTCAGTGAATAGTGAAGGTGAAGCCGCACGCGGAAATCTCTATTTTCCACTCTCCACTTTCCATTTTCATTTCCCTCTCCACTTTCCACTTTCCGAATGGTCCACGATCAACCATCGAACTTAAATTTTCAAATATCTACCGGACACAATCCGGAGCGTTGCAAGTATAGCACAGTATTGCGTGGATGGTCAATAAGATTCAAATACCTCAATTGACCGCCGGGACATTTTTCACTCCCAGGAGGCCTTCGAGCGTTTACAGGCTATGCCTGTCTATTTGCGGAAAAGCTGTGCTTTTCCGGCCATCGGTGAGTTAACTCTTGCGGCTATGCCGCCGTCCTCCACTCGATCTGGTCGAGATCGACCAATAGAGGTTCATCCGGCAACGGCCGCCGATGCCAGATGCGAGCACTGGAGTATAAATAATCATCCGGATGTTCAACCAGTCCTGCTCTGACCGGATTGAGATGGATGTAATTCACCTTCTGCATAAAAGCGTCCTCACCGGTTATTCGGAGAGCGTTAGGGTGATGCTCATAGACCGAGTGCTTGTAACGGTTCTCGCGCTCCTGTATGCGGAGTTTCTCGAGTGAGCCACCATACTTCTGCTCCTTCAAATGATCAATTATCCGTTTCGCTGAAATGCCGTTTAGGTAACGAAGAACATCCTTGATCTCCCGAGCATTGTCGCTCAGCACATGCGTGTGGTCAGGCATCACGACATAGGCAAATATACTGATCCCGCCAGACCGTCGCGCCTCATCGAAAGCATTGCAGACGATCCTTTTGATCTCGTCTCTGAAAGATCGGCAAGCGTTTATGGGTTACAGAGGTCAGGTAATAAGCTGGATTGTCACGTGAGATCTTGAACATACCCGAAAAGCGGCGGCAGAGCCGCGGAGTTATTTATGGCGATTATCGGTGAAGCCGAGCTTCACCGCAAATAGAGCGGCAAAGCCGCAGGAATTCGATTGCGATCGAGACAAGACAATAACCGCCGGGACATTTTCACTCGCCGGTTGGCCGCTCTGACAGGGCTCAACACCTCCGACGCCACCCGCCGGCACACCTCCGCCCAGCAACGTTTTGTCAGTGATGTTACTCTTAAACATTGGTGGAGGAGGCGGTCCGGGCCGGCTGACAGAAAATCGCACAAATCGCGGGATCGACCCATTATTTCCGTTGTTCAATCTAACTTTCAGAAGCTATAATTCGACGTAATCATGACCCATGCTTTCTCTTACAGGCGCTTGTTCGTTGTCGTTGTTTTTGTGCTATTTGTTGGTAGTCACTTTCCATCATTTTCTCAATTAGCAATACTGACGAGGCCGGTCACAATAGCTTTCCCCGAGTCCTTTTATTCATTCGACACATTAACCGCTACTTCTTCGAATCCACCTCGGGAGAGTATAAGAGAACTCGTTTTCAACTCGCTGGTAAAAAAAGGTGACAATCTCGATTACGTTGGAGATCTGGCCAAGGACATTACAACCTCGGCCGATGGCAGGACATTAACTTTTGCTCTTCGTGACCATGTGAAGTTTCATAATGGGCAAGATTTTACGTCCGAGGATGTTAAGTATACTTTTGACGAACTTTTAAAGAGCGATAGCTATAAGGCCTACGGATTCTATGAATGGAATGGCGGGACAAAGAAAAATCAAATACTCTCGGTCGAGGCCCCGGATGCCAAAACGATCATCGTGAGGCTTGTTCGCAGAGAGCAGAGATACATTTTTCTATCCAGTGTTACGGGTATCCCCATAATCCCACGCGGAACGATCGAAACGCAAAAGGATCATCCGATAGGCTCTGGTCCATTTGAATTCGTCGACTTTGATGGCCCGAACAATATAGTCCATTTACGTGCAAATGGGGGTTATTGGGAAGGGTCACCAAAGGTTCAGAATATTCGGCTTAAATCGGTTCCTAGTACCAAGCTACTTTTGGCGGACCTTCAAAGTGGCGACGTGGACTTGGCATCGTTTCAGACATATCTACTTCCGGATGATCTAACTTCCTGGGCAAAGCATCAGAATTTAAAAATTGAGCGATTCGACGGTTCAAATATTCAATACCTTGGGTTTAACACCCAGTCGGCGGTATTGCGCAAGCTCAAGGTTCGGCAAGCTATCGCGTTCGCTATAAACCGGCAACAGATGATCAAGGAAATATTGTTTGGCCAGGCAAGAATAGCGCACTCCATTTTGCCTCCGGAATCATGGGCTTATTCGTCCGGAAATACATACAGTTTCAACCCGGAAAAGGCCCGGCAGCTTCTTCGCCAAGCTGGATATAAGAAAGAGCTTGTCACCCTGAAATTATCTGCTGGTAATGGGATGGCAAGTCAATTTTCACACGAGATTGAGAGATATCTAAAAGACGTGGGATTAAACGTTCGAGTCGAACCCGAGGAAGCCAACGAACTTAGGCTGCAATTGTTTACCGGTAAATTTCAGATGAACCTGGGTACTTGGATCGGTGGGAATCAAGATCCGTTGTTCTTAAAGGACTTATTCGACACCAGCAAAATTCCGCCCGGAACGGTAACTTGCTGCAATCGGAGTCGCTATAGCAATGCGGAGGTCGATCGAATCCTTGCACTAGCCATTAATTCGACAGACCGGAGCAAGGAGCAGGAACTATATGCGAGAGCCTGGACGATTATCAGCAATGATCTACCGATTCTCCCGCTTTGGCACCCGGCAAATGTTGTTGTCGCATCCAAACGAATTGGAAATATTAGAGTGAACACCGCTGGAGATTGGCGATTTGTTAAAGATATATCTGTCGATCATTGAATTGTACATCGGCCGTTATCTCACACATTTATCGCTCCTTGCTCTTCCGTCGTCGAAGGTCACAGATTTCGCAGCGTAGGGTGGAGCCTTGTGGAACCCTACATTACTGTTTCAAATATTTTCTACGTCCCTGACGGGGACGGACATCTGAAGATCATTGTTGCTCCCTTACAGGGAGTTAATCGAATGCTGTCGTCTTTTGTAGGGTGTTACCCTTCGCTATTATCTTTGTCCCTTGCAGGGACAGGAATCGGGCGGCGGCAGAGCCGCGGAGTTATTTATGGCGATTATCGGTGAAGCCGAGCTTCACCGCAAATAGAGCGGCGAAGCCGCGAGAATTCCATTGCGATGGAAACGAGGCAAGGACCGCCGGGACATTTTTCACTCGCCGGTTGGCCGCTCTGGCAGGGCTCAACACCTTCAACGTCAGCCGCCGGCACACCGCCACCCGGCAACGTTTTGTCAGCGATGTTACTCTTAAGACGATGGTGGAGGATTTGATACGTGCCTATGCACACAAGAGAATCGCCGGAACGGCTCCAGGTTCCGAACGAAGAATTGAGATATCGCAGGCCTGACCCCATTTTTTCATTTTTTCGCTAGGGCTGCGAACGCAATGATCATTCACGATGGCAGGAGTGATTTCTACCAAAAACAGAAACATCTTTCGCGTCGGAGACGCTGGCAGAAATTAATCAGATGCGAAGCTTCTGGTAAGATGCAACCGACGCCTTCCGATAACACCGACTTCGGGAAATGGCTCACATTAGCATGAAACGAACAATACTTTCGTTGCTGGGCTTGATAGCTACTGGGATAGTAGGTGTCGCGATGCTGTATGGCGGAGATGTTACGGACCCCGAAGTAGGATGGCAATATATCTGCGGGTTTATCATCTTTGTTGCTTCTCTGACTAGTTTTATATGGATAGGGACCAAGGCCGTTCTCAATTTGGTCGCGTCGGGAAACGATCGTCAGACAACCATAATAGCTGCCGCGGTGACAATCTCGACTCTGCCTGTTGTTGGCGTGGTCCAGTTTACGACGGTGTTTGAGAACGACGGCTACATGTATTACTTCATACTTGCATACTTTTGCCTGGGGTTGCCGTCCGCGATTTTTAACACTGGAGCCAGCGTTTACTACTTCGTCTCCTGGGTCTACTCTCGCAGATCGCAAACGCTCAATGCAGCAGCTTATTGCATTGCCGATGGCTCCTTTTCACTAGTTCTAAGTCTCGTCGGAATTTGGCTGGTGGTACAAGAGATCGGCAACCTTTGGATCATCTTTCTTGTAGCTGCGGTCATCTCCATCCCGCACATTTTTATTGCCCGTTATTTTCGCCAGCAGATATTCCCAATCTCGAAGGTCTAAAGAAAACTTGGGGTCAGCCATAGCCATGGGAAAAAATGGGGTCAGTCTTGCAATGTTGCAATTCTTTTTGTTTGATAGGTCTCGATCAGTTGGTTCGATTGGAAGAAAACTTGGCGTCAGCCATGGTCACGTCCGGGTAGTTCTTAGCGAGAAGTTTCGCGTGATCTCGACCAGAGCCGGCAAGATGAACGTCGCACATGCGAAGCCGAGGATCAACCCCGTGATAAGGCGTGATGCCTGAGTATTCTCCCAGATCCCGAAGGCTGTCAAGGACCAGTCGATACCTATTGGAATGAGTGAAAGGAAGAGCCAAAATCGAGCGACGGGCTCTATTGTATCGATACCGCGCCAAAGCGGATACACCGCGACGCCGATCACCAGCCCGAAATAAATGCCAAAACAACGTGAACAAACACCGAACGGTTCGCCAAGCATATGAAATGTCCGTTCCGGTAATTGGTGACAGATATAGCCGAAAAATGTGTAAAGCGGGTTTGAAATGCCTTCGAAGCCAGAGGTCCTGGCCACAGGTGCGGCGAAGATCGCGAGGGACCACAGGCCGACAACGACAAGCGTCAAGCCCCAGACACGAAACGCCTGCCTGCGTTTTGCTTCAGCAAAGGCTGCCGAGATGTAATTCTCACCCTTCGGGGTCATGCGATGCCGGGCGTCCTGGCAGACGGCTGGCTGTTAACCAGCTTTTCGGTTTCGAGGATCTGATGAGTGGTCTGGATCACTGTGTCGGGATTCAGGGAGATCGAATTAATACCTCGTCTCACCAGAAACTCCGCAAATTCAGGATAATCCGACGGTGCCTGACCGCAGATTCCGATCTTTTTGCCCGCCTCTTTAGCAGCATCGATCGCCATTGCAACCATCTTCTCTACCGCGCCGTTTCGCTCGTCAAACAGGTGCGCGACCATTTCGGAATCGCGGTCAAGGCCGAGGGCAAGCTGGGTGAGATCATTCGACCCGATCGAATAGCCGTCAAATACCTCTAAAAATTCGGCGGCGAAAACAACATTCGCGGGCAGCTCGCACATCGCGTAAATTTCGAGACCGTTCTCACCCTGGACGAGCCCATATTCCGCCATCAGGGCGATCACTTTTTCGCCTTCCTCGACCGTTCGGCAAAACGGTATCATAGGCGTGATGTTAGTCAGCCCCATTTCCTCGCGAGCCCTGCACAAAGCAAGGCATTCCAGCCTGAATCCCGGTTTGTACCTGTCATCGTAATATCGCGATGCTCCGCGAAAACCGATCATCGGATTTTCCTCGATCGGCTCGAATTCCTTTCCGCCGATCAGCATTGCATACTCATTCGACTTAAAATCCGACATTCTCACGATCACTGGTTTCGGATAAAAAGCCGCTGCTATGCGTCCAACGCCTTCGGATAGGGACCGAATAAAAAATTCCTTCGGGTCTTCCTCTAATATGCGCGAGGCGATAATCTCAACGTCGGCCCGGTTTCTGAGATTGGGATAATTAACGAGAGCCATCGGATGGATCCCGATGTGATTGTTGATTATAAATTCCAGTCTGGCCAGGCCTACACCGTCATTAGGCAGCCTAGAAACGGCAAAAGCATTGTCCGGATCACCGACATTCATCATCACCTGTGTTGCCGGACGCTCCTCATCGGTGATCTCGTGCTTTTCCACCTTGAAATCGATCTTTCCGTAATAAATATTTCCCCGATCGCCCTCGGCACAGGAAACTGTGATGTCTGTACCTGTTCGGATCTTCTCAGTTGCGTCGCCTGCCCCGACGATGCAGGGAATGCCAAGCTCGCGGCTGATGATCGCGCTGTGACAAGTCCGCCCGCCGCGGTCGGTAACGATCGCCGAGGCCCGCTTCATGATCGGCTCCCACGCCGGATCTGTCATTGACGTGACAAGGATCTCGCCCTCCTTAAAGTTGCGGAGTTTCGCCGAATCGAGCATCACATGGGCCGGACCGTGGCCGATTTTTTCACCGACCGCGACACCGGTCGCGAGAGGTGCTCCGTGAATGCCGGTAAGACTATATTTCTCGTAATGGCTTGTTGAGTTTTGTCCGTGAACCGTTTCGGGCCTTGCCTGCAGGATAAAAAGCTCTCCGGTCACGCCGTCTTTGGCCCATTCGATATCCATGGGCTGGCTTTTGCCCGCGCGTTTCGAATAGTGATCCTCGATCTTACATGCCCAATCGGCAAGCTGATGCACCTCAAAATCAGCGAGGCAATATCGCTTTCGCTGAGATTCGACAACGTCACGGACCTGGGTACCGATGCCATCATCGGCGAATACCATTTTTACCTCTTTGACGCCGAGTTTTCGAGCGACGATCGGGCGGAAACCAAGCTTCAGTGTCGACTTAAATACGATCCATTCATCCGGAGTCGCCATTCCCTGGACGACCGCCTCCCCGAGACCCCATGCACCATTTATCACGACTACATCCCGAAATCCGCTCTCAGTATCCAGCGTGAACATCACGCCCGAACAAGCCAGGTCTGACCGCACCATCGGCTGAATGCCGATCGCAAGTGCGAGATCAAAATGATCGAATCCTCTTGCGACGCGATAGGATATCGCCCGGTCGGTCCAGAGCGACGCATAGCATTCGTGACACGCCTCGATCAGCCGTTCCTCGCCGCGAACATTAAGCATCGTGTCCTGCTGCCCCGCAAATGATGCATCCGGCAGATCTTCAGCGGTCGCAGATGATCGGACCGCAACCTCAAAAGTTTTCTTGCCGATCCTCTTACCAAGTTCTCCGTGGGCCTTAAGTATGGCCGCCTGCACCTCCTCGGGAAAAGGCGTTTCGAGCATCATTGAGCGCGCCGCAGCCCCGACCCGCTCGAGTTCGTCAAGGTCGTTGGTATCGAGGCCTTTTAGTAGCTTCTGAAGGTGTTTGCGGAGCCCCCCGGTCTCGAGCAGGCGATTATATGCATGGCTGGTCGTGGAAAAACCGTCAACCGAGCTTACACCCTGTGACGTCAGCTCTCGGAAAAGTTCGCCCAGGCTTGAGCATTTGCCTCCGACAAGGGCGACGTCATCTGCTGAGACCTCGCTGAAATTAAGGACGTATGGTTCTGACATGGGCTAGAAACGAATAACGGCATCAGGGCCACCTTCGACGTGGACAGTATCGACAAATCTAATACTCTTGGAATCCGTCGTCATCACCACCGAATGAGTGCGTTTACCCTCACCGAAAAAGCGGACCCCGCGAAGCAGCGACCCATCGGTTACACCAGTGGCCGCAAAGATTATCTTCTTACCCGGGGCAAGATCGTTAGTATCGTAGACCTTGTTTTGATCGGTAATACCCATTCCCTTGAGCCGCTCCATTAGTTCTTCGATCGGGGGGACCTTTGCTCGATCGATACCGAGGCGTTCAGGGTCAAAGACCAACTTTGCCTGGATCTCGCCATTTAGGCATTTCATCGCCGCGGCAGTGATCACCCCTTCGGGAGCACCGCCGATCCCCATAAGTGCATGAATATTAGTTCCTGCAACCGCGGCAGAGATCCCGGCCGACAGGTCTCCGTCAGAAATGAGACGAATGCGTGCTCCGGTCGCCCGGACATCGGCTATCAACTGCTTATGCCTGCCTCGGTCAAGGCATATAACGGTAAGGTCGTCAATATCACGGCCGAGACGGCGAGCAATGTTCTTGAGATTCTCTTCGACCGGTGCATCGATATCGACCGATCCCCGACACGAAGGGCCGACCACGATCTTGTCCATGTAGATGTCCGGGGCGTAAAGGAGCCCGCCGCGTTCAGCCGCTGCGAGCACGGCGATCGCGTTATTGGCCCCAAGCGCGCAGAGATTTGTGCCTTCAAGCGGATCGACGGCGATATCTACTTCGGGGAACTCATTTCTGGCATCATCAGAAAATGTCCCACCGCCGACCGATTCTCCTATGTAAAGCATAGGAGCCTCATCACGCTCACCTTCACCTATCACGATGCGGCCACGCATCGGAACAGTGTCCATTACCTCCCGCATTGCCTCGACCGCGACGTGGTCAGAGTATTTGCGGTCACCTTGCCCCATAGTCTTGGCCGATTCTATGGCGGCCGCCTCAGTCACTCGCAAAAAATCAAGCGACAGATCACGTTCAGCTCGTATGTTTTTCATCTAATTTCCTTACGAAAGTTTTGATTTTAACTTGTTTATGGATGGATTTTATCACTTGTAGGCGGTGATTTGACAACTAAGCCTTAGGATATTACGGTTTTAACTTGGCTTTTGCTCTGAAACGCGAGGAGAATCTCTAAAGTTAATGACTTATATCGTCACTACGCCGTGCATAGAATGTAAATACACCGATTGCGCCGCCGTTTGCCCTGTCGAGGCTTTCCACGAAACCCCCGACCGCCTGCTCATAAACCCGGACACCTGCATCGACTGTGATGCATGCCTGCCGGAATGCCCGGTCGAAGCGATTTTTTCGGATATGTCGATCCCTGAGGAATACCTCGATTGGCTTGAAAAAAATGCGGAAGCTGAAAATTTTCCGATCATCAGCGTGAAACAACCGGCACTGATGGGCCCCGGATGCACAGGGCCGCCAGAATAGCTTTGGACAAACTGTGAGAATTAAGCCGCCTGAGATTTTTCAGGCGGCTTTTCTGTTTACCCGAATCGCAGATCAACATAAGTTGCCTCTAATATGCTGCAGATAGTCATTAACATATTCTGCCCGTTCGCTTTTATCTGAATACCCAACCTCGGCAGATGTCGGAAAAGATATTCATTTTTTTGGACAGACTCCCATATTTTCGTACCATTTTAGAGTTGTCTTCTTCGCAAGTCCTTTGACGACATAATTAAACATTTGGCACAACTTTTGCTAATGCGAATATTCGAAAGTCTAATAACCTAACTGGGTTTAACAATTAACAACTTTCTGATTTCTACTTTTCAATTTTGTAATGGAGGACAAAATGCCAAAGAAGTCAATTAGGTTCTCGTTATTCGTTTCACTATTGTTGTTCGTTATTCCGTGTTTCGGACAATCTAGTTCGGGATCGATTTCCGGCACAGTCACGGATGAGGCTCAGGCGGTCGTCGCTGGAGCCAATGTCATGATCCGAAACATCGACGTTGGCTTGACTCGGTCAGCGGTCACGGGAAGTGACGGACGTTTCAATTTTGTAGATATCCCGATCGGTTCGTATGAGGTGACCGTTACAGCCGCGAATTTCGCGTAACACATTCAAACCGGTATCGGATTGCTCGTAAATCAGAATGCCGTTATCGGTATTTCGTTGCGAGCCGGCGGTGTGGAAGAAGTCGTGACAGTGACTGGAGACGCTCCCCTGCTGAATACGACTACGTCTGAGGTTAGCACGCGATTTGATGAAAGGAGATTGTCTGAACTACCGATCGCGACAAACCGGAGTGTTTTTAACGTTTTGCTGTCGGTTCCGGGCGTTAGCCAACTCGGCAGCGGCCAGACAGGATTTGCTAATGGCATCAGTTTTTCGGCGAATGGAGGACGAGTCCGCTCCAACAACTTTATGATCGATGGCCAGGACATCAACGATCCGAGCGTCGC
>JBGTBC010000060.1:0-24397 GCA_041749555.1 Pyrinomonadaceae bacterium | reverse complement strand
AGCCGGCGTTCTCGATCATGGTTATTATCTCGGCTTTGGTCATTTTTACTTCGCCTTCGGCGGCGTAGGCATGGGTTAGTTCGCCGCCGTCGGTGATGGTGCCGTCGAGGTCGTTGGCGCCGAAGTGGAGGGCGGTCTGGGCGGTGGCTTTGCCGAGCATGACCCAGTAGGCCTTGATGTGGTCGAAGTTGTCGAGCATCAGGCGGCTGACGGCGATCGTCTTGAGATTGTCGATCGCGTCGGGGCCGGGCAGGCTGTCGAGCGCGGTGCCCGGCGGGTAGAACGCGAGCGGGATGAAGCACTGGAATCCACCGGTCTTGTCCTGCTGTTCTCTTAGTTTTATGAGGTGGTCGATGCGGTCCTCGATCGATTCGACGTGGCCGTAGAGCATCGTAGCGTTGGTTTTCAAACCGGCGTTGTGAACTTTGCCCGCGAGCTCGAGCCATCGGTCGCCGTCGCATTTGTGATCGCAGATGCGCGAACGCGTTGGTTCCGCAAAGATCTCTGCACCGCCTCCCGGACACGAGTCCATTCCGGCGGCCTTGAGCTTTTCGATGACCTCTTCGTCGGACATCTTGTAAAAGCGTGCAAAGAAATCAAGCTCGACCATGGTCAGGGCTTTGAGGTGCAGCTTTGGGAATTCACTCTTGAGCGACGAGAAAAGGTCCGTGTAGTACTCAAATGGAAGCTTGCTGTTGAGCCCGCCAACAATATGCAGTTCGGTCGCACCTTCCGCAACGGCAGAGCGTGCGATCTCGATGCCTTCGTCGATCGAATGGGTATACGCGTCGTCCTGGCGTGCCCGCCGATAAAAGCCGCAAAACTTGCAGTCCGCGACGCAGATGTTCGTGTGATTAAAATGGCGGTTGACGTTGTAATAGGTCGTCAGGCCGTGCTTCTTTCGGCGGACGTGATCTGCTAACTTGCCGAGCGCATTGAGGTCGATCGTGTTATACAGGGCGAGTCCTTCATCAAACGTCAACCGCTCGCCGTCCTCGACCTTAAGGGCGATGTCTATCAAATTTTGGTCAAAAGAAAACTGCATGATCAAACTAATTCTAACAAATAATTCGGCGACAATCCGCTTGACAGCTGCCGGCCGGGGCGACTACGATTCGGCATCGGTTTGTTGGTTTCGCGTATATGAAGAAAACTGTTTCACTATTGCTCTTTGTTTTAATTGGTTGTATCGCTTTTGGCCAATCGCCGGAAAAGCGCATTTCGACGACGACAGACGGGCATGTACATATTCTTAGTCCGGAACTGATCAGGATCTGGAAGGGGTTGGGCATTCCTTTCTCGCGCTCCGATGATAATTACTCAGACATCGGCGTTATCTTAAAGAATACGGCGACTAAGCAGATCGATCTTATTTCGATGGCACACGTTTATTCGTCGGAAGAGTTTGGCGGTTTCAGGAATGAACGTGAATTGGTCGAGGCTGAGAATAGCTATGTCGCGGCTGCGAGAGATAAACATCCAAAGAATGTAAGGGCATTCTGCAGCGTCGATCCATTGCGCGATTATGCATTAGAAGAATTGGAACGCTGCCGGACGCAGCTAAAGATGGACGGAATCAAGCTGCATCACAATGCGAACCAGGTTTATCTGACCGTGCCGGCACATCTGGCGATGGTGAAAAAAGCGTTCGAGTTTGCGGCCCAGCACCGATTGCCGATAATCATGCACTTTGACAACAGTCACCGTCGATTCGGTGAGCCGGACATCAAACTGCTTACAGGTTCGATATTAAAAGAGCTTAGGCCGGTTAACCTACGTATCGCGCATTTCGGCACATCAGGTGGATTTTCGGCCCGGACACGTGCTTTTATTAATTCGTTCATTGCCGAGCTAGATTCGAATAAATCGCTGACGAAACACCGGATCACGTTCGATATTTCTGCCGTTGCGCTCGACAAGGACAGCGAAGGCGTAAGAAAGCTTACCGATGAGGAATGGGCGGTCCTTGGCCGCTATGTCCGCAGGCTCGGGTTTAACCGCATTGCATTCGGCACCGATTACCCGCTCTACAATCCGTCCGAATATTTGGGGATTTTGCGAGACCGATTAAAGCTGACTGATGCAGAGGTCAGGGCATTGCTCCGCGAAAAATAGATCTCCTATTGATTCAGATCAACATCGATGAAGGGCAAATGTCGGCGAGGACGCATTCGCCGCATTTTGGCTTTCTGGCATTGCAGACTCGGCGTCCATGCCAGGTGATCCATTGGCCGAATTGGATCCATTCGCTTTTGGGGACCAGGTCCATCAGTTCGCGTTCGATCTTGTCAGCGGTCTTTTGGTCCGACAATCCGAGCAGATGCGAGAGCCGAATGTTGTGCGTATCCACGACGATCCCGGCGGCGATACCCATCGCATCGCCGAGCACGACATTTGCGGTCTTGCGGCCGATGCCAGGCAAAGTTAGAAGCTCGTCCATCGTCTCAGGCACCTTGCCCCCAAAATCCTCGACCAGCCGCTTGCAGATTGCCTGAATACTCTTTGTCTTTTGCCGGAAGAAACCGGAACGGTGGATGTCTTTCTCGAGTTCTTCCGACGAAACCTGCAAATAATCTGCCGGCGAGCGGTATTTACGAAACAGTTCAGGAGTCAATTTGTTGATGTTGACGTCCGTATTTTGTGCCGCCAATATCGACGCGATCATCAACTCGAAGGCGTTTGAATAATCAAGCTCGACGTGAACGTCAGGATATAACTTCTTCAACCGCCTGCCGATCTCGGCTGCATGGCTCTTTTTGTCAGCGATCATGACAATATTATAGGCCAACTAACCGCGAGAGTGTCCTAATGTGCGAGACCGCACCGACCAGCCCTGACGGAAATCATATCTTCTCAAAATACTAGAAAATTACTTGTGGAGCTCGCCTTAGTTTTTAACTTCGCATTGCTACCGACCTCATAGCGAAGGTTCAAGGTTTTTATGATCGTAATCATTTTTTCGGTGCCGCTTGGTAAATAAAGTAGGACGAGCTAGGAAAAGACGGTGAAAATCTGCTGGAGGGGTCAAGATGAAAAGGCTTTGGATCATATTTGGTGCGGTATTTATTTTGTCGTTCGCGATATTGGGCTGGGTCGGGTCTGAGATATTTCGCCAGGTTCCTCCGATCCCACGTGAAGTAGTTACCTCTGAAGGGGTCGTCATGATCCCAGCCGAACAAGTGTCGGATGGCCAAAATGTCTGGCAGGCGATGGGAGGGATGCAAGTCGGCTCTATCTGGGGCCATGGTTCATATGTTGCGCCGGATTGGACAGCGGACTATCTGCATCGTGAAGCCATTTTTATTCTGAATGAATGGACAAATGGACGATTCGGGGCCGACGGCACTGCAATGCCGAGCGAAGAGCGGGCCGCGATGGTGCAGAGGCTTCAGGATCTGATCAGGAGAAACACTTTTGACGAGGCGACTGGAAGGCTAACGATAGATGCGATCCGTATGCGTGCTTTTGAAGACAACTTAGAGCACTATTCGGGAATTTTCACGAACGGCAGTGATGATTACGCGATTCAGCGCAATGCCCAGTCTGATCCGTCAAAATTGCGGCAGTTAAACGCTTTCTTCTTTTGGTCCGCATGGGCCTCAGCCGCAAACCGCCCGGACAACACGATCTCATATACGAGCAACTTTCCGTCGGAACCTCTAGTCGGAAATGTTCCGACCAGTAGTTCGATCATCTGGACAGGAGTTAGCGTAATTGCGCTGATCTTAAGCATCGGTGCCATGGTCTGGTTCTATGCCGGATGGCATAAGGAAGGAACATCGCCCGACACACCGGATTCTGATCCGCTAATAGGCGAAACGATCACGCCGTCGCAAAAAGCAACGGTGAAATATTTCGTCATCGTCTCCCTTCTATTTTTACTGCAAATAGTGATGGGAATAATAACGGCTCACTACGGCGTCGAGGGAGGCGGGCTTTACGGCTTCCCGCTTGCCGACTATTTGCCTTATGTTGTCACACGCACATGGCATGTGCAGCTTGGAATATTTTGGATCGCCACAGCGTGGCTTGCCGCTGGGCTCTTCATCGCTCCATACATTTGCGGTTACGAACCAAAATTTCAGCGGCTCGGAGTTAATGTCCTATTCGGAGCCCTACTCATCGTCGTTCTCGGGTCGATGGCGGGCCAATGGGCAAGCGTGATGCATTTGCTTCCCGGCGATCTTTGGTTCTGGTTCGGCCATCAAGGTTACGAGTACGTCGATCTCGGTCGTGTGTGGCAGGCCGCTTTATTTGTCGGACTGCTTTTGTGGCTCGCATTGATCGCGAGAAGCGCAGTCCCGGCACTTCGGTCCGACGGAAGCCGCTCGCTCGTCGCCCTATATCTGGTTACGACCGCCGGCATCGCCTTCTTTTATGCTCCGGGACTTTTCTGGGGAATGCGGTCGCACCTGACCGTCGTGGAATATTGGCGATGGTGGGTCGTCCATCTCTGGGTGGAAGGCTTTTTTGAGGTTTTTGCGACGACCGTTATCGCGTTCCTTTTTGCCCGACTTCAAGTGATCAGGGCGGACCACGCCGCGTACGCTGCGCTGCTTTCGGCGGCGATATACCTCAGCGGAGGGATCATCGGAACGCTCCATCACCTATACTTTGCGGGGACTCCGACGGTGGCGATCGCATTCGGATCGGTATTCAGTGCGCTTGAGGTAGTTCCGCTTGTTTTCGTTGGTTACGAAGCTCTCGAGAACATTAGGCATTCGCGGGCACGACCGTGGCTCGATCAGTATAAGTGGATCGTTTACTTCTTTGTCGCGGTAGCGTTCTGGAATCTTGTCGGGGCGGGTGTCTTTGGTTTTATGATCAATCCGCCTATCGCTCTCTACTATATGCAGGGGCTTAATACGACCGCCGTTCACGCTCACGGAGCACTATATGGCGTATACGGAACTTTGGGACTCGGCTTGCTGCTATTCTGCCTGCGGGCGATGCAGCCGACGCGGATCTGGAATACGAAGCTCCTGGCTTTCTCCTTCTGGACAATTAACATAGGCATGATGTTGGAGATACTGCTGAGCCTGCTGCCGATCGGCCTGTTACAGACCTATCAGTCGGTTGCGGTCGGATATTGGTCGGCCCGCAGCCCGGAATTTATGCAGACGGACCTTATTTCGACGTTAAGGTGGATGCGGCTGTTTGGTGACACCATCTTTGCCATCGGGGCCGTTGTATTCGTTTGGTTTGCCCTAGGCCTGATGCTTACGAAACGTGATGGACCGGCAGACAAGATCAATACGTCATTGCCTTAGAAAGACGGTGATTGCGGAATTGCCGCCGTGAAATTCGATGAAAACAGATATTTGCAACAGGGATGACATAGACGTGCTGATGTCAGCTTTCTATAAAGAGGCTATGTCGGACGAGACGATCGGCTATATTTTCACTGATGTGGCAAAATTAGACCTCGACCATCATCTTCCGGTGATCGGTGATTTTTGGGAAACGATTCTTTTTCAGAACGGTGTTTATATCAAACACGGTCGGAATCCGCTGGAGGTCCACGGAGCTTTGAATCAAAAGGAGCGGCTGCGTCCCGATCATTTCGAAAGGTGGCTCGTGATATTCACTGAGACCGTCGATGGGATGTTTGTCGGTGAGAGAGCGGACTTTATTAAGCTACGAGCAAGGGCGATAGCCTCACGTATGCTGCAGTATGTCGGACTGGTAGATTCAGGGCCGATCAGCTTTCCGCAAGCCGCTTGAGTCCGGTAATGTCGCCGACCATGATCTTACCGTGATCGATAGTCACAAGGCCGCCGCTGGCGAATCGGCGGATCACCCGAATAGTGGTTTCAGTCGTCAGGCCGGCCATTCGTGCGATATCCTGACGTCGAAGAATTATTCGGACGGGAAGATTCTGCGATTCCTTTTCTGTAAGTTTCAAAAGTACAGTTGCCACACGATGATCGGGCGATGCGGTGGCGAGATTTTGGATCGTAGCGGTCTTGTCGCGGAGCATTGTACACATCCAGGATATGACTGCAAATGAAAGTTCAGGGGATTCGCTCAGAAGCTTTAGAAATTGCTTTCTCTCGATGAGGAGCAGCTGGCTCTCCTCCATCGCGATCGCAGTGGCCGGGTAAACGCCTCCGTCAAAAACCGGCGGAACTGCAAACATTTCGCCCGGTCCGAAGATTCCGATTATTACTTCCTTACCAGGTTCGAGGTAATGGAGCATCTTGACCCGCCCCGAAAGCACGATAGGCAAAAATGCAGCCTCGTCACCGCCCGCAAAGACCTCCTGGTCTTCGCCGAATGTGCGTTTTCGGCCGGCTCGAAGGACCATCTCTTTAAGATCGGTACTGAATTTTTCAAGAGAGGTTTCCACTGGTTTTATCTAAGAAACACTGCTATTCCGAAAGCGGCGAGTAGTATCATGCTCACAAAAGCGTTAGTCGTGAAGAATGCCGCGTTCATCCTCGAAAGGTCCTTTGCGCCGATCAGGGTGTGCTGATAAAAAAGCAACGCTCCGACCGCGATCACACCAATGACAGCTGCAACACCCAGCTCAGAAACGAAAAGGAGCAGGATGAGAACGATGAATGCCTGCAGGTGAAATAGACGTGCGATCCGCAATGAATTCCCAATACCGAAACGCGCCGGTATAGAACGCAGACCTGCCATTCGGTCGAAATCAAAATCCTGGCAAGCGTAAAGTACATCAAATCCGGCAGTCCACATCAGGACAAACAATGAAAGGAGAATCGGCACTGGTTCATCGAGGTTCCCGCGCACGGCGATCCACGCTGCCGATGGTGAGATCGCCAAGCCCAATCCCAGGAGGATGTGGGCAAAGGAGGTGAATCGTTTGGCATATGAATAGCCGAGAATAACGATCAACGCGACAGGTGAAAGAGCGAAAGTAAGCCAATTCAGCATGTAGGCGGCCACGACAAAAACGCCGATCGATACTGCCAGGAACATCCACGCGAAACTTACTGAAAGCTTACCAGTGGGCAACTCGCGGCCGGCTGTCCGTGGGTTCCGGGCATCAATATCACGATCGACGATCCGATTGAAGGTCATAGCCGCCGAACGAGCGCCCACCATTGCCACTGTGATCCACAATATTTGCCACCATGTAGGCATACCGTTCGCCGCAAGTACAGCTCCAAGAAAGGCAAACGGCAAGGCAAAGAGCGTGTGCTCAAATTTGATCATTGAGAGCGTGATCTTTAATTTCTGTAGGATCGATTTCATTTTAGATGAGCCGAAGCCGCGTAAACAAAAAGTCTAGCAAAAATCCGCTGGGTTAATCGTACAACATTCCGAATCCCGGTCGGCTTTCTGACAAGATGTATCTGCGGTAAAATTTTTTGAGGATGTTGCAACAATAATATATGTCAGAAACTACGGAAAAAGCAGTTACAACCCGCATCGAAACGGATTCGATGGGAGAGGTAGAAGTCCCGACGAACGCCTACTGGGGAGCCCAGACACAGCGGTCGCTCAAACATTTTGATATCGGGTTTGATGTTATGCCGCGTGAGGTCATCCGGGCGCTTGGAATACTGAAAAAGGCCGCCGCGATCGTTAACTTCGATCTCGGCAAGCTTGAGGCCGAGAAAAAAGATCTTATTGTTCATGCGGCTGATGAAGTCATCGATGGCAAACTGGATGACCATTTTCCGCTGCGGGTTTGGCAGACCGGTTCCGGTACTCAGACGAATATGAACGCCAACGAGGTTATCTCGAACCGAGCGATCGAGATCGCCGGCGGCGAGATGGGCTCGAAAACGCCCGTTCATCCAAACGACGATGTCAACAAATCTCAGTCTTCTAACGATACTTTTCCGACAGCGATGTATATCGCCGCCGCCGAACGATTGATGGCCCTTATCCCAATGGCCCAGAAGGTCCGCGATGCCATCGATGCCAAAGCCAGGGAATACTCCGACGTTGTGAAGATCGGCCGGACCCATCTGCAGGACGCGACGCCGATGACCGTTGGCCAGGAATTCGGCGGATGGGCGAGCCTGATCGAGCGTGATATCGAACGCCTTCGGTTGGTCATGCCTGGACTATTGGATCTCGCGATCGGCGGCACCGCTGTAGGAACGGGGCTCAACGCCCATCCGGAATTTGCCGAACGCTCCGCGGCCAAGATCGCGGAATTGACCGGACTGCCTTTCAAATCGCATCCCGACAAATTTGCCGCCCTTTCGGCCCACGATGAGATCGTCTTTGCTTCCGGCGGAGTGAAAACACTAGCGGTAAGCTTGATGAAGATCGCAAATGATATACGCTGGCTGGCGTCGGGCCCTCGCTGCGGCATAGGAGAGATCACGCTTCCCGAAAACGAACCCGGAAGCTCGATCATGCCGGGAAAGGTCAATCCGACTCAGAGCGAAGCAATGACCATGGTGGCCGTGCAGGTTTTTGGCAATGACGCAGCTATTGGATTTGCGGGTTCGCAGGGGAATTTTGAGCTTAACGTTTTCAAGCCTGTGATGATCCACAATTTCCTCCATTCTGTCAGATTGCTGCATGATGCATGTCATGGGTTTGTCGATTACTGCATCAACGGGATCGAGCTAAATCGCGAACAGATCGACCATTATCTGAGAAATTCACTCATGCTGGTTACGGCATTGAATCAACATATTGGTTACGATAATGCGGCTAAGATCGCCAAGAACGCTCACAAGAAAGGAACTTCGCTAAAGGAATCAGCGGTCGAGCTGGGTTTGCTGTCTGCCGAAAGGTTTGACGAACTGGTCCGAGCGGAAGATATGACCCATCCATGACGGACTGTTGGAAGGCCGGCTACATTACGGCCTCTATCTCGTCAAAACCGGGCCTGATGAACTCCCGCGCAAGTGGGAACTTGCATTCAAGACCGTGCTTCATCTTGTCCAACTGCTCTATTATCGGACCGATTAGTTGAGCGTTGCCCGTGTCCAAAAGGTACGTCCATGCCAAGATGGATCGCTCGGCGGCGATAAGTGCCACCTTTGCCGATCCATTCGCATCACTCTGGGGATCATTCACTTCATCCTTATCTTCAAAACCTTGATCATCTGTGGCTCCCAAAAGTGCCCTGTCGATTTTGGCCGCGATAAAGAACTGGTACCACGATATTACTGAGATAATCTCGTCGATAACCGGGTCTTCCGCATCCGGCGCATGCCATGTTGCCTCGGTTCCGAATATGGTCTTTATTTCGAGAGCGTACTTTCGAGCCGATTCAGAGAGATTGTCTGACCTAATCACCCTTTCAATTGTTTCGATCTCGCGGCCTGCCCTTTCAAGATCAGACTGAGTTATTTCGATACCGTATTCTCTACACTTTTCTTCCAAAGTTAGCTTTGCGTACTCAAGAATGTTCCGAAGGCTCCGGATCAAATTCTCTGAATCATCTCCATGTCCCGGTTGCGATTCCACCGACGCGTATACCGAGCATCGCGCGGTAAATGAGCAGCGTTCGCACCAGCGGTCACAGTAATTGTGAATGAAGGGGATCTGGTCCATCCGGAGATGGCGGGTTAGGGCAACTCAGGCCCGCCGCTTCTAACGAGCAAGAAATAAACCAGTAGAAACAGGATCGCCGCGATCAACAGGGAGATTAAACCAACGGCAGTCATCGACATGCCCAGTTTATCCCCCTTCGCTTCTTTTTCGATGGCGTTTTCGCCTTGAGGGTCTGTGGTGGCTTCAGCAGCGTCTTTTGGTTCATTCTCAATCTTGATCTCCGGAATCTCTGTTACATCTTCGTTGCCTGCGTTATTCTTTTCGTTCGCCGACACCGCTCTTAGATCCTGACCGCCAGAAGAACGAAACACAGGTTCAGGCATTGACCAATCGGCGTCATCGCCTGGTTTTTTTGGTTCGTTGCTCATCCTTTTTGATGTCCTTTGATTCTAGTTTTGAATATCGAGGACGTCCGATCGGGTTATGATCGCGGTAATGCGTTTAAAATCTTCGATCAAGACCGCGGGCGACTTCGTAAGCTTATTCTTTATATCGGCGATATTTGCGTCCATGTCAACTACCGGGAAGCTCTTATCCATCACGTCGCCAACTTTTGCGTCCAAAAGATCACGATCGACAAGCAGCTTCGCGAGCACGTGGCTCTCCCTAAGGCTGCCCACGGAAAGGTAATTTTCAAGTACCGGGATCTGTGTTACGCCATTCTTGTCCATCAGTGCCAGAGCTGCGCTGACCGTTTCATCAGGGGAAACATAGATCAACTGCTCGGGTGCACCGGAATTCTTTGTTTCGGCGATCAGGCTCGCGGTCATTCGCTGAGGCTCGAGGAGAAGCTTTTCCTTCATCCACTCGTCCGAGTGGAACTTGCTAAGGTAATGCTCGCCCGTGTCGCACACGATGAATACGATAACTGCATTCTCATCGGCCTCTTTAGCAACCTTGAGAGCGGCGGCAAAATTTGTACCGGTCGATCCTCCGCAAAAAATGCCCTCCTGCCGGGAAAGAGCTCGAGCTAATTCGAATGAATCCCGGTCGGTGACATTGATGATCTCATCGATGATCTTCATGTCAGCGTTGCCGACAGGAAGGCTCTGGCCGATGCCCTCGACGAGGTAGGGAGTTGACTCAGGCACGTGCCCGGATTCCTTAAAGGTCTTGAATATCGAGCCGTAAGGATCGGCACCTATGATCCGGATATTCGGGTTTTGTTCCTTCAAATATCTGCCGGTGCCGGTGATTGTTCCGCCGGTGCCGATGCCTGCTACAAAATGAGTGATCTTCCCTTCGGTATCTTCCCAGATCTCGGGCCCCGTCGTGCGATAGTGAGCGGCAGGATTTGCCGGGTGGTTGTATTGGTCCGGATAAAACGAGTTGGGCGTCTGGGTCGAGATTCGTTTGGCGGTTTCATGATAATGGTCGGGCGTGCCGTGTTTGGCGGCGGACGGGCAAACGACTATATCCGCGCCCAGAGATTTCAAATACCGCTGTTTTTCAACCGATACCTTGTCAGTAAGTATGAAGATGCACTTGTACCCACGCACCGCGGCCACTAGCGCAAGGCCGATGCCCGTGTTGCCGGACGTAGCTTCTATAATGGTGCCGCCCTTTTTTAGAACACCTTCCTTTTCTGCCCAGTCGATCATCGAAATGGCGATACGGTCCTTGACCGAATAACCAGGATTAAGGCTCTCCATCTTGCCGAAGATCTGGCCTTTGATCTTGTGTTGCTTAGTAAGTTTGTTAATACGAACCAGCGGCGTTTTGCCGACAAGGCTAAGAATATCGTTATAAAATTTCATCTATTTATTTATCTTCCGAATAATATTGAGTTTAAGTCCAAACACATCCTGAGGCAAGAATGCTGCGACAGGTCGGATTACTTTGACTTCTACAGATGCTCGGGATTACAATGACTTGAATTTCGAACAAAAAAATGCTGGCGTCTGTTTAGGGCCCTTCCAGAAGGGAGGCAGATAGACGCTTCTTAGTCTTTCGTATTTCTCTCGAAGGGGGATATCCGTCTAATGTGTAAGAAAGTTGCTCGATCCTTGCGGACGATTTACCGAATGAGCCTATTGTTGGCTGCATTATTTGTCTTTCTCAGTGTTACGCCTCTCTCACTCGCTGATAGTACTGCATCAGAACCAAGCGAGCCAGAAGTTTCAACAACCCTGGTAATAAGTCAAGTTTATGGCGGCGGGGGAAATTCCGGGGCTCCGTTGACCAATGATTTTATCGAGATCTTCAACAAGGGCACAACGCCGGTCGATCTGAGCAATTATTCGGTTCAATATACTAGCGCAACGGGAACTGGGAACTTCAGCTCCAACGTAACAGCTCTAACCAGCGTAACCCTTCAACCTGGCCATTATTATCTGATTCAGCAGGCGGCAGGTACAACTCCCTCCGGATCTCTCCCGACGCCCGATGCCATCGGAACCACACCGATGGCCTTAAGCGCGGGTAAGGTTATTCTAGCGAACACAATCTCGGGAATAGCCTGCAATGGCAGTTCAACACCCTGCTCAGTTGAACAGCTTGCGCAAATCGTCGACCTGGTAGGCTTTGGAACCGCAAATTTTTTCGAAGGTTCTGCGGCGGCCCCCGCACCATCGAATACGACCTCGATTTTCCGGGCAGGTGGAGGCTGTACTGACACTGACCAGAACTCGACAGATTTCGCGACCGGTACACCGGCTCCTAGAAATACCTCAAGCCCTTTGAATCCGTGTACTCCGTCAACAACCGTACAATTCAGTTCAGCGAATTTTGCCAGTAACGAATCGGATTCGGCGGAAATAACGATTACGCGAACCGGTGATACGTCCGGAACGAGCACGGTGACATTTTCGACCGTACCGGGTGGAACTGCTACAGGTGGCGTAGCTTGCGATCTGGGCGTTGATTACGTCACTACTTCGCAAACCGTCACATTTACATCTGGCGAAACGAGCAAGACTGTGAACGTAACGCTTTGTCCTGATCTCCTTGCCGAATCAACCGAAACGGTAAATCTTGACCTGACCGGGCCTTCTGCCGGTACTTCGCTTGGGGCTCAGAGCACGACCGTGCTCGCAATAGCCGACGCGGCATCTCAATATCGCAATGAGACCCCAATCTCTGTAAACGGAGGTTCAACCGGAAATCCGTATCCGTCATCCATCGATGTTAGCGGCGCTCCGACCAGCATTTTTCGTATCAGAGTGACGTTGTTCGACTTCTTGCCTACCCCGGGCAACCACGTGAACTTATTGCTCGTCGGCCCCAATGGAGCGAAATATGCCTTGATGGCTCACGCGGGTGTTCCTGATCCTCCGCCGTCACCGGTCACCTTAACGTTCTCTGACGCGGCATCGAGTGTGCTTCCGACGTCATCTCCGTTGACCTCCGGTACTTTTTTGCCGACAACGTGTGATGGTGTTGCAGATTTTCCTTCGCCGGCGCCGGTCGGACCATACATTGTGCCCGGGTGCGAAGTTGATCGGACGGTAGCCCAAACGCTCTATGGGGCGTTTAGCGGGACCAACGGAAACGGGGTGTGGAGCCTTTATGTTCACGACGACGAACTTTCCAGCGCCACCGTTGTAGCAACGTTGCTGGGCGGGTGGGGCATAGAATTCCTTTCCTTAACTGCCGCAGATGCCGTGGTCTCGGGCCGGATCATAACGATGGATGGCGGTGGGCTCCGGGGAGCCAGAGTAACCATGGTGGATTCTCGCGGAACGGCTAGGATCGTAACAACGAGTTCGCTCGGATACTACCGATTTGACGAGGTCGAAACGGGCGGTACATACATAATCGCCGTTTCGTCAAAACGGTTCCGCTTTTCACCCAGGTTGGTGCAGGTGAACGATTCACTCACCGATGTCGACTTTGTCGGGATCGAATGAAGATCGCAAAGTGGTTGATCAAAGAGAGGCGGCTCAAAAGGCCGCCTCTTCTTATTGGCCAATTCGAAAGTCTTACGAAGTTCCATCACGGGCAGCGATGAACTTCGCCGGATCATTAGTTATCAAAGATGTTATCCCCATTCGGACGGCCTTTCCGATCCATCGAGGATTGTCGACCGTCCAAATGGTTATCGGCATTTGAGCCTCGTCTGCCGCCTCGACTAGACGGCGGCTGACCAATGACCAATGAAGCGAGATATGATTGGCCCTGCATCCGACGGCCATGGCGATCAGGTTTGCCCTCGGGCGAAGGACCGATCTCACGCGAGGCTCGAATAACGCCGCGGTGTCAACATCCGGAAGTTCATTCCTGACCTTTTCAAGCGTATCTAAACAGAAGCTTTTCACGATCAGCCTCGGTAGCACTGACGAGCTGTGAATAGTCTCGCAGACTCTTTTAACCAGAAGCCCGGGATCTCCGCCGTCTGTTTTTAGCTCTAAATAGACCGGTCCGGTTCCAACTTCTAAAAGGCCCAGAACACGCTCCAATGACGGAACGGTCTCTCGCGAAAATGACGCTGAGGCCCTTTCGGGAAATGCCGCATTGAACCATGACCCGACATCTATATCCGCGAGCTCAGCCGAGGAAATATCTGATATGACAGCATTGCGCCCGGCGACCCGCCTCAGGTCTGTATCGTGGATCACAACGGGAACCTCATCACTGGCGAGCTGAACGTCGAATTCGACGCCATCGGCCCCGTCGTCGAGGGCCATTTGCAATGCTGCAAGTGTGTTTTCCGGTGCGTGAGTGCTTGCACCTCGGTGGCCGATGATCAGCGGGAGCCGGCTCATTTCTTTTCGAGAAGAAAGATCGTTTTTGACCAGGAGATCGGCTCGGCGATCGGAAATTCGTGTTTATCTACGATCCGAAAATACTTTGATGCTGCCAAACGGACGCTATCTACCGGGTGGATCTTGAAATTGTAGAGCATTTCAAGCACGCTGCCGACCACCGACTGTTTTACCGGCAGCAAAACGAGCGTAGCTCCTTTCTTGAGCACCCTTGCGGTTTCACTCAAACCTTCGTCGAGCGGGGTGTATTCCAGCACGCCACACATCATCACGAGATCCAACGACTCGTCAGCAAACGGCAGATTCAGGACGTTTCCCTGCACAGCGTCCGTGCGGGTTGCGTATCGTTTCCGTTTGGTCAGCTCAGAGCGCGAAACCTTTAGCGAGTTAAACGAAAGATCGAGGGCGATCACCCGTCGCGGCATATAACCGGCGTCCTGAAAGGCAAGTGTGACGATCCCGGTGCCGCTGCCGGCGTCCAGCACTATCGAGTCAGGGCCGATATCGAGATCGAGCGATTTGAGATACTTAGCTACCGATGCGCGATAACCGTTGATCTTCATAGCGAGATTCTGGACATCGGCTATGCGATCGTAGAGCCCTTGCGTATTCTCCTTCTTAACAGCGGAGCCGTTTTGACCGTTTCTTGGCATTAACTACTTCTCGGCGATGAGCTTGAGGATCATCTCTCGCATTTGATTCATACGGGATGGGCTCGTGCCGGATTCAATGTAACGTATAACGCCTTTTCTGTCGACCAAAACAGCGGTCGGAAGGTTCGTGCCCCCATAAAGCAGCTGAATGCGTGGGTCGCCGGCTACTACAAAATCGTAGGGCAGCTTCTGCTTTTGCCGGAACTCTTTGAGGGCCTCGAGCTCGGCAGGACGCTCGGCGGGCATTCCGCCGTTCTTCCCGTAATATCGTGTGACCCCGAGAATCTCAAAACCATCGGTCCCAAATTCCTGCTGCCATTCGATGAGGTGAGGAAAGGCCTCAAAGCAAGGGCCGCACCACGTAGCCCAAAAATCGATCAAGACGACTTTGCCCTTGAGGTCGGCAAATGTTCTTGGCGAACCCGGGAACCACTGGTCGATAGCCGGCATTTCCGGAGCCGCTTCCCAGAGCAATTTGTAATGTCGATCGCGTTTCTTCAGCCGGGAAACAACATTATCCGCAGCTGACTTCACGGTCATTTCCTTTCCGGCCAGTGCCATCGAGGCAGTATAAAACTCCAGCGCCTCCGGCTTCCGGCCGGTTTCGATCATATATTTGATCTTCTGATCGACCGCATAATAATAGAAGCTCGGCGATTGTACTGAGGCTGCAGTAACGCGCATATCGTCGAGGGCATCGTCAGCTCGCTTCTGCTCACCCCCATCTCGAAATGCCTCATAAACGAGCATTCCCGCGTCGAGTATTTCATCGAGGCCGCGGGCACGAGATGAGGCCTCTTTCAGTAATCCTTTCGAGGCTTCATACGCAGCCTGAGCGTGCGGAGCCATCCGTTCGAAGTCTTTTTGGGCTTGATATGCTTTGGCAAGCTCCGAGCCCATTCGGACGATCTCGGTCAGTTTGGTCGGTTCTGCCTTTCGATAATCGGACAGAAGGGATTCGGCTGCCGTGAGCTTTTTCTGCTTGGCGAGTGCAACGATCGAGATCGACCGCGCCGTCTGACGCCGATCGGTTGCCGCGTCAGGAAAGGCAATGTAGCTCTCGAGGCCTTTGACCGTGCCGTCCATATTCTCGGCGATCCAGTGGAGCATTCCCAGGTAGTAAAAATCTTCGCCCGCGAGGTTCTTTCTCTGGCCGGCACTCGCCGCGTATTTTGCCGCTAACTGCCGCTGCTCGAGCTGTGCGGACGAGAGAAGCTTTTCACTAAAACGGATTTTTTTTGCCTCGAATTCATCTACCCGAGCTCGAACATAACCGTTTGCCTCGGTAAAAAGCTCTTTCACGGAAACTTCTGCTGCGGCAGATGCGTCACCGTTGGGCTCGACGGTCCGGCCCGATTGTCCGTCGGCTATCCCGAATGCCAGCAATATAATGACGATCACGAAAAAATGCATAAGTTCAATTACCAGTTCGGATAGCCCCCAGATGAAAACGATCCGGACTAAAAACGGCCGCATAGCCCGAAGGTTTACCCTCCACAATGTCCGCCGCGACGATTTGAGCCGTCGCGGGGGCCAGCAGAATGCCATTGCGGTAATGACCGGTGGCTAAGTAAAGGCCGTCGATACCTTCGATGCGTCCGATCACCGGAAAGCCGTCCGGCGAACGCGGCCGCAGGCCCGCCCAGTGGTCCGCAATTTCGAGATTACCCAGACTTGGTGCGATCACGCAAGCCATTTCGAATAATGCGGCGGCCGCCGAATCCGTCGTTTCGCGATCAAATCCGGCCTCTTCGGTGGTCGAGCCGGCAAGAATGCGGCCATCCCGGCGGGGAACGATATATCCCCCGCTGCTATAGATCACCCGCTCGAATAGCCGCTTTGCGGTATGAAACGCGAGCATTTGCCCGCGGACCGGCACGACCTTGAGCGGAATCCGTTTTTCACCGAACAATATCTGTGTGGTCCATGCTCCCGCCGCGATGATGACCTGATCGGCCATATACGAAACGCCGCCGGCGCGGACGCCGGTGATCCTGCCCTGATCGGTTATAAGGCGGTCAACCCTTGTGCGTTCGGTTATCTCGATCCCGTTGATCTCACAATACTGACGAAGTGCCGTGCAGAGCTTTCGATTGTCGACCTGCCAATCATTAGGAAAGTAGAGTGCCTCTCGAACATCAGGCGAAACGAAAGGCTCCGCCCGACGAACCTCACTTGCGTCGAGATGTTCGACCGCAAGCCCGGCTTCGTTTTGCCATTGAAAACGCTGCCTAAGGATCCGGACATCGTCATCCGAAAACGCCAGATATAGTGTTCCCGCCCGGTCCAACTCAACGTCTGTTCCCGTTTCGTCAAGCAATTCATTCGCCAGTGACGGATAAAGGCCGCGCGACTCAATGCAAAACTCGAAGAACGCCCCGGCCTCGTCCGCCTCAGCCTGCGGCCCCAGCATCCCGGCAGCCGCCCACGATGCCTCACCTCCGCACTCGCCGGCTTCAATAATATTGATCCGTTTGACCCCGCGCTTACGCACCTCGCGGCCGATCGAGAGCCCGATCACACCACCGCCGATTATCAGTACTTCTTTTTCCATCGGACCATTTACCCGTCGATCAGGGTTCTATAATCGCAAACAGAGAATCTAATGTAAAAACGGTTGGAGCCACGCGAGACGCAAAAGTGTGGAACGCCAGGAGCGAGGCACAAGCCGGCGCGTGAGACCGTTTGCGCGAATCAAAAAGTGATGGTAATCGTGTACTAGTGTGCGCTTGGTCACACGTGATATCCTGTTCCGGATTGGTTATATAGGAGTTTTTAGACGTGCGCCCACGCAATCAGGTACTTTCGGCACTTTCGGACGACGCCTACGAACGTCTTCGGCCGGATCTTCAGCCCGTAACGCTTAAAGCCGGTGACGTGCTGCATGAGTCCGGCAAAGCCCCGAAAAGTGTCTATTTTCTCGATAAAGGGGTTGCGTCCCTAACGGTAAGTACGGATGACGGCACCGAGCTCGAACTTAATATTGTCGGCAACGAAAGCACGGTCGGCGAGAGGGCCATTTTCGATTACGATTTCTTCATTATCGAGTGTTCGATGCTGACAGACGGCGCAGGCCACAAGATCGATCCCGAATTATTCAGGAAGGAATTCTATCGCTGCGAAGCGCTGCATGATCTAGTGCAGAATAATCTCGAGGCCCGGATCACTGAGGCATCGCAAACCTCGCTGTGTAATCAGAGCCACTCCGTTCATCAGCGGCTTGCCAGGTGGATACTGACCCTTGCGGACCGATCGGGCAGCGAATCATTCGATATCACGCACGATGCGATAAGGAAAGCTCTCGGCGTCACCCGCTCGTCGATCACCCGAGCCGCCATTGCCCTGAAGAAAAAAGGAACGATCGACTACGTCCACGGAACCATCACCATCATCGACAGACACGATCTCGAGAAAGAAAGCTGCGAATGCTACGACGTGATCCTGAGGGCCCTGAATGCATATCGAAGTGGCAAGCGGCGAAGCGTCGGAGGATGAACAGGCAACAAGATCTGTTCCTTTTAGTGCCCGCTCGGCTAGTTTCTAATAAGCCAGTGACTTTATTACAATGAAGTATTGCGTCCTAATGCGGAAAGCATAGGCAATACAGTTATGAAACACACAATTACACTCATCCCCGGTGACGGGATCGGGCCGGAGATCGTGGCGGCGACGGTGCGGGTTATTGAGGCGACGGGCGTGGATATCGAATGGGAGACGCAAATCCTTGGCTCGCAGGCGCTTGAGAAGTATGGCGAAACGCTGCCGGAGGCCTCGATCGAATCGATCCGGCGGAACAAGGTCGCATTGAAAGGGCCGATTATGACGCCTGTCGGGAAAGGTTTTACTTCGGTCAACGTCGGCCTGCGCAAGGCCCTTGATCTTTACGCAAATGTCCGTCCGGTCAAGGCGTTGCCGAATGTCCCATGCCGATACCCTGAACTTGATCTCGTTATCGTTCGCGAGAATACCGAAGGGCTTTATTCAGGGATCGAGCATATCGTTATTCCGGGCGTGGTCGAGAGCCTCAGGATCATTACGGAAAAGGCTTCCAGGCGGATCGTTCAGTACGCCTTTCAATACGCGCGGGACAATGGCCGCAAAAAGGTTACGGCCGTTCATAAAGCCAACATTATGAAGCTGTCGGACGGGCTGTTCCTCGAATGCTTTTATGAGATCGCGAAGGAATTTCCCGAGATCGAGGCTGACGACAAGATCATCGACAATTGCTGCATGCAGCTTGTGATGCGGCCCGAGCAGTTTGACGTGATGGTGATGGAGAACCTTTTCGGCGATATTCTATCTGACCTGTGCGCCGGGTTGATCGGCGGTCTGGGACTGGCTCCGGGGGCGAATATCGGGGAGCACGGAGCGGTATTCGAGGCAGTCCACGGTTCGGCTCCCGATATAGCCGGGCAGGGAATTGCCAATCCGACGGCGTTGATACTTTCTGCGATCCAGATGCTTCGTTATATCGGCGAACGGGAAGCGGCCAACCGGCTGGAAGCTGCCTTGCTTGCAGTCTTTGCCGATGGAACCGCGATCACCAGAGACCTCGGCGGTACGGCGAAAACAAACGAATTTGCACGGGCGATCGAAGAAAAGATTCGGTCGGCGTCATCGGCTTCGGCATAAAACGGAGGCCGCATTCGAGCGGCCTCGGAGAAAATTAGAAGAGTGAATAAAAAAGGCGGCCGACGAGGTCCCGCCTTTTTCAGCTATGGCTCCTCCTCAGGGGGCACACGCTGGCCGACAAAGTCCTGTTGGGCCGCTGCAGTATTAGTCAACGCCACTTGCCTTGGGGTAAAGGTGTAACGCTTGCCGTCAACCGTTATTGTATAATTCAGGCCGGTAGGGATATTTTCAAACCGGTAATAGCCGAGAGCACTCGTAAGGGTCCTTAGCTCAAAGCCTCCGAGCCCAGTGATCGTGACTACGGCCTTGCCGAGGCCGCGGCCGTCAGTGGCTGTAACCCGCCCCGAAATATCCAGCGCTGACGGCAGCGGTTCTGACCCCTGCCCAGTAAGCCTGAGGGACGCAGCTGTAATTGTGCCGGTATCCGGGGTAACACAGTCGTTGAATTTGAGTATCCATGTACCATTAGGATTGCCAAGATTAGCAAAAACCGGATCGAAAGAGACGTTCTGGCCGGTTATATCTGAAGCCCGATAGTCACCGGGCGGGATCGCGGTGACGGCATCGACCGCGGCCGCAGCGGGCCACCAGCTATTGGTCGCCGTGTCAAAGAAAGTATAGTTGCCGTTCAGATCCGAATTATCTCCTTCTTCAGAAACGTTATTGCCGGTGTACGTGAAAACGTCCTGGGCCGCCGCGGCACCCGGGGCGATCAAAAGCACATCAAGGTCTCCGACCCACGTGTGAGTACCCGTGAAACTGACACGGATATCCGAGATCGGGCCGGTTACACCGGATACCGCAAATTGGACCTGTAGTCCGTCCCCGTTACAGTCGCCGTCGGGGATGGCACCTACGTTGGTGCCGGTAACGGTAACCGTTCCGTTGTTTGGCGGACTCGGACTTGGACTTGGACTCGAACTGGGGCTCGGACTTGGGCTCGGACTCGGACTTGGACTCGGACTTGGGCTCGGACTCGGACTTGGACTTGGGCTCGCACTCGGACTCGGACTCGGACTCGGACTGACTGAAGGTGAAGGGCTGGGCGAGCCGGCGGTGCATCCGTCAGATGTGATCGTAATCGTCCAGCCGCCGGCGAATTGCCCTCCGTCGCCTTGGACAAAATCACGGACGAAAAGCGACCATGTGCCGTTTGGAGCGGTCCCGCCATAGACAGAACCGAAGGTCGCGGTGCCGGCTAAAGAGGGCAGCTGGTAGTTCGAACCCGGGCCCGGAGCAGGAAAGGAACTGGGGTCGTAATAAGTTGTCGGCCGATATGTGCCTGGGCCCCAGGCCTCATTGTTTGGTAATGGATTTTCACCGAGATCACTGAGTTTGTACGTTACGTTATTCATGTCGGGATCGTCACCGGCCCCGTCCTGCAGCAGAAATCCCGCTCCTGTAGGACCAACCAAAACAAGAGCAAGATCGTCGGGGAATGTATGGGAAAATCCGTTGAGTGTCACTTCCACGCCGCCGGAAGTGGTGACAATGTTACCCAGTAGCCCCGAGACATTAATCGACGAAGGGTACGGATCTCCGTTGTTAGCGGCACCGGACCCAATGGCGATCGTTGTCGCGTTTGTGAACGATGCGGGGGTGCATGGCGCCAGTAGAGCCGGCGCTGCGGCCTTCGAGGATGGCCCCTCCGCCTGCACGCTCAAAATTACGGGAAATGCCGCCATAGCGACCGTTAACATTGCACCGAGTATGAAATAGGCTTTTCGATTAGATCCTACGCTATTCTTGTTTGCGAGTCCGTCTTTAGTCATAGTGATTCGTATATTTTTAAATCCGATCCGAATTTCCAAAAGCAAAGATACACGACTGCCTGCGTTCTAAGTGGAAATCTGAAATGCAGTTCTATCGAAGATCCGAGATAGATCCCGGCTAATTATACGTCAGTAATACTGCTTAGCAAAGCAAAAGTTTCGTTGGGCGTGGAGACACCCTATTTCAAGCGGGAATTAACCTCAGCCGGGTTAGCGATCCAAAGGGGGATTCGCGAGGGCCATCAGGACTATCAGTAATATGAAGTACGGCACTAAAACAGCGGCTCCGGCATAATCTTTTGCGATCCTCTGGCCGAAAAACAACGCCGTGATCGCCGCTGTTCCGAGTACCGCAGCATAGAAGATGATCGCGAGAGAACCTGTAGCCAGGAAATAAATAATTCCCGCCGCGGCGAGGGCACCAGTAGCGATCTCGAGTATCGTTATTGTTCCGAGCATGAGCGGAACCGTTCCGGCAAGGAACGTTTTGGAAAAATGTTCTTTGAGAAAAGAGAGATTGCCGGACCAATCGAATGCCTTGTCCAGCCCTGATTGGAGAAACAGGATCGCGGCGAAAAGGGCACAGAAAAGTGCCGGTAGATCCTTGCCGATCGCGTCAAAGTTCATTATTTCATTATTTATGCAGCCCTTTTGCGGGCCGGCTTCGCGACCGCCGCCGCCGTCCGGCCGTTATTCATAAGGGCTTCGATCTCATCTGTGTTTTTCGGGACCCTGGCGGTCAGATTTAGATTTCCATTCTCAGTGACCAAGACGTCGTCCTCAATGCGTATGCCTATGCCGCGGTATTTCGCGGGTGCGGTTTTATCATCCGGCGGGATATATAAGCCGGGTTCGACGGTAAGCACCATTCCGGGGGCAAAAGGCCGCGAGTCTTTCGCTGTCTGATCGGTAAAATATCGCCCAGCGTCATGCACGTCGAGGCCGAGATAGTGGCCGACGCCGTGCATATAATATTTCATATAGGCCTTTTTCTTTATCAGTTCTTTCGTCTTACCCTTGATCAGGCCAAGCTCTTTCATTCCTTCGGTCAAAAGTTCGATGGAAAATTCCTGACGGCCTTTGACCGTGTTTCCCGGTTTTGTGTATTCGATGCATTGGAGCTGAACATCGAGTACGACGTCATAGACCTCACGCTGTGCGGGGGTGTAGCGTCCATTAATGGGGAATGTGCGGGTGATATCCGATGCGTAGCCCTGATACTCGGCTCCAGCGTCGATAAGTAATAGATCGCCGTCCTTGAGGGGGGCGTTATTCTCGACATAGTGGAGGATCGTTGCATTGTCGCCGCCGCCGATGATCGAATTGTAGGCTACTCCGCTCGCTCCCTGATCGCGCATATACGCTTCCATCAACGATTCGACCTGGAATTCGTTCATTCCCGGCTTCACCTTTTTCATCGCGAGGATATGTGCATCGACTGCAATATCAGCCGCCTTTTGCATCAGCGCCACTTCGTCCTTTGTCTTATGAAGCCGCATATCGCCGGTTATCAGCGTCGGGTCGATGATCGTGTGCGGCGGGTATGCGGTTTTCAGGCGTCTTACCCGCTGTTCCGTCAGGTATTGCAATATTTGCAGATCGAGCTTTTCGTCGACGCCAAATCTGTAGTAAAGCTTGTCGCGGCCATCGAGGAGCTTGCCGATGTCTGAAGTGAATTTATCAACGGAGAACGAGCGGTCGGCTTTGTAGTTCTTAACCGCTCCCTCGACGCCCTGGCGACGGCCGAACCACGTTTCCATTTCAGGATCACGTGGTCGGACGTATAGCGTGTACGGCTTTTTGACCCCGGGCGTTATCACGGCGATGGCGTCCGGTTCGGGGAAGCCCGTCAGATACCAGAAATCGGAATCCTGGCGAAATTTGAACTCCGTGTCGTAGCTTCGCCGGGCCTCGTGGGCGGCCGGGATGATCGCGACGGAGTTCTCCTCCATTTGATCGATAAATCGTTTTAGCTGTTCTCGCATAGTAACGATAGTCTAGCGTAACTAAGAGAAAACTTTTAGCCGCGAGTTACACGAATGGCACGAATTATTTTTCCGATCATATCCGTAAACGCCCTACGGTGTGACTCCACTACTAATTGGCCGATGTCAGCCGTTTGTGTAATCCGTGTATTTCGTGGCTAAATCCATCTTGTGAGCAATACGTTGCGAATAACGGAAATTTTTCTGTCAATACAGGGCGAGTCGTCCCATTCAGGGAGGCCGTGCTCCTTTGTGCGGCTGACGGGCTGCCCGATGAGGTGCGTGTGGTGCGATAGCGAGTACACGTTTACGGGCGGCGAGCGGATGTCGTTTGATGATATTTTTGAGCGGCTGGATGCATTCGGCTGCCCCCTTGTCGAAGTCACCGGCGGGGAGCCGCTGGCACAGAAGAACGTTTTTCCCTTTATTACCAAGCTTTGTGATCGCGGATATGAAGTGCTGATCGAAACCGGCGGATTTGTTTCTACTGAAAATGTAGATCCACGGGCAAAGATCATCTTGGATGTAAAATGCCCTACCTCCGGAGAAGCCGAGCGAAATCACTGGCCGAACCTGGCGCGTCTGCGGGCCGATCTGGATGAGGTGAAATTCGTGGTCGCAGACATCGCCGACTGGGAATTCGCGAAAGAGATCATCGCAAAACACGAACTCATGAACCGTGCAAAAGAGGTACTAATTTCACCGGTACACGGCGATGTAGACCTGCGGGAGATCGCTGAGGCAGTCTCGCGTGCCGGGTTGAAAGTGCGTTTGAATCTACAGCTGCACAAATATATTTGGGGAGCCGATGCCCGCGGGGTCTGAACTCAGGGGCGAATTGTCAATTGTTAATTGGATCATTGTAAATTGGTCGAAAATTGCCAGTGACGGCGGGTTGGTGAATTTATCCAATTTACAAAGACCCGATGGACAATTCACAATTATAAGAATATCGGTATGAAAAAGGTCTCGATAGTGCTTGTATCCGGAGGAATGGATAGCTGCGTCACGGCGGCGATGGCGGGGGCCGAAAGCGGTGAACTCGCATTCCTTCATATCTCTTATGGCCAGCGGACGGAGGGCCGGGAACGGCGTGCGTTCAATGACATTGCCGACTTTTACGGGGTCGAAAAACGCATGGATGTTTCGATCGAGCACCT
>JBGTBC010000059.1:0-9941 GCA_041749555.1 Pyrinomonadaceae bacterium | reverse complement strand
CAGGTCACCGTCTGCCGAGGATACTGTCCGACTTTCGAAGCGATAACGCTTGAAATTGAGTCTGATCAGGTAGGTGTCATTTGCCGCAACATTGTCGAAGCCAAAATAGCCAAGAGCATTCGTCATGGTCGTTTGAAATGTTCCCTCAGAATCCGTTAAGGTCACCTTGGCTCCGTTAACGCCCTGCCCTCCCGGCGTGAGGGCTCTGCCGGCAATCTCAATAGGAGGGATAGCGGAACTAACAGCCGCGAGGGCGTCGACGCGTCCATAACCAAAAGAGTTGTTTGGGATCTCCGTAGACGGAATTTCGCCGCACGTTTGTGGGGTTATGAGGGTAACATCAGGATTCGCCGTATTTTGCAGGATATTTTTTGTAGCGTCGATATCCCTGGACAAACCCGGAACGGCAGACCACAACAGGGCGATCACGCCGGCCACATGCGGTCCTGCCATCGAAGTCCCGCTAAAGGTCGAGTAGCTTGAATCTGTAGCCTTAGTGGACGAACGGACGTTAACGCCCGGAGCCGAAATATTCGGTTTTTGTAACGCCGGATCGTAAAACAGTGAGGGTCCGCGGCTGCTGTTGTTGGCAAGCTGATTGGTGCTGTTGATCGATCCGACCGAAAACGACGAGCTGTAAGTAGCCGGGGGACTCGAAACTGAAGAACACGCCGGGCCGCTGTTACCGGCCGATGCCACCACGAATATCCCCGCGGCCTCTACATTGTTGACGATCGTTTCCAGTTCGGCACCAGTGGTACAGCCTTCGCTGGCCGGGCACGCCCATGAGTTGTTCACGATATGAGGGCGGCGGGCCGGGTCAGGATCATTTCCAGCGAGGTCTGTAGGGGCGATCATGAACTGAAAACATTCTGTGTATGTTGCCGGAGTTCCGTCACCTAGATTCATGTTCCTGCAGCCGATCCACTTTGCCCCTGGTGCAACACCGATCTGGTTACCGGCCCCATCGTCACCGACCATGGTGCCTACGGTGTGTGTTCCGTGTCCATGGTCATCGCAAGGGGCGTTGGTGTTGGCACCGCACTCACCGCCACCAGAATGTACGGCGTCAAACCAGTTATAATTATGATCAGCGGTCGACCCGTCCCATCCGCGGTATTTGGTTATTAGTGTCTCGTGAGTCCAGCGAACACCGGTATCGAGGTCGCCAACCACAATTCCCTGCCCCGTATATCCCATCGCCCAGACGGACGGCGCATTGACATTCGCTACGCCCCACTCGACGCTTTCAGGGGCCATCGCTGAATCTGGCAGATCATTCGATTCTATTCTCTCTGACGGGTCGATCCATCGCTGCGGGAGGTTGGGACTAATTCGGGCAACATCGGAACGTTTTGCAAGCGAATTCGCGATACCCTCATCAATATCTGCAACGATCATATTTGCCGCCCAATATGACTGGTAGTTGACGCCGCGCCGCTTGAGAAAATTCGCAATAGGCCGCTGCGATTGAACCGCATGCTGAGTCAACGTGTTGTATACAAACCAGCCCCTCTCGTCGGGGTCGGAAATGTAATAAGCCGCGCTAAGATCTGCCTGTTCGGCAAGAAGTATCACTGCGGACTTACTTTTCCCCGTTGTCAACTCCCCACGCAGACGAGGGGCTACCTTGTCGATTTCTCCCAGCCGCAATCTTGTTATTGGAGATCCATATCCCGACTGTCCAAGGAATATCGAAATAACATTCAAAGTGCTTGACCCGGCAACTCGAGTCGAGGCCCTTGCACCTCCTACGTAGCCAAGAAAAATGAGGAGAAAAACGGGTGCTACTACAAAAAGGAATAAAAGTATACGGATCTTTTTTGTGAACAACATCGACATGAACTCGCCTTTCTGTCTGCCGAAACCCTCAGGTAATAGGTCGGCCTTTCCTTAAAGGGTAAAATCATTATTAAAACGGGTCAACCATTAAATGACCGCCGTGCCCGTCAATGCATCGGCCACCTTCGGTAAATAAGAAGGCGGCCAAGGGCCGCCTTCTTATCGATCACAAGGAGGGGAAGATCACTCAAGGCCCACAAAGTCAAGATCGGTTAGGTTGTCGATTACTTGCACAACCCTCGAAGCAAACCGATACCGCCTTGAAGACACACCTATGACATATGATTTGCCGGAGTCAATTTCATCGAACTGGTAGTACCCCAGCGAACTGGTCAGCACCTTACGTTGATTGCCGTCAGAGTCGGTTATAAACACCCCTGCATTTCGGATGCCTACACCCGTAGAGGTCGTAACGCGGCCACTCACACTTACCCTGGTCGAGGTAGTGCAGGCGGTGCCACCGATCATCAAGTCTGCACCCTGATATGCCGTTGGAATGAGATTGCCGAGCGAATCAGAAGTGCTCTGAGCTTTCACTACCGCTGGGCTCGCGTCGTTAGGCACGAAAGTTATCGAGGTAGGTCCCACAGGCGCACCTGGAGCCACGTCAAACCGAATGTTCACCATCCTTCGATCAGGAGGCGACAAGGCCGCAGTGGTCGAGCTGTCTAACAAAATAAAGATTCTTCCAATCCCAACCTGAGATTCGTTGAGCGTGAGAGCCCATGAAAGGGCATTCGCTCCAACAGTGACCTCGGGGTTCGACAGAATCGTTGGATCAAATCCTATAGTAAAGCCGGCCCCAGCCTCGTTACCCTCCGATTCGAGATCTATCCGGACGTGTCCGAAAAACCCTCCGCATCCCGGTCCTATTGTCACTACCTTAAAGGTACGCGTCGCTAACCCGAGCGAGGCAGATTCAGTTACGGAACCCCTCGCAAAGACCGAAGTTTGTAGAAGGCAGGAAAGCAGCAAAACCGCAAAACTCACTGCAAATCGCGCTCGCAGATCCTCCAAGCCAATGGTCTTTGTGAGACGGTTTTGTTTTGAAGGCCGATACTGTCGTTGGGACGTCGATACCATATTCATTCTCCTCAGGTCAAAATATTGAACGATTTTGTATTAAAAGTGCAATAAGAAAAAGTTCAGATGCTTGTTTTCCAGTTAAATGAACTCTAACTTTTAAGTGCCGGATCCGATTATTATTCCGCAGAGATCAATCGCAACACTCAAAGAAAGTTCACGAAAAGACGATTTGTTTTCTGGTCTTAATTAAAACTGTCTTAACAGCCGACACTTACGGAGTATAACCATTCTGGTTTCGAAGTCAAGTATTTTCTATTCCTCTAAAGACTGTTTGGAGTGACTTTAGCCTTTGAAAACAGTATCTTCCCGATCATTTCCCCGAAGCAAGCTGAATGCGAACACTGGCAGCCTCCAACTGATCACGAACGGCCTCAGTTTCCTCAAGCGATCCTGCGGCAACCTCCGAAAAGGCCTTTTCGGCCAAATCTCGCTCCAAACGGGCTTCAGCGAGGTCAATATCTTCCGCAGCCTCGGCGGAATCGGCCAGCACGGCGACCTTGTCTGACTTGACCTCAACAAATCCGCCGCGCACGGCTAGCCGTGTGGCAGCACCTTTCAGGGAATAAGTCAGGATCCCCGGTTTTAGGGCCGAGATCAGCGGAGCATGATTAGGGAGAATACTCGCCTCACCCGATGCAGTTGTGACCGTGACAAAATCGACATCATCGTCGAAAACGCGCTTTTCGGGAGTAACTATTTCTAATCTCAGAGGCATATTTATAAGTCAATACGATGACGGGGTGGCGGTGGCATCGACCAGAATCTCACGCCACCTTTCGTGTTTAAGCCGCCGCGGCCATTTTCTGGGCCTTCTCGCGAGCCTGCTCGATCGTGCCAACCATGTAAAAGGACTGCTCGGGCATATCGTCGCATTTGCCTTCGAGGATCTCACGGAAGCCCTTTACGGTGTCTTCGACCTTGACGTATTCGCCCTTGAGGCCGGTGAACTGCTCACCGACGAAGAACGGCTGCGAAAAGAACCGCTGGATCTTACGCGCACGGGCCACGGTCAGTTTGTCGTCTTCGCTCAGCTCATCAAGGCCTAGAATGGCAATAATATCCTGCAGATCCTTATAACGCTGGAGGATCTTCTTGACCGATTGTGCCGTATTGTAATGCTCGTCACCAACGATCTGAGGATCGAGGATTCGAGAATTCGATGCAAGGGGATCCACTGCGGGATATATGCCCAATTCCACGATCTGACGCGAGAGAGCTGTAACAGCGTCTAGGTGGGCAAAAGTCGTCGCTGGTGCGGGATCGGTATAGTCGTCTGCCGGCACATAAACGGCTTGGATAGAGGTGATAGCCCCGGTCTTAGTCGAGGTGATTCGTTCCTGCATCTCGCCCATTTCGGTTGCCAGAGTCGGCTGATATCCAACCGCCGAAGGCATACGCCCGAGAAGTGCCGACACTTCCGAACCTGCCTGTGTAAAGCGGAAAATGTTATCGACGAAGAAAAGAACGTCATTCCCCTGGTCGCGGAAATACTCGGCTACGGTAAGCCCCGAGAGTGCAACCCGAAGACGTGCTCCGGGAGGTTCAGTCATCTGGCCATAAACAAGCGACACCTTTGATCCTTTGATCTCGTCCATATCAACGAGAGAAAGATCGAACGCCCCTGTCTTTTCCATGTTCTCATTGAACTTGTCACCGTACTTGATGACCTTCGACTCGACCATCTCACGCAGAAGGTCATTTCCTTCACGTGTACGCTCCCCCACGCCGGCAAATACAGAAAAGCCCTCGGAACCGATAGCGACGTTGTTGATCAATTCCATGATCAATACCGTTTTGCCGACGCCGGCTCCGCCGAACAGTCCGATCTTTCCGCCGCGAAGAAACGGCTGAATAAGATCGATCACTTTGATCCCGGTTTCAAACATCTCCAGCGAGGTCGCCTGTTCGTCAAATGACGGCGCGTGGCGGTGGATCGAAGACTTCGTGTCAGTCACGACCGGGCCAAGTTCGTCGACCGGATCGCCGATCACGTTCATCACGCGACCCAGCGTAGCTCCGCCGACCGGCACCATGATCGGGCCGCCGAGGTCGATGACCTTCATCCCGCGAACCATACCGTCGGTTGGCAGCATCGAAACCGCTCGAACGCGGCCTTCGCCAAGATGCTGCTGCACTTCAGCCACGACATCTATAGTTTCGCCGCCAAACCCTTCGCTGGTAACTCTCAACGCCTGATAAATAGGCGGTAGGTAATTGTCCGAAAACTCAACGTCAATAACAGGCCCGATGATCTGCACGACCTTGCCGACCCGTTCGATAGCTTCATTAGCCATTATGAATAAATTGCTCCTATAAAGATGTGAAAAGCGTCCGATTTACAAAGGAGTAAGAATAGCATAACGGCTTCAGCGTGTGCAAAGTCAGCCTATCCCGAATTTGGTATGGAAGCACTTTTTGTGTGGTCAGAAGCGGTTCTGCCGTAGGATAATGAGGAAGTGCCCTTAGGGGCTAGGAGAGACTCGAATAAATTGGGAATCCGGACGAACACCAACAGCCGCGCTAAAGGTGTTCCGGTTGAGGCATGTCTAAACTGCGAGTTCAGATGATTCGACTAGATCGTATGCGTCGTTTTCGGGCCCGAAATGCGATCCTGCGGGCTAGCTCAAAGAAATGTTGCTCATTCGTACCGTCATGTCGCTGCGGGACGACTTTATCTTGCTGTTTGCTTTGACTGCCGACATTATCTCGTGAAAACAAACTCATACCTTGGCCCGTAACACTAAGACTTCTCCAAATTACATCTATCATTGGGATCCCCTTGTTCTGAATTTTTTGGCTCATATCGATTTTCCGACAAAATAGGATTTCTATATGTACGCAACAGTACATATACCAGCCAATTCGGAAAAAATTGACACTTATAATTCGTTTTAGTAGCCTTGGCTTGAGCGTATAGATTCAGTTTCGATAATTAATATATTGAGCAGTATTCGACGATTAGAACTTCCACCGCAGGGTCTCAACACGTTGTTCGGTGTTCAGGATCAAAATATAAAATATCTGGAGTCTCTTCTGGATGTCAGCATCGGAGCGCGCGGCAACGAACTGTTGATCGATGGCGACGAACGCGACATTAGAACCGTCGAGCAGGTCCTCAGTGACTTCGGCGATCTGTTTGCCGAGGGCAATACTTTCACGGATAAAGAGCTTCGCGATGCCTTTAAGCAGATCGCCGAAGATCGTGCTTACAGCCTAAAAGATCATTTCTTGAAGGCCCGTTTTAATCCGTCGGGTAAGAAGCAGGTCGCACCAAAAACTGCTAATCAACGTAAGTATCTGGACGCGATCGCCGAAAATGATCTTGTATTTGGTATCGGCGTCGCCGGAACAGGAAAGAGCTTTTTGGCAGTCGCGATGGCCGTCGACGCTTTGTTCAAAAAACAGGTAAGCCGGATTATCCTGACACGCCCCGCGGTCGAGGCCGGCGAGAGGCTGGGGTTCCTTCCCGGAGATTTGCAGGACAAGGTTGACCCGTATCTTCGGCCACTTTACGATGCTCTTTTTGACCTTGTCGACGCTGAAAAGGTGACCAAGATGCTCGAAAAGCGGATCATCGAGATCGCTCCACTGGCCTTCATGCGCGGCCGAACCTTGTCCGATGCGTTTATCATCCTTGATGAGGCCCAAAATACGACCAGCGAGCAGATGAAGATGTTTCTTACGCGAATCGGCTTCGGATCAAAAGCCGTAGTTACCGGCGACAAGACGCAGATCGACCTCCCCCGCGGCCAAAAAAGCGGCATAAAAGAAGCCGAAACGATTCTCGCGAATCTAGAGGGTATCGAATTTGTCTATTTCACTGAGAAAGACGTCGTTCGCCATAAGCTCGTGCAGATGATCGTGAAAGCTTATGAGGTCCACTCTCTCGAAAATCCAGACGACACCCGCTAGGTCCTGAATGATCGATATTCTTAATTTACAGCGTAAGGTCAATTTTGAGATTGCGCCGCTTCGATCGTTTACTGATCGGCTCACTGCTGAATTGCCAGAAGCCCGCGGAAGGAAATTCTCGGTTGCGTTTGTTTCAGATGTGAGGATGAAGCAGCTTAACCAACTGTTTCGCAATATAGACTCGACGACCGATGTGTTGTCGTTCCCCTATGAAGCTGAATCGTTCGACCCTGACCAAAACAACCTCGGCGACATCGTCATTTCAGCCGAACAGGCACAGAGACAAGCCGTTGACAATGGGCTTACATTAGAGAGCGAGGTGAAGCAACTCATTCTACACGGCTTGCTCCACTTATGTGGTCTAGACCACGAAACCGACAATGGTGAGATGAACGCCCGCGAATTGATCGTTCGCGACCAACTCGGCATATCTTAAAAATCCGGCAACAACCAAAAACTTCTTCTCTTTAGTTGGATATCTTTATTCTATTCCTATAAGTTCAATGTCCTGAATATTACCGGCAACCTGCAAGACCCTGGATCCAAAGCGGTATCGTCTCGAGGAGACGCTTAGAATATACGTCTTACCAGCTTCAACGCCATCAAAGGCAAAGAAGCCTAATGAAGTACTCGGAGTACTCCGTCGTACACCTTCCGAATCGGTTAAGGAAACCACTGCATTTCTGAGCCCCAGAAGGCCAGGTGTAAGCACTTGCCCGGAGATCTCCACGACTGGGGCAGTAGTTGGAACCAACTCAAGACCCCATCCGCCGGTGACCGAACCGGCCAGCGTGAAAGGAACCCCTGTACCCCCATCCATTAAGAACAATTGCCATCCTCCGTTTGGATCCTGACCACTAAATGCACCGCTTAAGAAAGGGCCCTCCGCAAGTTCGCATCCGGGCTCAAGATACGGCCCAGAGGGGGCAGGAAACACGAAATTGGATACAGGAGTCAAACAAGTGGTTGGCTTATAGGCCCCGGTCAGGAGCGGCCCCACCGCAGGCAATATCTGAGGTTGGAAATCCGCAAACGTAAGGGTAACGGGCGAATTAGAAACAACCGGGGCACTGCCTCCAGCAGCCTCCATCAGAACGTATTTCGTTCCATTCGGATTGACCAGGAGCACCTTAACGTGGTTCGGCATGGAATGCCAGACATCGTATAGAGTGACTCGGACCCTGACCGTTCCGGTCGGAGCATTGATCGCATCGATGACCGAAGGGTACGGCTCGGCATTCGTTGAAGAAAAAAGGAAGATCCCATCCGTGCCGCCTTGATATTGGTTGGCCGTGTCATTGATCGTCAAAACAGCGGTATTCTGAGCATCTATGTTTGCACTGACCGGCGATGAAAGCGACAAATTGATCGTTTCAAATGGATCAATGTCAGTATCGGGGCATAATGACACAGGCACAGTCTGCGCACCAACAGACGGGGCAAAAGTCACAAGCTGCGAAAGTTCGACATAGTCAACGCCAATACCACAAACTTCCCCTCCGTTCGCGGTTCCCGGCGATGACGACAGCATAACAGTCGAATTAACTGAGAGGTCACCGGTCCTTGTGAGAGTAATAATTGCCGTCCTCGATTCATTACCGATATACTCGGCCGAACTTAATTGAATTAATGGAAACGTATTGAACGTCACTGTAACCGATGCGGCAGCATTCATCGTGACCACACAGGTACCGGTGCCGGAACATCCGCTGCCGTTCCAGCCTGCAAAGCTCGAACCGGAGCCAGGCTCTGCGGTCAATGTGACCACAGTCGCAATGTTGTAGACCTCCGCGCAATCTCCACCGCAGTCGATGCCCGCTGGCGAACTAGTTATCGTCCCGGCCCCGTCGCCGTTCTTATTCACACTCAAGGCAAATGTCTTAAGGGTAAAGGTCGCCGTCACGCTCGTGGCCTCGGTGACAGTGACAGCACACGTTCCGGTCCCCGAGCAACCTCCGCCATTCCATCCCGCGAAGTCTGAATTAGCGCTCGGAACTGCGGTAAGCGTAACCGGGACTCCGTAATTAAACGGCTCTTCGCAGTCAGCACCGCAGTTGATGCCGCTTGGAGCACTGGTCACTGTTCCTGTTCCGTTCCCGTCCTTAACTACAATTAGCGAGTGGATCTTAAGAGTGAAAGTAGCATTAACGGTTGTTATCTGGTTCATCGTGACAACGCAGGTGCCGGTGCCCGAACATCCGCCGCCGCTCCATCCCACGAAATTTGAAGATGGATCCGGTGTTGCAGTGAGAGTCACCTCGGTTCCAATATTATAGACCTCTGAACAATCGGCCCCGCAGTCGATACCGGCTGGGTCGCTCGTGACGACGCCGGTCCCGTTACTACCGGTCTTCGTAACGGTCATAGTAAAGGTCTGTATGGTGAACGTCGCCGTTACCGTCTCTGCCCGTAACACTGTTACTAAACATGTGCCAGTTCCGGAACATCCCCCGCCGCTCCAGCCGTTAAAAGTTGTCCCCGGGATTGTAGTGGCGTTAAGTGCGATCGCCTCACCGAAATTGAACTCCTTTTCACAATCGGCCCCACAGTTGATCCCCACCGGTGTACTGACTACTGTCCCCGTTGCGGCCCCCGTTCCTGTTTTCGCTACGCTGAGTGGGAACTTTTGCAGGACATAATTGGCGTCCACAGTGGTCGCGGCGTTAAGGGTAACCACACAAGTTCCAGTACCAGAACAACCGCCGCCGCTCCAGCCTGTAAAGTTAGAGCCGACATTTGCTGCGGCTGTCAATGTGACCTGAGAATTTTTCGGGAACGGGGCTGAGCAATTTCCTGTGCAATTAATTCCCGCCGGGGTGCTCGTGATCGTTCCGAAGCCGTTACCCGACTTCGTAACGGATAGTATCTCCACAATACGAGTAAAGGTCGCGGTCACGGACGTTGCCGCGTTCATCGCAACTGCACATGTACCCGTACCTGTGCACCCGCCTCCGGTCCAGCCATCGAATGTTGTTCCGGCATTCGCTGAAGCGGTAAGTATTACGATCGTACCGATATTATACGTTTCGATACAATCCGTACCGCAATTTATCCCCGGCGGCGAACTGGTAACGCTTCCCTCACCAGTCCCGCTGTTTATT
>JBGTBC010000058.1:0-1500 GCA_041749555.1 Pyrinomonadaceae bacterium | reverse complement strand
GTGGCCCGCCACGGCCGATGGCGCCTGGCCAAGAGCCGCTTCCTGACGAAGCGACGCGACAGGTTCGTCTTCGCGGGTCGTCTGGGTCGATTCGCCTTCGGCGGTCATGCCGCCGAGCATCGGCTCGACGTTGTCTGTATCTAGCTCGTTGAGCTGTTCGATATATTCAACGATGGTCTTCATCTGCGGCCCATAGATCTCGACCTCTGCGTCAGTGATCTCCATATGAGCGAGTTTTGCGATCTTTCTGATATCCATTACAAATTAGCCTTTTTGTCGGGCAATATATTCGGCTGCTGTTTCCAGGAACTTTGTTCTAAGGGCCGGGTCGGCGATATTTTCCGCGTCATCGGCAAGCGATCGCGGCACATTTGCGTCCGGTTCGGAATCGACGGAACGATTTTGCCGACGGAGTTCCGCAAAGTGCTTAGGTTCAACTCGGAACTCGATAAATCTGAGCTTTCCGTCACCGAGTGATCCGTTGATCCGGGCGATCATTTGAGGAGACAGGGCTTCGAGATGTCGACGCCACATCTCATCTTCGACGGCGACGACGAGTCGGTTCTCAAAGAACTCACGCGGAAGTGTGCGTTCAGACAGCGGGCCGCCGGCGCAACGTTTCCACGCCGCAAAAACCACAGCCTCTTCGATCTCGGCGTTCGGACCCAACTCGTTGAGCACCGAGGGTATAGCTCCAAATAACTGCTCCATTTGTTTAGTGCCGCGAATCATCTATCATTTTAGACGAGATAGTTGGGAAACGCTACGCCCTGAATCTGATGATAAATTTGCCAAAACTGATACTTGCGTCCGGGAGCCCGCGGCGTGCGGAGATCCTCGCGGCTGTCGGCTGGGACTTTGAAAAGCTGGTTCCCGACATTGACGAAACGGAGCTGGAAAACGAGGCTCCGGAAATCTACGTCGAGCGGCTCGCCAGGGAAAAATCCATTGCCATTGCAGGCTCGCGAGTGAATTCGATTGTCCTCGGGGCAGACACAACTGTGGTGACGGACGGGCGAATAATTGGTAAGCCCGTCGATCTGGCAGACGCCCGGCGGATGTTGGCCCTGCTTTCGGGCACATGGCACGAGGTTTTGACGGGTGTTGCCGTTACCGCTGGCGGTGAAACGCGATCGGCTGTGGAGCGTACTCGAGTAAAATTTGCCGCAATGTCCGAAGCCGAGATAAACTTCCTGGCCGAACTTGGCGACCCGCTCGATAAAGCTGGGGCCTATGCCGTGCAGGCTCAGGCCGCTCTATTTATCGAGGGTATCGAAGGTGATTACTGGAATGTCGTTGGCCTGCCGATAAGGCTGGTCTATGAACTTTTAAAGGAAAACCCGGCGATATCGCCGGGTTTTCCTGCCGTAAATTGATGTTTTCAAAGAACTTTGTCGATCGTTTTCGAGATCGGGACCGTCAGGTCATACTTCGGGTCTATACCGCCAAAGGGCTCGCCGACCATGGCGCCGTTCTTGTCGAGAATTACGAATGAAGGAA
>JBGTBC010000057.1:0-13369 GCA_041749555.1 Pyrinomonadaceae bacterium | reverse complement strand
CCTTTGCGGGGTACCTGATCGGTGCGATCGGCAAGTTCGACGAGGCGGTCGCCGATGTCGATCCGAAAACCTGCGTTTTCCGGATCTATCGGGATGTCAGGTTTTCAAAGGACAAGAGCCCTTACAAAACGAATCTCGGAGCATACATTGCTCCCGGCGGCCGAAAATCGATGAAGCCGGGATATTATTTTCATCTGGAACCCGGCAAGAGTTTCGTTGCCGGCGGCAAGCATCTTCCAGATGGGCCCGAAACTCTCAAAATACGTACTGCGATCGCTGCCAATGCCGATGAGTTTCTCAAGATCGTGACCAAAAAGAGCTACGCGGACAAATTTGGAGAAATGCGGGGCGATTCGCTGAAGTCTGCACCCAAAGGATTTGATTCGGATCATAAGGCCATTGATCATCTGAAACTAAAAGAGTTCATGGCTTTTACGCAACTTCAAGATGACTCATTGATCTCGCCGGAATTCCCAAAACACCTCGTCAAACTGATGAAAGAAATGTACCCGCTGGTCTCGTTTTTGCGAAGGGCCCTCGACTAATGGCATCTCGAATGCGATTCCTTTAGTAGATCCACCAGTTCGTTGTCGAACTGACCCGCATCCGTTATGACGATCATGTGCGAGATCCGCGGCATTGGGCCGGTTAGTTTTGCCTTTTCGACTTTTTCGTCGAAAGGGTGGTCGCCGAGATCGAAGCCCATGCGGAGTTCCTTGGGTTTAATATTCACGGCGCCGAACTCGCGGTTCTCAAGTATTGATACGTACGTTTTTTTCGGCAGCACTGTGGACGCGGGAAAGTTTTTCTTTACGAAAACCATTAGAGCGTCGAAGAGCGGACGCATATCGGCAGCTTTTACAAATTGATTTTCCAGCAGATCGTCGGTTGATGCATATACTGGTTTTCCGCCGTTTGCATGAATGCCGGCGAGCAGTGACGCGTTCATGTGGCCGAAGCCGTGCTCGGATTTGAGCCACGCGATGACTTCGTTGCGTTTCTTGCTCGGTGCGGTGTCGAGGACCTCCATCCACGCCGAGAGGTCCTTTCCGGTCTCGCCTTTGAGTCCGTCCATAAATTCCTTTTCAAACTCGCCAGATGTTTTTTGTGCCATACGATTAGAAGTCAGAAGTCAGAAGTCAGAAGTCAGAAGTCAGAAGTCAGAATTGGAGATCTCTATCTCCAGATGCCGAGAATGAAGCCGATCACGGCGAAGTATATCGCGATGTAGCCTGAATTGATCAGGATATGTTTAAGCGATCTCTGTTCAAATAGGCTGATGATGATGTACATCGTGATCGCCCAGATGCTCGCGAGGAGACCAGCTCCCACGCCCCACTGCCAGGTGGTCCCGGGCGCACCGAGGAAGAACGCAAGGTTGTAGGACGCGAGGTAAGCAAGTATGAAGGTCAGGCCGAAGGTCTTAGCCGGGTTCATCTCTTTTAGCTGTTCATCGCCAAGCCCGGCTTCTTTCTGCCATGCTTTGGCGAAGAAAAGTGGCGACCACCATAACCCGCCGACGACAAGACTCATAACGGCGCAAACTAATACTGCAATGTGATTTATGTATAGATTTTCCATAGCGGAGCAATGATAAGAGCTCGGCAACCCACGTGTATTGGAAAAAATTTACCTAGCCAACGGGGATGTAATTCTGGTAATTGGTTTGGATCTTAGCGTACTGCTCGGGCGTGAAGCCCGAGAAGTGCTTGAAATCGTTTATGAAATGGGCCTGGTCGTAAAATCCGCAGTCGACGGCGATATCACCCCAATCGGGTGATGAAGAATCGTCGATCTTTCTAATCGCCTTCTGGAAACGCATGATCTTCAGGTACGACTTTGGCGTGACGCCGATCTGACGGCGAAACATATCGGTAAAATGGCGTTGCGAATAACCGATCTTGCGGTTCATCCGCGCGATGTTTAAACGGTCGGGCCGCTCCGTCATTTCTGAAACGGCATACGACACGCACGGATTGATGTGCAGCTTTGAAGCGAATCGTTTAAGGAGAAACTCTTCTACCATCAAAAATCGCCGGCCCACGTCTTTTGTGTCGATAAGCCGCTCACGCAGGTCGCCAAAATCGGTGCCCCATACGAGGTCGGCATCAACTACGCAATCCGCGATCTCCTGCATCGGGAAAGGGAAGAAAGGGGCAGCCATGCCCTTTTTGAACGAGATCACCATCATCGCGGCACCGTTTCCGGATGGAATCGTGATCGGCTCGGTCCTGAGGCCGGATGCCCAAACGTGGTTGCACGCCTGTATCTCCTTCAGCGAATCGTTGTCATAGATGAATTGAGGCGTGTCGTGAAAATCTATCAGGATCTCGGTATCGCCATTGGGCAGGAAGCGGTCGACCGTGTGAGTAAGCTCGACGCGTTCGAAATATACACATACTTCTATGAATTGGCTCAAAGGGAAGGCCGGAATATGGGTCTGCAAGATCATCGTGATGGATACCCTGTTTAACAGTTATCGCCAGCTTCGATCTTGTCGACACGTTGCGCGTGGCGGCCTCCTTCAAAATCGGCTTCGAACCACGCTCGCACGATCTTGTCGAGATCAGCCTCGGGTGTAAATCTTGCCGCAAGCGAGAGAATATTTGCATCGTTATGCTGTCGGGCGAGACGGGCGATCTCTTTATTCCAGGCAACGACCGCTCGGACACCGCGGACCTTATTTGCCGCGATCGCCATTCCGGTGCCTGACCCACAGACGAGCAGGCCCTGCTCATATTCACCGCGGCCGACAGCACCGGCAACTTTGCCTGCGTAATCGGGATAGTCGACCGATTCGGCGGAATTGGTACCCATATCATCGTATTCGACGCCGAGATCATCCAGCGTTTTCTTTACCTTTTCCTTCACGTCGTAGCCAGCGTGGTCGGATGCAATGGCGATCTTCATAATTAATATGTTTGCAAGATGATTCTAAACTTTTCCCGTAATTGTGCAAATTATTATGGTTATCCAATTGACATATAAAACCCGCAGAAGCTGTGCGATAATCGAATGTAATAGTACGCTATATGGAAATTACTGTTGCGGTCACAGGCGCGTCAGGCACGATATACGCTCAACGAACTCTGCAATTGCTGGCGGCAAGCGGTGTTATCGAAACCGTGAATTTCATAATGTCAGGAACAGCCGCCACGGTCGCGCAGGTTGAGATGGGAGTGAAACTCGCGGATGCTGCGTCGGTCAACAAATGGTTGAAATTACCGGCGGACTCGAAGCTGATCCGCTATTGGCGGCTCGACAATTTTGCCGCTAAACCGTCATCGGGATCGAATAAGCAAGAGGGAATGATAATCGTGCCGTGTTCGATGGGAACATTGGGGGCGATCGCGTCCGGCGCAGGTACAAATTTGATCCATCGGGCAGCCGACGTTTGCCTCAAAGAGCGGCGAAAGCTTGTTCTCGTACCCCGTGAAACGCCTTACAATGCAATTCATCTCGAGAATATGCTGCGGCTGGCCCATGCCGGAGCCCAGATCTTGCCGGCAAGCCCTGGGTTTTACCACCGGCCGAAGTCGATAGATGACCTCGTTGAGCACCTCTGTTTTAGGATCCTTGACCAGTTCGATATCCCGCATTCAAAGAAAAGCCAATGGACCGGCGAGGAGGTCGAAGATGACAACTAAGATCGGCTGTCTGGTAGCGTTGGTCGTACTGATCGCAACTGTCGCATTCGCTCAGGAGAGATACGTAAAACCCTTTGACGAGGCAAAGCTTGACCTGACCTTCGTGGCATTTCGAGCAAAACTGATCTCGGCCGCCGAGCGGAAAGACGCTGCATATATCCTTAAGATCATCGATCCGACGATCAAACTTAGTTTTGGCGGCGATGAAGGAATCGCATCATTCAAGAGCATGTGGCGGATCAATGACAAGGACAGCAAGTTCTGGGCGGAATTTCTGCCCGTCATTAAAAATGGCGGCAGGTTCGTCCGTGATAACGGCAGACGCCAAAATCTGTTCTATGCTCCTTACTCATTTAATGGTTTTCCCGATGATCTCGATGCTTTTGAATATGCGATGATCTTCGGGGCCAATGTAAATCTTCGCAAAACGCCTTCCACCGACGGCGAGATCATCGGGCGGCTCTCATATAACATTGTGAAACCTCAATATGAAAATACAGATGACGATCCAGGCACTGAAGCGGAGCCAAAATGGATCAGGTTAGTAACACTTGGCGGAAAAAGCGGCTACGTCCACGCCGACTATGTTCGGAGCCCGATAGATTACAGGGCCGGATTTGAAAAGAAACGCGGCGTCTGGAAGATGGTGACGTTTATCGCGGGTGACTAATATGAGCGATACCATACAACGCTTTTCCAACCGGGTTGAGAATTACATTAAGTACCGCCCCGACTACCCGCGCGAGGTCATCGGGCTTCTCAGACGAGAATGCGGCCTGAACAAAGAAACCGTCATTGCCGATGTCGGATGCGGAACCGGCATCTCGGCTCGGATGTTTCTCGAAAACGGGAATCGTGTTTTTGGCGTTGAGCCAAACAAGGCAATGCGGGATGCGGCCATTGAGCAGCTTGCCGTATTTCCCTGGTTTATTCCGGTTGACGGTACCGCCGAGAAAACAAACCTTCCCGAATCTTCGGTCGATATGGTCGTAGCGGCCCAGGCTTTTCATTGGTTTGAACCTGAGAAGGCCGGTGCCGAATTCTTGCGCGTTCTCCGCCCTGGCGGACACATCGTCCTCATGTGGAATGAGCGTCGGCTCGACGCGACACCCTTTCTAGTGGAATACGAAGCGTTTCTCCTGAAATACGCGCGCGATTACGAACAGGTGCGTCACGACAAGGTCGATAGATCCACACTCGCTGCTTTTTTCCCGCGGGAATACGAGGAAGCAACATTCGACAATGTTCAAGACCTCGACTTCGAAGGCATAAAGGGTCGAATGCTGTCATCATCGTATATGCCGAGCGAAGAAGACGAGCAATTCGAAGCCATGACGGACGAACTCCGAATTCTATTTGCCAATCACGCTGAAAACGGTAGAATAAAAGTTTTCTATTACACGAAGGTCTATTATTCTCCCCGTTGATTTATGCCAGTAAAAGCTGAACAAACTCCCGGAATTCGCACTATAACAGTTGCCCACTCGCCGGATTCGGACGACGCATTTATGTTTTACGGGCTTGCGACCAATAAGCTCGAAACAGAAGGCCTGAAATTCGAGCACACATTGAAAGATATTCAGTCGCTTAACCAGCTTGCCCGTGAAGGCGTCTATGACGTGACGGCAATCTCGTTTCACGCTTACGCTTATGTGACCGATAAATACATTTTACTGCCCCACGGAGCAAGCATCGGCGACAAATATGGCCCGATCGTAGTTTCAAAAGAACTTCGTGATCCGTCCGAGATCGGCTCGATGAAGATCGCCATTCCCGGCGAATTAACCAGCGCCTATCTGGCCCTCAGGATCTTCGACTCCAATTTTGATTACATTGTAGTTCCCTTCGACGAGATCATCGACACAGTCCTGAGAGGAGATGCAGACGCGGGTCTTCTGATCCACGAAGGGCAGCTTTTCTATAATCAAATGGGCCTGAACAAAGTGCTCGACCTTGGAGAATGGTGGCACGAAAAAACGGGCCTCCCGCTGCCAATGGGCGGCAATGTGATCCGCCGTGACCTGGGCAGGGAACTGATGTCACAGGTTTCGAAGCACCTCCACCAGAGCATCGTTTATTCAATGGAACATCGCGAGGACGCCCTTTCATACGCAATGCAGTTTGCCCGCGACATGCAGCCTGAACTGGCGGACCGATTTGTCGCGATGTGGGTCAACAACCTCACCCTCGATTACGGCGACCGCGGCCGCGAGTCCGTCCGCCGTCTGCTCGAAGAAGGCCATCGCGCAGGTATAATTCCACACTCCGTTAATGTCGAGTTTGTCGACTGAGATCTGTTCGGAATTCCGCATTCGTTAGTGAACAGTAAACGGTGCCGGGTGACAGGAAAAACGTAAACAGTAAACGGTGACGAGTGACAGGAAAATCCGGTTTCCTCGATCTTCAATCCGCATTCCGCGATCCCCAATCGATTTGCCTCGGCTGTCTCGGTACTGTCTCGCTCGGGTGTAATACAGCAGTCGTCAGTGGTCGGTGCAAGATTTAGCACCAAATATTCCCTATTTTCGATTCCCCGATCTCGATTTTCTGTGTCAAACCCCCTGTAACTGTCCCACGCCGGGACAGTAATATCGCCGTAACCATTTTATAATGTGCTAGTTACAGGTTTACGAGCTGTCCCACGCTTGAGGGTGTGGTGTAATACAGGAGCTGTGGTCGGTGGTCAGTGGTCGGAGCCGATTTTGGAGGATGGGGTGGTTCTTCCTTCGGAACCGTCACCCTGCTGTCCGCATCCCCACTCTGCACTCCGCACTCTGCACTCCGCACTCCCTAGACCCCCTGTTTTTGTACCACGGCTGGTACAGCAATTATGACGTAACTCTTGCTATCACAGTAAGTTACCCACTTGTACCATGTACCACGCATTTTCCCAGGATCTGTATTACACCCGCAGCACGTGGCCGATGCCCCCACCAACGATCAACCATCAACCATCAACGAACAACACGAACGATCAACGATCAATGAACAAATTTTCAAACATCCGCACGGCCTCAAAAGACCCCGCACCGCAACAGGCTAACTTACTTTTTATCCTATCGGGTAGTCCATTTGGCGTAGTTTGTATGATTTGGCGTATTTGGCGTGAAAAAAATGACGTTCAGTGCTCTGAGTGTAAGCAACTGCAAACCTGACCTCTTTTTTCTAAATACTGGTATATTATCGTCTTAAATGAAGATCTTTCCGAAAACTCCCCAGGAATCCTTAGACAAGCCGCTTTTACGCTTTCGACCCAGGGAAATGGAGTTCGAGCGATTCAAGGCCGAGCTTGCCGCGCTCACGAGTAAGATCGATGAGGCTGAACGCGAAGACAATCAGGAAATTCATGTTCAGAATTTTTTCCGCGATGCTTATTATCGGGGCATAAGCGAGGTCAACAAAAAGGGAGCAATTGACCTTGCGATCCATCTAACAACCGATAAGAGATCGCCGGTGGGCGTGATAATTGAAGCAAAACGGCCCGGCAATAGGGCCGAAATGCTATCCGTAGATACTCCGAACACAAAGGCGTTACACGAACTCGTGCTCTATTTCATGCGCGAACGCGTGGATGCCGGAAATATCGAGATCCGCTATTTGGCGGCGACCAACATCAACGAATGGTTCATCTTTTCGACACAGGACTTTAACCGGCATTTTTTCGAAAATAAGAAGTTCAGAAAACAATACGAAGATTGGCGTGACGATCTGCATGTCAGTTCAAACACCTCTCATTTTTATAATGAGATCGCAAAGCCCTTTATTGACCAGCTAGATGCGACATTTGACTGTACGCATTTCGACCTGCGCGAATACGCAAGTACCGGTGTAAAAAAGCTGATCGCTCTATATAAGCTCCTCTCGCCATATCACCTGCTCAAGGCCAAATTTACCGACGACAGCAATACGCTCGACAAACGGTTTTATATAGAGCTGCTGCATATCATCGGGCTTGAGGAATACAAGGAAAAGAGCAAGACGCTTATCAGGCGAAAGACTGCAGATAATACCGGTTCGCTGATGGAAATGGCCGTCACGATGCTTGAAACGAAAGATGTCCTGCCGAGGGTCGAGAATCCTGCGGCTTACGGTGACAACCGCGAAAAGCGTCACGAAACCATCGCGCTCGAGCTCTGCATCACCTGGACAAATCGAATTCTGTTTCTCAAATTGCTCGAAGCTCAGCTCGTCGGTTATCACGAGGGTGACGAGGCTTATCGCTTTCTCAATCTTGAGATGGTTCGCGATTTTGACGAACTCTTCGCGCTGTTTCATCAGATCCTCGCAAGAACCACGGATGAACGTCAGCCGGCGATCAGGGATAAATTTGCCCGAGTTCCCTATCTCAACAGTTCGCTGTTCGAGCCGACCGAGCTCGAAAATCAGACGATCACTATCGAGTCATTAAAAGACCACGAACAGTTGCCGATAATCGGCACGAGCATTCTCAGGAAGCTCGGTGAAAAGGCGGTCAGTTTGCGCACTCTCGAATATCTGTTTCGGTTTCTCGACGCATACGATTTTGCGTCTGAGGGCAAGGACGACATTCAGAGCGAAAACCGGTTGCTGATAAACGCATCGGTGCTGGGCAAGGTCTTTGAAAAGATAAATGGCTATAAAGACGGTTCGATATACACGCCGGGCTTTATCACGATGTATATGTGCCGTCAGGCGATACGGCTCGCAGTCGTCCAGAAATTCAAGGACGAGACTGATTTCGACGGAGCGGATTTTGATGAACTTACCAACTGGGTAAAGGGGCGTAATTATCAGAAAGAGAACATCCGCCGCTTCAATGAAATAATCGACCGCTTAAAGATCTGTGACCCTGCCGTGGGAAGCGGGCATTTTCTCGTATCCGCGCTAAACGAGATGCTTGCGATCAAGTCGGAGTTTGGGATCTTTGCCGACGAAGACTATAGGGCATTTGGCGACTACTCGATAACGATCGCCAATGACGAACTTATCCTGTCCGACCGCGAAAACAACCTTTTCGAATACAAGGTGCGTGACGGCAAACCTCTCAATGCCGAAATGCAGCGGCTGCAATCGACGCTCTTTCACGAGAAACAAAAGCTTATCGAAAACTGTCTCTTCGGCGTGGACATCAATCCGAACTCGGTAAAGATATGCCGCCTGCGGCTATGGATCGAACTGCTCAAGAATGCGTACTATAAGTTTGGAGTCCCGCCTTCAGGCGGCCTCACCGCGGGCGAAGTGCCGCCTAAAGGCGGGACTCAAAACGATCTCGAAACCCTCCCCAACATTGACATCAATATCAAGGAAGGCAATTCGCTGATCTCACGGTTTGCCTTGGACGCGGACCTGGCCGACGTGCTGAAACAGGTAAATTTCGGCATCGACGAATATCGCTCGCTCGTCACCGGCTACAAAGAGACCCGCGACCGCGAGGCTAAACGTGATTTTGAAAAGCGGATCAAGCGGATCAAGGAAGATTTTAAGACACAGCTATTCTCTTTCTCGCCTGAACGCGTAAAACTAAAGGACCTTCGCGATCAGCTTACCGCCGAAGAACAACGAACGTACCTTTTTGGCGAGGACGAAGACAAAAAAGAAAAGCGGTTGAAAAAGATCGAAAAGCTAAAGGCTGATGTCGAGAAACAAACCGTCGCCGTCAAGGCCATTGAAGAAAACGCTATCTATGAAAAAGCTTTCGAGTGGCGTTTCGAATTTCCGGAGGTTCTGGATGATGATGGCTCGTTTCTTGGGTTTGATGTGGTTATTGGGAATCCACCGTATATCAAAGAGGCCGAGAATCGCTCTGCGTTCGAGGGAGTCAAAAGAAATCCGATTTACCAAGGTAAAATGGATATCTGGTATCTGTTTGGCGCTCTCGGAATCCACCTTCTAAAAGAAAATAGATTTTTGTGTTACATAGCTACAAACAACTGGGTCACGAACGATGGTGCGTCAAGGTTTCGAAATTTTGTAGTTAATGAAAGTCGTTTTTTAGCATTAATTGACTTTGGTTCGTTCATGGCATTTGAAAATGCTTCTATTCAGACCATGATTATGTTGCTACAGAAGGATAAATCAGAAAATGGATACAATTTTAGGTACGAGAGACTTGTTGGAGAAAAACTCAAACTTAAAGACGGGATTAACTTTTTGGAGGGCAATAATACTGATGATTCATTGAGACTTTTTCCAGTAATTCATCGAACATCATTAATCGATCGTATGTTGACGTTCAACAGTGACGAACGCTCGATTTTATTAGAAAAGTTAAGGAATAAGCAGAATTTTTTTCTTCATGAAAAAGCTGATAAGAAAAATGGTATTCGAGCTGAGGTTGCGTCAGGGATTGATGTTTTGCAAGATTTTGTCAGTGATTCGAATGTAGATAAGTTAGGCGGAATTGCAAGGGTCGGAGATGGAGTGTTTATTCTGAGTAATCAGGAATTAGAGGCGTTGGATTTAGATGAAAATGAAAAAGAAATTGTTAAGCCATACTTTACGACAGAGCAGTTGCATAAGTATTATGGGGAGCCAGCCAATTCCCACTGGATTATATATACGAAATCAGACATCAACAATTTAGACAAAAAGAGTAAAAAGCGACCAATCGACAATTACCCAAAGATAAAGAATCATTTAGACAGGTTTAAACCAATTTTGACTTCTGCATTTGCTCCCTACGGCCTGCACAGGACGCGAGAACAACACTTGTTTGAGGGAGAAAAAATCTTTGCATTAAGAAAGTGTCCCAGAGAACCACGGTTCACTTATACCAATTTTGACTGCTATGTCGTTCGGACGTTTTTCGTAATTCAGTCGGATAGGATAGACCTTAAATATCTGACCGGACTTCTAAACTCGAAACTTATAGCATTTTGGCTACGATCTAAAGGGAAAATGCAGGGGAATTCCTATCAACTGGATAAGCGACCAATTCTTGAAATTCCTATTTTCTATGAAACTGGCTCTTATGTCGAAGAAATGGTCGCCCTCGTTGACCAGATCCTCGAACTAAAAAAATCCGGCGGCGACACGACTGCGCTTGAACGGCAAATAGATGAGATGGTCTATGAGCTGTATGAACTGACGGCGGATGAGATCGCCATCGTCGAAGAGGCCTGACCCAGGCGGCTTCAGCCGTCTTACCCGCAAGGCACATAGACACGCCCGTTTACGGCGTGGGTAGGTTGGCGTGAGAATTTGGAGGGCGTTTTAACGTCCTTACCAAGCCTGGCAAGCCGCCAGAATCATAAGCCCGTTGAAACGGGCTGGTGGAACAACGGGCGACATCTACCACGCCGTAAACGAGGCTGTGTCAAAAGTCTGCTGGATGATGCTCCGTAGTTCCTCGGCTATGCCGTTCGATGTGCGGAAAAGCTCCGCTTTTCCGACGAGCGTCCAAGGTTCCGCTGCTCCGCCGCCGCTCCGGGGCCGATAATTGCTGGCCTATGCCGTCTATCGGACGGAGGACGGCGGCATAGCCGCATGCAAAATTGAGAGGGCTGCCGGCGAAGCACAGCTTCGCCGCACATCGAGGGGCCAAGCCCGAAAAGCAAGTTTTGACACAGACTCTAAACGGGCGTGGCTATGTGCCGCCTCGCGTAAAGCTTCGTGAACGAATTTGATTCAATCGCAAAACCTCGTTCATTGCCCTCGTCGATCAGGTCCTCGAGTTTGTCATTCTGACCGATTTATTCTGTCATCCTGACCGGATCGGCATTCAACCGCATAAACACAGGCGGCGTAATCTCTTTAATTACAACGAATTAGCACTTTGGCACATGCCTTGTATATAGGAGTGCGACGGATTGGACCGTCGATTTCTCTGCCCCGGAAATAAAGGAGCCTCCTATATGACGAACATGATAATGACAGCAACACGACGAGCGGCATCGGCTGCCGTACTTGCTTCTCTTATATTTACTAATATGATCGCGGCCGCTGCGTTTGACGGTGACAAAGCTAAGGTCACTGCAACCGCCACAGCGATGGCGAAATACACCACGAATTTGACGCAGCTTGGCCGTGAAGGAAGATTGCGTGAGAACCTGAGCTTTGAGAACGAGACAGCTCGTCTTATCAAAGTGTTAGCCGAAAGTGGTGTTCGTCAGCCGGTGATCGTGACCGAGGCCAAGGCCGATATGGAGGCGATCGTCGAACAGTTGGCACTTCGAATCGCGAAGGGAAACGTTCCCGCCGCACTCGCAAACCGCTCGATCCTTAAGCTGGAAACGGCCGTGATGTTCTCGAACCTGCGTTCGGAAGCAGACGTTACTCGAGTTGTGGATTCGATCGTTGCAGAGGCAGCCGCGTCAAAAGGCCAAACCATCCTGTATGTCGACGAGCTGACCAATCTCGTTGGCTATAACGCAGCGGCAAGCAAGATGCTTAAGAGTATTTCGGAAGGCAAACTTGTCATGATCGGCGGCAGCGGTGCCGTGGCATATGACGAGCAGATCGATTCGAACCCTGAGGTCGCGGCGTTCTTCACCGCGATCGACGTTAACGCCAAAAGCGATGATCGCTCGGCTGCGTACCGTGCCGGGAACGCGAGCCGCAGCGGTTATCGCGGCGACAACCTTTCACCCGATCTTCGGGACATGATGGCAAAGGACCCGACGGGCAAACAGCGTGTTGACGTCATTATCCAGGCCAGGGATGCCGAGAATGCGGCCCTTCGAGCAATGATGGCTGACGGCCGTGCCCGTGTTGCCGACCGCATCGGCAACTCAAATACGTTAGTTGTCAATCTTCCTCTCTCGGCCCTTCAGATACTGTCGTCGAGCGGCCTCGTTAACTACATTTCCCCTGACCGTCCGCTAAAGGTGACGGGCCACGTCGAAGAAACTACCGGAGCGACACTCATACGAGCACAAGCCGCTTTGAACGGGCGTTCTGCATACACACTTGACGGTGCCGGCATCGGCATCGCGGTCGTCGATTCGGGCATTCATGCCGGCCACAATGGATTTAAGAATGACGGCACGTCGCGGATCGCGGCAAATGTAAATTTCACGACATCTTCGATCACTGAAACCAACGATGGTTATGGGCACGGAACTCACGTTGCGGGCCTCGCTGCCGGAAGTTCACCGAGCCGCGATGGTGCTTATAAGGGCGTTGCTACGGGCTCAAAGATCATCAGCGTTAAGGTTCTTAACAACAATGGAGAGGGCCAGACCTCGTGGCTCCTTAACGGCCTTAACTGGATCCTTCAAAACAAGGACCAGCACAATATCAAGGTCGTCAATCTCAGCCTCGGCACCACCGCCATTGACACATACACCAACGATCCGATCTGCGTTAAAGTCAAGGAACTTGTCGAAAACGGGATCGTTGTTATAGCGGCAGCGGGCAACCTCGGCAAAGCGTCGACGGGACAGACAACCTATGGCCGCATCCACTCACCGGGCAACAGCCCATATGTAATAACGGTTGGTGCGACCAACAGTTATGGCACCGCATCGAGCGCGGATGACACGATCGCATCATTCAGCTCACGAGGGCCGACCCGCAGCTTTTTTACAACCTCGGACGGATGGCGTGTCTATGACAATCTGATCAAGCCGGACATTGTCGCACCGGGAAACAAACTTATTTCTTACCGGGCGCCAAACAACAAAATGTCCGTTTCAAATCCATCGCTCAACGTTGAGCTGGAAGCGGGCGAAACTTCGGACGACGAAAGTATGTATATGAGCGGCACTTCAATGTCCGCGCCGATCGTGGCAGGTGCTGCGTCA
>JBGTBC010000056.1:0-4350 GCA_041749555.1 Pyrinomonadaceae bacterium | reverse complement strand
TTCCGTGACAGCCGGCGAATGATCAGCGAGCTGATGCAGATCAGGCGGAATGCTCGAAGGGGCATTTACGATCTGAAAGAAAGTAGCTAATTGCACGAATTTATTCGCGTTGCCGGTCGCATAAGTGACTTTCGTGTGTTTGATGGATAACATTCCGATATGGCAGCAAAACTAAATGTAAACATCGACCATGTCGCGACGATCCGTGAGGCCCGCAAGACCATTGAGCCGAGCATTATCACTGCGGCGGTTATCTGTGAGCAGGCCGGGGCGGACGGGATCACAGTCCATTTGAGGCAGGACAGGCGGCATGTTCAGGACCGCGATATCGAGCTGCTGAGGGATGTGGTTACGACCTATCTGAATGTTGAGATGGCCGCCACCGATGAGATGGTCGGCTTCGCTCTTGGCACGAGGCCCGACGCTGTTTCGCTCGTTCCTGAAAGCGCGAACGAGGTCACGACCGAAGGCGGCCTCGATGTAGTTGGAAATTTTGAGAACGTAAAGAATGTCGTCGAAAAGCTGAAAGAATGCGGGATCTTTGTAAGCATCTTCATCGATCCTGATCTCGAACAGATCGAGGCGGCAAGCGGCGTCGGTGCTCAACAGGTTGAGCTTTGCACGGCTGAATACGCTGAAATGACCCTTAGCTCGCGTGCTGCCCACGGCGATGGAGCAAAAAAGGCCGCCGCCGAGGTCGAACGAATTCGCGAAGCCGCCATCCATGCCAACTCCCTCGGTCTGATCGTCGCAGCGGGCCACGGCCTCACTTACCGAAACGTCGGAGCCTTGGCCGCCATCCCCGAGATCATCGAATTCAACATTGGGCATAACATAATTTCCCGGTCCGTTTTTGTTGGGTTGAATCAGGCGGTGCGGGAAATGCTGAGAGCGATAAACGGCTGATCGAGCGGCAGGTGATCAAAATAAATAAGCCCTTCGGCCTTTTGAACGACATTATTCCGGAGAAAATATAATGAGATTCTTTTCACTTGTCCTGATCGCGGCGTTGAATAACTTCGCTTTTGCGATGCAGCCAAGCGTGCCCGAACCCGCCGACACCGTATTTACCGGGGGCAACGTCTACACGGTGAATGAAATGCAGCCGCGGGCAGAGGCGATCGCCATTAAGGGCGGCCGCATCGTTTTTGTCGGTTCGAGCTCGGACAGCAAGGCATATGTCGGCAAAGCGACGAAGGTGATCGACCTCAAAGGTGCCACCGTCGTCCCCGGCCTGACCGATTCGCATTACCACCTGATGGGCGTCGGGGCCAGAGAGGTGAATCTCAACCTTGAGGGTACGACAACTCTTGACAGCTTTCTCGCAAAAATAAAGGAGCGCGTCGACAAAACTGCTCCGGGGAAGTGGGTAACCGGCCGCGGCTGGATCGAGACCTTTTGGAAGCCGCAAGTATTTCCGACGCGACACGACCTCGACCGAATTTCGCCGAACAACCCCGTTTTGCTGACCCGCGCCGACGGCCATGCATCGGTTGCCAATACGGCGGCCCTAAAGGTCGCTGGTATCAACAACGAGACAACGAATCCGTTCGGCGGCGAGATATTGCGGGACAAGGAAACGGGCGAAGCAACGGGAATGCTGATCGACACCGCTCAGGGATTGGTCCGTAGACATTTGCCGCCGGTGACGGAATCCGATCGCGAAGAAGCACTATTGCTTGGTATTCAGCGGACCTTGTCACTCGGCTGGACGCAGGTCCAAACGGCGGGCGGAAGCTACGCGGACGCTGAACTCTTTAAGCGGATGATGGCCAACGGCAAGGCGAAGTTGCGGATCTACCTGGTAACACATGGCCCGGGCGTATCTTCAAAACGGCTTCTCGCGGAAGGAGCCACTATCGGAAGCAATGAGAACAGATATACTCACCGGGGAATTAAGGTGGTCCTTGACGGCGCGCTCGGGTCGCGTGGAGCAGCGTTGCTCGAAAAATATTCGGACGCGGACACGACAGGCCTGCTAACTGCAAAGCCCGACGAACTTCGCCCGATGCTTGCCGAGGCACTAAGAAACGGCATTCAGGTCCAAACGCATGCCATCGGCGACCGTGCGAATAGAATCATCCTCGATCTTTATGAAGAGGCTTTCAGAGCGGTGCCGCTCGGACAGCGAAAGATCAAAGAACCGCGATGGCGAATTGAGCACGCACAGATCGTCACTGAAGAGGACATTCCTAGATTCAGGAAATTGAACGTGATCGCCTCGATGCAGCCTTCGCACGCAATTGGCGATCTCTTTTTCGCCCCCAGCCGTTTGGGCATGAAACGTCTTGAAGGAGCCTATGCCTGGCAGAAATTCCTCCGCTCAGGAACGATCATCGCAGGCGGCTCTGATGCACCAGTTGAACGCGGTGAACCAATGATCGAATTCTACGCCGCAGTTGCTAGGAAGAGCCTGACCGGAGAATCGGGTGCCGGCTGGCACCTTGAACAGGCCGTCTCTCGCGACGACGCCTTAAAGATGTTTACGATCTGGCCGGCTTACGCAGCGTTTGAAGAGAACTTGAGAGGCTCGATAGAGGTCGGCAAGCTTGCCGACCTAACAGTGCTCTCCGCAGACATTATGAAGATCAGAGAAAGTGACATCCTTAAAACAAGATGCCTGATGACAGTCGTGGGCGGTGAGATCGCATTCGACGGACGTTGAGCTCGGGGTATCTAGTTATGGACGCTCAGCAAGGTCTGTCCGGTAACGATTTTCTGTCTCGAAAAGCTTCTTCCGGCGTACCGGTGGAATGCCCGCGCGTTTTTTGCAAGTTAGTCCTTCGGTTTGTTAACTTTCGCCTCCGCAATCTTTTTTTCGAGCTTTTCAGTTTCAGCTTTACTAGCGGGTTCGATCAGAGCCTGCAGCTTCGGCAGTACAACACTGATAAATCCCTTCTGCGCCTCGGCGGACAACCTGGGTAAGAATTGAGTTGCCTTTTGGCCTGTCGGTGTCTTATAAAAGGCAATAATCTCCGTTAGTTCCGGCTCCGTAAAAGTGGAATCATACAGTTTGAAAATCACACCTTCAGATAATTTGTTCAGTTCTTCTCGGTTAGCGAAAAAATCTTTAGCGATTCTGTCGATATGCAAATAAGCAGCATTGGCCTCAATCATCATTTCCTTCTTCTGGGTATCTGTAAGATCTGGATCTTTTTCCACAATAGCAATCAATGATTCCCGGACATCTTCAGTGGAAAGATTGACCGACATGTTGACCTTATCGGCCCCAGTCAGCTGCCGAAACTGCAGTATCAGAGTTTGCTTCTTCGAAAGTTCTTGCCCTTGACCAGGAAGTGTCAAGCAAAATAGAACAAGTAGAACTGAAAAAAGGAATCGAATCTTCAAGAATTCACCTCAAAAGTTTATTATTTAGATCGTTTCGGGCTCAAAGCACTCCCTTCAGCGCCTGCCCAGTATACGACTTTTTCACTTTAGCCACCTCTTCCGGCGTGCCGGTCGCGACAACCTTACCGCCGCCGGACCCGCCTTCGGGGCCAAGGTCGATGATGTAATCTGCAGATTTAATAACATCGAGGTTGTGTTCGATGACGATGACCGTATTCCCGGTGTCGACCAGTTTCTGAAGGACGTCGAGCAGCTTATGTACGTCGGCAAAATGAAGACCTGTTGTGGGTTCGTCGAGGATGTAGATCGTTTTGCCGGTCGCGCGTCTGCTCAACTCATTAGCGAGCTAGATTCGCTGGGCCTCGCCGCCCGAGAGTGTCGTGGATGACTGGCCGATCTTGATGTAACCGAGGCCGACATCTAGCAGGGTCGAGAGTTTTTGCTTGATCGCGGGAATGTTCTCCAGCAATGGCAATGCGTCCTCTATCGTCGTGTCTAAGAGATCTGCGATCGAAAGCCCTTTGAACTTAACGGCGAGCGTTTCGCGATTGTATCGGTGGCCGCGGCAGACGTCGCAGGTCACGTAAACGTCTGGAAGAAAGTTCATCTCGATCCGTTTGAGTCCACCGCCCTCGCACGCTTCGCAGCGGCCGCCTTTAACGTTGAACGAGAAACGTCCGGCCTTGTATCCGCGTGTACGGGATTCGGGCAGCATTGCGTAGAGTTCTCGAAGCGGTGTGAACAACCCGGTAAACGTCGCCGGATTGGAACGCGGTGTCCGGCCGATCGGTTTTTGGTCGATCTCGATGATCTTGTCCACGAGATCGAGGCCCTCGACACTATCGTGGGCCAGAGCTTCGACCGCCGATTTATAGACGTGTTTATAGAGAGCCGGATAGAGAATTTCCTCAACCAGCGTCGATTTGCCGCTGCCGGAAACGCCGGTAACGACCGTCAGCAACCCGAGCGGAAATTCGGCGTCGATGTTTTTGAGGTTATAGC
>JBGTBC010000055.1:0-5531 GCA_041749555.1 Pyrinomonadaceae bacterium | reverse complement strand
AAATGCCAAGTTCCAGGCTTTGCCCACATTTTGATTCTTCAGCACGATGTTGCTGGTGATGTTGCTGTGGATCCTATTCCCGGCGGCCCATCGGGGCCGAGTGTCCGCTCCCGTAAAGTTTGTACTCGGATTCGCTAGATTCGCGTTAATATAATAGACACCATTAACGTCCTTAGAATGAAGGTATTCGGCACCCGCTACCAAATTCCAGGGCAGTCTGTAATCAACACCAATCGTTGTACGCCAAAGCTGTGGAAATTTGAATTCAGGATCGGTCACGGCCAATCCATATGAAGTTGCTGGAGCGCCGGAAACTGTCGCCGGTTTGTAACGGTTGGGATTCGGATGCCACGGTCTTATAGTAGTATTCTCTATCTGCTCAAACCCGGTTAAGATGCCATTTTCACCTATCTGATTTGAGATCCAGACATATGCCGGCCGGCCGGAAAAAAGACCAGATCCACCGCGGATCTGCAGATTGCGGGTGGGGCTCCAGTTAAACCCGACCCTCGGCGACCAAAGAATATTGGGATCGGGTAGTTTCTCGGTGCTGTATTGAACACTTGCACCGGTTTCATCTCTAAAGGTCAGCGCGTTTGCTAATGGGTTAGTAAACCCGGTCTCACCAAAAAACGGAACATCCATGCGAAGTCCATAAGTTAATGTAAAGTTGTCTCTGACCTTCCACTGATCCTGACCGTAGAAACCGACGTATTGAACCTCTAAAGGTTGAACAGGCTTATCCAATCCCGGAACGTTTGACCATCTAACCTGAAATCGTCTGAGAGTCACTGGTGATGTGACCCTATTCGGGTTAGCAAGATAGTGGTTCGCATCCGTATAAAAATCGGCCAACGAATTATACACATACGCACTTTGCGACCCTGGGAAAAAGACATTTTCCGACTCGTATTTCTCATAGCTTACGCCGGTAGTGATCGTATGCGCTCCTCTATAAAATGAGAGATTGTCCTGGATCTGAAACGATTTGTATCTCAGCTCGTTATTTGGGGTGAATGGCTCAGACCCGAACGAAGTGTATGTTACACCGCCTTGCAATATGTCTACCATTGGGAATAGATTAGTGATCGCGCCTCTGCTTTCATCCTGCTTTGTATATCCGACGATCAAGCTGTTGGAGACACTGTTACTCCAGGTAGAGGTCCACTCGCCAACCCATGATTTTATATTTTCAAGGATACTGTAGTTCGAGTTCTGAAAGTTCAAAGCATCCAGGCTCGTCCGCCGGTTCCCAAACCCTAGAGAGGAGGAGTTCGACATTAAGACATCGGTGCTCGAGTCAAGTTGCATGTAGCGCAGAGTCAGCCTGTTCTTCTGATTGATATTGTAATCGCTTCGAAGGAGAAACTTCTTTCCGGGAGTACTGAATGGATACCCCTGATATGCACCCGGATCGTAATTAAAATTAGTCCTCAAATAATTACCGAGGGTGTCGAGGTCCGAGGCGAGAACGCGTGTTACACTACCTGTCCTGCATCCCGTGCCCGGACAGGCCGACCAGGTTGTTCCGGGGGCCGTCGTGAGTTCGTCCTCATAATTTACAAAGAAGAACAATTTGTCTTTTCCCGAAATAAACATTGGTCCGCCCTCGCCAAAATTAAAGAAAGGGATCGGTCCGCCGGCTGTAAAACCCCAGGTGCGGAATTTGAAATCTCCCGGATTGAACGCATTCGGCCCGGCCTCTTTGCCAACAAGGCTCGGATTTCTCCAGAGATAGTATGCGGAACCGTTATATTTGTTAGCTCCGCTTTTTGTGACGACGTTGACGGCCGCACCGACAAAATTACCTTGACGCACGTCAAAAGGAGCAACATTTACCTGAAACTCCTCTACGGCGGCGAGGGAAATCGGTGATACACCCGTTCGTTCACCCGGCTGTCCTGCAAGGCCGAATGAGTTGTTGAAGTAGGATCCGTCGACCGTAATATTGTTCAAACGATTATCCTGACCGGCAAACGACCCATTTCCGCCATACTGCGGCGTAAGCCTCGAAAAGTCAGTAAGTTGACGGCCAATTGAAGGCATTGTTGAAATGACTTCGTTAGAGATATTGGTGGATGCTCCGGTTTTAGCCTCGCTGAATAGGTCGTCATTTACAACGGTAACCTGAACGTCGATAGCGGTGCTCAATGAGAAGTTGATGGTCGCAGCCGAACCAAGGCCTAGCTGTAAATTCTCTCGAGTCTGTTCGTTAAATCCGGCTTGGATGGCCTTGACCGTATACGGACCACCGATGCGCATATTAGGAAGCACATATCGGCCTGAATCGTTAGTAACAGCTGTATAGAGTGTACCGGTAGGCAGATGTGTCGCCTCGACCATCACACCGGCCAATGGCTGCCCTTGTGCATCGGTGATTCGCCCGACGATCTCAGAATTCGTGACCTGGGCAAATGTGTAAGTAGCTCCTAACAGCAAGCACATCACACCTAGCGAGAGAAATCTATTCAGAAAGATCTTTGTCATAATTTTTTGACCTCATTGTCGAAATTTGTATTTTGGATCGATCCGGAAACCGGGAAATTCGTCCCGATATACCGTTTTTCGGATTTTTGTCTGTTTTTTCGGATTTAGTGCAAACACAATATCCCGTTTCTAAATAAAAGACAAGACAATATCCTTGTTGTTCTGCATAATTAAGTTGTTAATATAATTACCTTTTTAGCTCAATTGCGAGGGCCGAAAAAAGCTGCGGCTCCGAAACCTCGAACAAGAATAAATGGTTCGATAATCTTAAGGCAAATTAGGTACCGCTCCCAGCCCGCCCTATAGAATTTGTCTGTGAAACAAAGAATATTTTACCCGCGTTACAACAGTCTTGCTTTCGTATGAACAAAAACTAAATCTTTCACGTGGATCATATATGCAACCTTTTGCTTAGAATTTGCATTATAAATATGCATTTTGTATCACGTTTAGTTACAAAAAAGCATTGCCTGGAAAGGTGAAAATAAAAAGTGCTTTAGATACAATGATTTACAGAAATCGTCTAAAGTTGACTTTTTTGTAAAAGTGGACTAACGTAATTTCGCGTTCGGTGAGGCGGGAATAGATCCGGCTGCCGGACGCATATAAATTAGGAACAAGAAAAAGGGGGATTAAAGGTAATAATGTCGCAGGTAGAATACACTACAACATCGTTCAGAACGCCAGTGCATCATCGCATAATTGCAAGCATGCCTGTTAAGGCAAGCTGGGTCGACGAGAAAGGGGAAACGGTAAATGTCGAGGGATTAACAGAGAATGTTGGCGAGTCCAGCGCTTTGGTCAATCTTGAGACCTTGCCGCCGGTCGGAAGCGAGGTTCGTCTTAGGATCATGGAAGAGAATAAGACGATCATCGATGTGCTGACCCACGTCATTCGGGTCGAACGCGATCCCAGCAAGCCAATGGCCGCTCTTTCCATCATGGAAAACATGAAAAAATGGAAAAATACGGCAATGGCAGCTGCGCAAAGATGGGTAACGAGGCATTGGCAGCTCAACTACGAGGAAGAGTGGGTTAACTAACCCACCGGTCCTCATCGGACACATGACCACGGGCAGTTCCTATTAGGATCCGCCCGTTTTTTTGTTTTAAAAGCAATGACACGTGCTTATCCATTCAAAAAGAGAGCGGCCGCGAGGCCGCTCTCTTTTGATTGAATGTCAGGTCGTTTCATTCCTGAGCGATGAAGTCGATATCGGCGAGATCTGCTGATATCTCGACGGTGCGGGTGGCGAAGCGGTAGCGTCTGGATGAGACGCTTAGGCGGTATTGCCGGCCCGCGGCTACTGCGTCGAACTGGTAGTAGCCTGCCGAGCTTGTGGGTACGGTGCGTCGGGCACCGTCGGCGTCGGTGATGGTCACCTGTGCGTTGCGGAGCCCGCCTCCGGTTGGGGTCAGCACTCGTCCCGAGATGCGGACGCTAGGGGCGTTCGCACCGTTGATGGTGACCGTGCCCGAGACGTAGGCCGCTTCAAGCTCATTGGCCTCGGCATCCGAGACGCTGCCGCCCTTGATCGCGATCTTGGTCTCGCCCGCGGGTGCTGTTTGGGCAACAGCGAATGTGACGTTCAGGAGATGTGCGCCGGCGTTTGAGAATGGTGTGCCTGCGTCGACAAGTATCGTCAGCCGTCCGCTCTCGGTGTCGTTGACCGTCACCACGGCATCGGCCGGTGCGACTCCCGCAAGTGTGACCTTGGGATTGCCGAGCTTCATCGCATCGTACTCAAACGTGAAGCTTACCGCCATCTCGTCACCCGTCGTCTTCATCTCGACCGGTACGGTGACCTGGTAACCGGCAACACCATTCACCGGCATCGCCCTTACCGCACGGTCCGCCTCACCGATCGTCAGCATCGCCGGAGGCGGTGCTGCCGCCATCGGGACGAACGGCCCGCCGGCATCTGTCACGCTCGAAATACCACTTGCATATCGTCTCGCCTGTATCACATCAGCCGAGGTGATCATGCCGTCGCCCTTTGTCGCCGCAGGTGCCGTATCCACCCTCTGGAACTCGTTGTACGCCGGGTCTGCCGTACGCGTGCCCACCGCAAACTGCCGCGCGACTATAACATCGTTTGAGAGTACCTGTCCGTCGCCCGTCAGGATGTTGGCCACATCTCCCTCAAATCCCTGCTGCATGACGATCAAACCGCCGCTGAATAACTCGACAAGCAGCAGATCGCCGTTCGCATTGGTCGCCGAGATGTTCGTCGGCGTTACGATCAGGTCGATCGGTGTGTTCGATGCCAGGGTCGGCTGTGTCTGGAATGTAAGGACTACTATCTCTCTTGTTCCTGCCGTTAGAGGTACACTCGCGGGCACGACCCTGATACCGACCTTTCCGGTCTGCGAATAGTTGGTAGTGATCTGACAGCCGGGGCCAGCATCCGTTCCGCAGCCAACTGTCGGTGGTGCGGAGTATATTGCCGGATCGTACTGGATGCTGAACGAAATGCTCGTCTCGTTGCCCTGGCTCTCGATCGTCACCGGAACGGCCACCGCCGTGCCTGGTACCGCGAACTGTGAGATCACCTTCAGTTTTCGCGGGGCATCGGTCGATGTGTCGTATGCCACAAAATCGATACCCGTCGTGTGTCCGGTTACATTGTTCAGGCTGCGGGTTATCGGGTCATACGATTTGCCCGGGATCGGGCCTGACGGCGTTACCGTATAGCTGCCGCTGAATGGTCCGAAGAATGTGGAGTCACCGTTCGAGTTGGTGAGTGCCATGCCTCCGCCGCCGTTCGCACCCTGCAGCGTTACCGTGATCCCCGCCAGCGGTGTCATCCCCGGTGCCTGTCTGATCGTTCCCGAGATCCTGATCACCACCGAATGCTGTTCAACGGCCGATACGCTCGGGTTGAAGAACTCATCACCCGAATACGTGGCTACAAGGTTCTTCACACCCACGGTTGTTGACGTCATCGTGCAGAATCCGACTGCCACAGGTGCAGTGCATGTTCCGCCCGTGCCGTCCGTTATGGTCACGGTCCCAGTCGGAGTTCCCGCTCCCGGTGCAACTA
>JBGTBC010000054.1:0-12777 GCA_041749555.1 Pyrinomonadaceae bacterium | reverse complement strand
TCTACTGGAATGGCTTTCTAAAGAAATATCTGAACGAAGTGGCGCTCCGCCGGTCCGCACCGCTTACGCCCGATGCATTGCCCGGATCAAGATACAGGTACAATTCCGGCATCACATACCATGAATCTCCTGCCGCACCCTCAGTCGCGTCAAATGGAGGAACAAAGATACCAGGTCAGGAGGGCTCAAAGATTCCCGGCCAGGAAGGATCGAAGATTCCCAGTCAGGAGGGCTCAAAGATACCCGGCCAGGAAGGTTCGAAGATACCGGGCCAGGAGGGCTCAAAGATTCCCGGTCAGGAAGGATCGAAAATACCGGGTCAGGAAGGATCGAAGATACCGAGTCAGGAGGGCTCGAAAATACCGGGCCAGGAAGGTTCGAAGATTCCCGGTCAGGAGGGCTCGAAAATACCGGGCCAGGAAGGATCCAAAATACCGGGCCAGGAAGGATCGAAGATCCCCGGTCAAGAGGGTTCGAAACTGGCCGCCGGGGGCGGCTCGGAGGCATTCTTTGAGAGTTTAAGGCTCTTCAAGAACATCGAAGGCCAGTGGAACATCTCGGGGTTCACCAAACGACCGGCCGACCCGGAACCAACGCCGGAAAGGACGAGCGGTTGAACCGAAAAGCGGATAGGCTGTGGTCAACCTTGTCTTTTCTCCAATAACTAAGACCGCGGAACGCAGCCTTAGTCACTTTGATCTCGCCCGTGATTCTACTGCCCTATTCCATAAATATACGGGGCGATGACCAGCGAGACGATCGACATCAGCTTGATGAGGATGTTCATCGAGGGGCCTGAGGTGTCTTTGAAAGGATCGCCGACGGTGTCGCCGGTGACGGAGGCTTTGTGCGGCTCCGATCCCTTGTAATACATCTCGCCGTTGATCTCGACACCTTTTTCAAACGACTTTTTGGCATTGTCCCAGGCTCCGCCGGCGTTCGATTGGAATATCCCCATCAGTACGCCGCAAACAGTCACGCCCGCGAGCAGGCCGCCCAGTACCTCGGGGCCGAACGTAAAGCCGACGATCACCGGCGTGATGAGAGCAATTGCACCGGGCAGCATCATTTCACGGATGGAGGCTTTGGTCGAAATAGCTACGCATTTTTCATATTCCGGCTTTGCCGTGTAGTCCATGATGCCCGGAATTTCGCGGAATTGGCGTCTGACCTCGTTAACCATATCCATAGCGGCCTTGCCGACTGCTTGGATACAAAGTGCCGAGAAAATGAACGGGATCATTCCACCGATAAAGAGGCCGCCGAGAACGTTTGCCTTGTAAATATCGATCCTGTCAATGCCGGCGATCCCGACAAATGCAGCGAAAAGGGCCAATGCCGTCAAAGCGGCCGATGCGATGGCAAAACCCTTTCCGGTAGCTGCCGTCGTATTGCCGACCGCATCCAGAATGTCAGTGCGCTCTCGAACGTCAGGCGGAAGCTGGCTCATCTCGGCTATACCGCCGGCATTGTCAGCGATCGGGCCAAACGCATCGATCGCCAATTGCATTGCGGTCGTCGCCATCATACCCGCGGCAGCGATCGCGACGCCATACAGCCCGGCAAAATAGTAGGCCGCCATGATGCCCGCCGCCAGGGTGATGATAGGGATAACAGTCGATTTCATACCGACCGCGAGTCCGGCAATGATATTAGTTGCATGTCCTGTGGACGATTGCTGGACTATTGAGCGTACGGGCGGTCTACCCATCGCGGTGAAGTATTCCGTCGAGATGCTCATGATCGCACCGACGATCGAACCCACGACGATCGCGTAAAAGACACCCCATTTATCAAAGGTCGCCGTGCGCAGCGTGATCGGGCCATCCGGCAGGATCCACATTACGGCGAAGAAAGAGGCGATCACAGTGAAAACGATCGAGGACCAATTGCCGAGGTTCAGCGCGTTCTGAACGCTCGAATTGTCATCCTTGATCTTGACGAAAAATGTTCCGACGATCGAAAAGATGAGCCCAAGGCCGCAAATGACCATCGGCAGCAATATAGGCGACATTCCGCCAAAAGCATCGTTCGCGACGACCTCCTGTCCTAGCACCATCGACGCCAGAATGGTCGCCACGTACGAGCCGAAAAGATCGGCGCCCATGCCGGCAACATCGCCGACGTTGTCACCGACGTTATCGGCAATTGTAGCGGGATTGCGAACGTCATCCTCGGGAATTCCTGCTTCGACCTTACCGACAAGGTCGGCACCGACATCGGCCGCCTTTGTATAGATACCGCCGCCCACACGGGCAAATAACGCGATCGACTCAGCTCCCAGCGAGAATCCTGTCAAAACCTCGATCGCCGTCCTGACCTGATTTGCGCCCAGATCGGCGAACACCGCAAGAAACACAATGAATAAACCGCCGAGACCGAGGATCGCGAGCCCGGCGACGCCAAGCCCCATCACGGTTCCGCCGTTGAATGAGACTTTAAGAGCCTGCTTCAGGCTGGTGCGTGCCGCCTGGGTCGTGCGGACGTTGGCCTTAGTGGCCACCCTCATTCCGATATATCCGGCGGTTGCGGAAAAAACGGCACCGATGATGAACGCGACCGATATCAGCCAGCTCGAGTGGATCTGTCTGCCGCCAATTTCATGAATAGTGCCGGAATAGGCGAGTATCGCCGCAGTGAATAAAACGAATATGCTAAGTACCTTCCATTCGGCCTTTAAAAACGCAATCGCTCCGTCGGCAATATAGCCGGCGAGCTCCTGCATGTTCGCGTCACCAGGGTCCTGCTTACTGACCCACGCCGCCTTAATAGCCATTACCAGCAAACCTACTATCCCCAAAGTGGGAGTCAAGTAAATTAAGTAGTCGTTCATATTTGTTTTAGATCGGTCTCCGCCATCCTTAGAGCAAGCGGACAGTTAAATCTGTTCTAAACGTCCAGTAAATCCCAAAATTATTGATTATCAAATACTCGCCGGTATTTAACAACCGACGACGAGCCAAAAACTCAATTCCAGGGTTTCATTCGTCAAAGATACATCGATAAGAAGAGCGAAGCTCGGTCAGGCTCCGCGACTTCTCTGGAGATCCATTTGCTTGGTGAACCTGCTCAAGAGGGCACGAGAGAATTCTTGCTTCACTAATCATGGTCGGGTGTGGAAAGCCACATAAATCGCTGGTGTCGGCCACATTATCTCTACGTCGTTTTTCGTTCATTATCATATTTGGTGAATATCTGTCGTCCGTGGAGAACGAATGAGAATCGCTCGGGATTACGTGAAATTTGGCATGGCGACGGCGCTTTTTTTGTCCATTTCCGTTGTCGGTTCATTTTTGGGCTCTTGGAACCAAGTGTGGAAAGCGGAAGAAGTTCCGATAGCTTTTTGGGCGTGGACATCCATGCCTCCCGATACCGACGAGCTTCGCGAGGTAATAAGAGAAACAAAGGCGGGCAAAATATTCATTCGAGCGGGACAGCTGGATGCCTTAGGTACTCGAGTCGAGCGGATCAGGCCATCGGCTGGCGCGATGCCTACTGGCATAGAGATCCATCTCGTTTACAATGCGACTCCCCAGTTACTTCGCGGACTTAAAAACATCAGGCCTGATGCCATCGCGGTCGCGATAGCACAGGCCTACAGGGACGATACCGCAAGAGGCATAGCCGGAGGGGCGATTATAGCGGGAATCCAGCTCGATCTCGATTTTCCTACCCGCTTACTACCGCTTTATGCTGAAACGCTTCAGCAGGTACGCACTAGTTTACCGGCCGGCACCATCCTGTCGATCACCGGCTTGCCCACCTGGGTCTCGAGTCCGGAACTTTTGCCGGTATTGAAAGTGGTTGATTTTTGGATACCGCAGCTATATGGGGCTGAGATCCCAACGCGCTTAAGCCAACCCATCCCTATTTCGTCAGTTGCTGAAACTCGCCGTTCACTGATCAAGATCCGTGAACTCGGTCAACCTTTCTACGCCGGATTGGCAGCCTATGGTCACGCGATCCTATATGACAAAAGCGGCGCTTTGGTTGAGATCCGAGGTGACCTTGATCCGAGGTCCGCGGAAAATTTTGATTCTCTGGAGGTCATCGGCCGAGGTGAGCTTGGACGAGAACCGGGCCCGCGCGATCTTCGACTAGCCTATCGGGCAAAGCGTGATCTCGTAATTGATGGCCTTGTGATCTCTGCCGGGGAAACCCTCGTGTTCGACATGTCGACCACTGCTTCTTTGCGGGAAAGTACGCGTGTGGTTCGGGAGTACGCCGGTTCATCGCTTCTTGGGATCTGCATTTTTCGCATTCCTTCAACGTCGGATGCGACCAACTTGGGGCTGCGGGAGATCGTGGACGCAGTTCGTGACCGGCCGACGAGCAGCGGAATCGAGCTCTCGATGGAGCGGATCTCAAGCGATAAGTTCATATTGACAGCAGTGAATTCGGGATCCTTGAGCTCGATGGCATCTGGCGCGTTAACGATAGATATGAGGGTTCCTTCCGGCAGCGTGCGCGGCGCGGCCTCAGTAAAAGGGTTCAAAGGGTTCGAAACTCTTTGCGTCAATAGTGCATCCGAAACGGCCAGAGAGTGCAGCAGTCTCCGATCAAACACCATTCGGATCTCGTCCAATTCGTGGCGCCCGGGCGATGCCCCTTCTCTGGTTCTGAACACGAGATCTAATTTGAACCATACGGTCCCAATGCTGGTTACGACAAAAACCGGAGATGGCGCGATCGAGAAAAATCGAAAACTAGTTCCCATAAGCGAGGCAAAACCATGAAACGTTATTTTCGAAACCCGACTTCGGTCCTGATATGGATGAAAGGCCGCGTCGGCCGGATAATTCTTGTTTTCTCGCTGAGTGTTTCGACAGCGATCGCATGTGGTTGGAGCCTTTGGACCGACGATTCGGTCCGCTTCAACACAATGCGAACCGGCCGGGGATTTTATAGGCTTCCACCGCTTCCGATACAGTATGACCCTTTAACCGGTAAAGAACTAACGGCTTCGGAGGTTGAAAATTATTATGACCCCTCTGAAGATCCCGACAACGCGAAGGCGAATTTTGATGAGGAACCGAACGCGGTCTGGGACCAGGCAAGGTCGTCGATGGAATCCGGCGAGCTATCTGATCTTCGCAATCTCCTATCGAAATACCTGGATCTGACCGAGCATGGGAATAGTTTGGAGGACGGCGAGTGGCAGGAACGGCGAAATTCGGCCTTCGACATGCTCGACGCGATCACCGCCTTGAAACGGGGCTCCAAACCGGAAGCTGTAAAAGCCTACCTGGCGGCCCGCTACGCTTTCCACCACGATCCTGCCGAGGTTGAGAACCACTTCGATTTGGCGGTGTCGGACCGGAACCTGGATGACAACTGGGCATATTTGCGAGCGGCAAAGTTATTCCATGCCGGCGCGAAGGACGACGCGCTCACCGCTTTTAGAGCCCATGATTTAAAGTTTCCATATAGCGAAAAGAACGAGGCCGTGCTTTACATGATCGCCACATTGATAATGGCGCGCGGCGATGAGCTCGCAAAGGAATGTGAAGATCAGAATTGCAAGATCGATGACTGGAGAGCGGCTCTCGCCGCGTTCAAAACGTTGATGTTCAAGCACCCGAAAGGAAGATATTTCGAGGATGCTCAAGGTTGGACCGCTCACCTATACAGGCATGAAGGTCGGCTTGCAAAATCTCTCGCTGAATACTATCGCCTTTTAGGAAATGAATCTCGAAAATGGCGTCTTGAGGCTAAGAAGTCGCTTCAGATGATCGGTCATGATCAGGACGATGCAACGCTCGATGAAGTTGAGAGACTTATTGCCGACGAGCCTGACACCGCCCTTGCCTATTCGTACCATCGCATCTATAACCACGCTGCTGATCATAGCTATGCGGAATTCCAGCTCTGGTGCTGTTATGGAGACGACAAATGGACTGAGATCCGAGGCGAGAAACAGCGCGTCAAAGACGAGCAGGATAAGGGTCGGCATGAACTTGAAAGGATAGCGAGATTTGCGACGGCTATGGTGAAACGCTACGGCTTATCACGCGTTAGCGGAGCTTTCGTACTTCGCATAGCACAATCGCAGATCGAATTACAAAACTTTGGCAATGCTGCAGAGCTTGCAGTTAAAGCTATCAAAATGGGCGTAAAGGGCGAACTTCGCGCTCAGGCTCTCTGGATTAAGGGCAGCTCGGAACATCACCAGAAAAAGCTGAAAGCTGCGAGAGCGACGTTTTCACAGCTGATCAGCGAGTTTCCGAATGACAAACTCACCGATGGTGCGAGACGACTTTTAGCGATGACTGCCGAGGATCAGGGTGACCTCGAATTCGCGCTTGAGCAGTATTTGGCATTGAAATACGAATACGACGTCGCATATTTCGTCGACGTTTTGATGCCCACGGACCGTCTGGCAAATTACATCGCGAGCCGCGAACAGAGCGGGTCTTATGATTATCTACTATATGCCCTGGGTGTCAGGTACATGCGTGACGGACGTTGGAATGAAGCTCGCGAAGCGTTTCTACGTGTCGAAACTAAATCAGCCATGCCTACGTGGGCTTCTGTAAACGATGGGATGCGGGGCCGTTTTCCTAAGATACCGGAATGGGATGTCCAGGAACCGGGGATCAAGAGTTCGTGGGTGTTGCGGGATCTCAAGACTATTGACAGAGTGGTGGAACTAGAACTAACGATCGATGCCGCTGAAGGTGATGACTTAAAGGCTGAGGCCATGTACCAGCTGGCGAGTTTCTATTATGAAGCCAGCGCCTTGTTGTTCTACAATCCCGCGGCATGGGCAGGTACAAGGTACCATTTACTCTCCGACCTGAATGTATCTGCCAACTTACGTCGCGACGGCGAATCTCAGATCATCTTAGATCATTTTCAATCACACGATACGGTCGCACGAGCTCTCCCGATCTACCTGAAGATCGTTGACCGGTTTCCCCGAACCAGAGCTGCCAAAGATGCTCTTTATTCAGCCGCTGTCGCTCATGAACGCTTGTCGGATCTCAATCCGTTCTGGCGCTCGACATATGAGCAGGGCCTTTTTGCAGGCACCAGGAAGGTTTCTTACGCTGATGTGAAACGGCTTTACCCGGAGTATCAGTTGCCTCGAGGAACCTATGGCTGGGAACCCTCGACACGAACCGTCAACGGAGGGCCGGGGTGGGCACCGCCGCCGAAGCCGTTGCCCAAGACTTCTCGCACGGACAGGGCGATCAAAACACTGGCCGGTTGGTTGGACGATTATTTACCGACGGTGACTGGTGCTGTCAGTAGTACGGCCTCATCCGTTTCAGATAGATTGATCTCTTACTTTCGGGTGCATCTTTATCTGGTTTTCGCTGCGTTAACGGGATATGTCCTCTGGGCAAATCGTCGTGAGATCTATGAAGGACCGGTGAGCAAGTGTGTCAAGGCGGGTTATACCCTTGCCGCCTTCTTAAATACCAATAGAAGGGATTGATGGCCCGATCGTTGGTAGCACCTTTGCTATACTTTCAAGAAAATAATGAGAGCAATAAAGGTCACTTCGGAAAATCGAGAACAGATGGTCGAGATCACCCGTGAAATAGAACGCGGATTGCCGGAACGCGATGGCATCTGCGTTCTTTTTACCCAGCACACGACATGTGGGCTGACGATCAACGAGAATGCTGACCCGGACGTTAAGAGTGACATGCTCGGTTTTCTAAAACGGCTGATCCCGCAGTACGAGCCAAATTTCAAGCATTTCGAGCACAATTCCGATGCACACATAAAATCGTCGCTGGTTGGCTCGAGCGTCACGATACCTTTTGAAAACGGCAAACTGCTACTCGGTCGCTGGCAGGGAGTTTACCTATGCGAATTTGACGGCCCTCGGGAACGAAAGGTGGTGATCATGTTGTTGCATGAATAAAATTATTATGTAGTTGTGCAACAGACATGCTAGAATCAGTATGCCGCTTTGCTCTGAAAAGGCGGGCGAGTAAGAACTGAATTGACAATTTCCCCGGGGAACAGCGGGGAAAAAGTGACCACGTTTTTTCAGGACGACACATACCCGTAGAGCAGACCTCAGAAAAGTGGTGGTACAAGATACATTCCTGTAATCTTTACCATATGCAAGGGTTAAGGCGATTTACTTGTCCCGGGACGGGACAAAAACAGACGTTTTTTCGATTTTTTGCTGACATATAGGATGCTATGAACGCTGGATATTCAGGAACACCGCTCGCAAAGAAGCTCGGCGTCAAGAGTGGATTTACGGTGCTCACATTTGGAGCCCCGGATAATTATTCTCAAATGCTCGGCGATCCTTACGATATAAAGATCATTGCCGACAAACCGGCCGGGCGGCCCGACATGATCCACTTTTTCACGAACAGCCGCGATGAGCTTTTCGCAAGGCTTGCGGACCTTCGAAACGTGATCAGGCAGGACGGGGCGATCTGGGTTTCCTGGTATAAAAAGGCCGCCAAACTGCCGACCGAGGTCACTGAGGACACTATTCGTGACGCGGCCCTGCCGCTTGGGCTTGTCGATATAAAAGTGTGCGCAGTCGACGACAAATGGTCGGGGCTGAAACTGGTTATAAGAAAGGAAAATCGGATATAATACCCGCACTTGTTATTTCAGGAGATCTCTTTATGCCGACTACCGATCCGCGCATTAACGCATATATAGAACGATCAAAAGATTTCGCAAAACCTATCCTTGAACACATTCGCAAACTCGTCCACGAGGCTTGCCCTGACGTCGAGGAGACCTGGAAGTGGAGTTTCCCGCATTTTACCTATAAGGGAGATAACCTCTGTCATATGGCCTCCTTCAAAGCGCACTGTGCGTTCGGATTTTGGAAGCAGCCTCTGATTAAGGGAGCGGACTTTCCCGAAAAGAACGCGATGGGCAGCTTTGGCAAGATAAAGTCACTCAGCGATCTGCCGGATGACCGCACACTTAAGGCGCTCATTTCCGAGGCGATGCGGCTGAATGACCTTGGGATCAAGGTTAAAAAGGCGCCGCCGGCAGAGAAGAAAGAGCTTGTTGTCCCCGATATTCTCAACGAAGCCCTGGCCCGCCATGAAAAGGCAGCCGAGACCTTCAACGCCTTTCCATATAGCTGCAAAAAGGAATACGTCGAGTGGATAACGGAGGCGAAGACCGAACCCACGCGTGATAAACGCCTGGCGACCACGATCGAATGGTTGGCCGAAGGCAAGAAGAGAAATTGGAAGTATGAGAAGTGTTAGTTTTGAGTACCAACTTCAGTTGGCAAATGACGGCGAGGTGGCCTGCTAAAGCAAGGACTCAAACCTTCGGAGGCTGGGACTCAAGACTCCAGACGAATAAACCTATATGACAGAACCCATCTTAGTTGGTAAAAACAGCGCCAACGAATTTCATCTGCTGCTGAACATGGCAAATCGTCATGGTGTTATCACCGGTGCGACCGGTACGGGTAAGACCGTGACTCTCCAAAAGCTGGCCGAAGGGTTTAGCCAGCGAGGCGTGCCGGTTTTTGTGTCGGACATTAAGGGCGATCTGAGCGGCATCAGCCAGGCTGGCGGCACACATCCGAAGATACTTGAAAGACTGCAGATGCTGGGAATCGAGAATACGGTTTTCGAGGGCAGCCCTGTAACGTTTTGGGATGTTTTTGGCAAGGAGGGCCATCCGCTTCGGGCAACGATTTCCGAAATGGGGCCGCTTCTCCTTTCGCGGATCCTGCAGCTAAATGAAACGCAGGAGGGCGTGCTGGCCCTCACCTTCAAGGTTGCAGACGAGCAAGGGATGCTGCTTTTGGATCTCAAGGACCTTCAGCAAATGCTGATCCACGTCAGCGAGAAGGCCTCGGAATACACCGTAAAATACGGCAATGTTTCAAAGGCGTCGATCGGCTCGATCCAGCGCGGGCTTCTGCAGCTCGAACAGCAGGGCGGCCACGATTTCTTCGGTGAGCCTGCCGTCCGGCTTGAGGACTTTATCCAAACGATTGGCGGCCGGGGTGTCATAAATATCCTCGCCGCGGATGAGCTGATCAATTCGCCTAAACTTTATTCGACATTTCTCCTTTGGCTGCTCTCGGAGCTTTTCGAGATGCTGCCCGAAGCGGGTGATCTGGATAAGCCGAAGCTCGTTTTCATTTTCGATGAGGCACATCTACTTTTCAGCGATGCACCGCGGGCACTGGTAGAAAAGATCGAACAGGTCGTGAGGCTTATTCGGTCAAAGGGTGTAGGGGTTTACTTTGTGACGCAGAGCCCGGCCGATATTCCCGATAAGGTGCTTGCCCAGCTCGGCAACCGCGTTCAGCACGCCCTGCGGGCCTACACGCCAAAGGAGCAGGAGGCTGTTAAGATCGCCGCCAAGAGCTTTCGCGAGAATCCAAGCCTTGATACGGTCACGACGATCTCGGAGCTTGGGGTCGGCGAGGCGCTTATCTCGACGTTGGACGGAAAGGGCGTGCCGACAATGGTTGATCGTGCTTTCATTGTCCCGCCCGGGAGCCAGATCGGGCCGATCACGCCGGAACAGCGGCGGCAATTGATCACCGGCTCGATAGTCGCGGGCATCTATGATACGCCCCTAGACCGTGAATCTGCGTACGAAATACTCTCCGCGAGCGCCGAGGCTCGTATGGCCGAAGAAGCTCAGATCAAGGCTGCCGAAGAAGAGGAAAAGCTGGCGGTGCTACAGGCAAAAAGGGAAGAACAGGAAGCAAAACAAGCAGAGCGCGAAGCCCGTGCGGCCCAACGAGCAGCCGGCGGCACGCGCCGTACCGACACTCTCACCGAATCGATCACTAAGAGTGTTGCTCGTTCGGCAAGCTCGTCAATCGGCCGCCAGATCGGAAACTCGATCGTCCGCGGCGTGCTCGGCAGCATCTTTGGAGGTAAGAGCAAAAGCAGTTGGTTCTGATGAGCAGGGATTGGAGTACATTCACGCGGCGGATAACGGTGAACTACCCGATGCGGTCTATATACGAGGCGTGGGCCATTCCCTCGCAGATCGAACGTTGGTTTCTTCGATCGGCCGAATACGTTGGTTTTGACGGCAAACCTAAAAATCGCGATCTTGAGGTAGCGGCTGGTGACGGGTATCTCTGGCGATGGCACGGTTATCTCGACGACGTAAACGAGACCGGTCTTGTGACTGAGGCAAACGGGCTCGACAAATTTGCGTTTACGTTTACGCAAGATTGCCTGGTCACGGTCTTGATAAACGACGAAAAAGGCGGAACGGTCGTTGAGCTGACCCAGAGCCGCATACCAGACGATCCGGACCGCTCTGTCTATATTGATTGTTCATATGGCTGGACGTTTTATCTGGCAAACCTAAAATCGGTGCTCGAGGGCGGTATTGACCTGAGAAACAAAAATGTGGATATAACGAACGTAGTCAATTCATGAGGGAATATGGCTGAAAACGAAACGTTGTTAATGGTCGGAACGGCTAAGGGGCTTTTTATTCTTCGCCGTGCCGTGGGGGCGGGCGAATGGTCTATGGAAGGGCCGCATTTCGCGGGACGCGCGGTTTACTCGGCGTTCTTCGATGACCGCGGCAGTCGGAACGTGATGTGGGCCGGTCCGGTGAGTTGGCATTTCGGGGCCGAACTCTGCAAAAGCACCGATATGGGCAAAACATGGGATGAGCCTGAAGAACGACGGATAAAGATGCCCGAGGACACAGAAAAGTCGCTCGAAAATATCTGGCAGATCGCACCCGGCGGCGATGACGATTCGATGTATGTCGGTGTCGCTCCGGCTGCATTATTCGAATCAAAAGATGGCAGCGAGACTTGGGATCTCAACCGCGGCCTATGGAATCATCCGCACTGCGCAGAATGGACTCCCGGATTCGGCGGCCTGTGTTTGCACACGATCGTTACAGACACCGATGAGCCAAACGACATAAAGATCGCCATTTCGACCGGCGGAGTTTACCAGTCTGCTGACGGTGGTGAGAATTGGCAGGTTTCGAACAAAGGCGTGAAGGCGTATTTCCTGCCGGATCCGTATCCTGAGTTCGGCCAGTGCGTACATAAGATCGCCCGGCACCCAAAGAAAAAAGACACTTTCTTCCTTCAGAACCATCACGGCGTCTACCGCAGCCGCGATGGAGCATCGACGTGGGAGGAGATCGAGAACGGGCTCCCATCGAATTTTGGCTTCGGTCTGACGGTCACGGATAACGGATCGGCTTTTATAGTGCCGCTAAAGGCCGATGCCGTCCGCTACACATGCGAAGGCAAGCTTCGGGTTTATCGTACCCGTGACGAGGGCGATACCTGGGAACCGTTGACCAACGGCCTGCCGCAGGAGGACGCCTACGAAGTCATTCTTCGCGATTCAATGCACTCAGTAGGTAACGAAGTTTATTTCGGCACCAAGAACGGCAAGCTCTTTGGTTCGACGGACGACGGCGATTCGTGGCATATGATCCAGGGTTCACTGCCCGAGATATGTTGTGTGAAGGCATTTAGGTTATAGATCAGAATGGCTGTAACCGTACATCTTAGCGGGCATCTTAAGGCCCACACGAACGGCGAGCTTGAAATCTCCTTAAATGAGGATTTGGCGACTATAAGGGAGGTGCTCGAATCTCTCTGGAAGATCCATCCCGCTCTTCGCGACCGGATTCTCAATGAGCAAGGGGAGATACGACAGCACATTAATATATTCGCGGGTAAGGGCGATGTGAAGAAGCGTCAAGGGCTCGAAACGGCGACTGATACGGATAAGATCCATATATTCAATGCGGTAAGCGGAGGCTAGAGGAACGCCGGCACAACTTAAATGCTGCTCAGATCCAAACTCA
>JBGTBC010000053.1:0-8036 GCA_041749555.1 Pyrinomonadaceae bacterium | reverse complement strand
CCGGTCAGGCCGCCGAGCAGTACGATCTGCATCACGACGGCGTCTGCCGCGTAAACATAGACGTTCAGGATGCTTTGGCCGAGCCAAAGGGCCACGATCGCCGCCGAATACGGCAAACGTTTCCAGAGGAAATACCCGACAAACGCCGCCGGAAAGATCACCTGCAGCAGCGAACCGCCCGCGACCATCATAAATTGGCCAAACGGCCCAAACAGCAAATGCCCCGTTTCATGGATCGGCAGGTCGACCAGATCCAAAAAACTCCCCTGCATCGGGTCCCAGGCGATCCACAGGAAATACAGGCTCATCAAGACAGCGAATATCAGCTTTGGTATGTTCGGTTTCATAAAAGGCTATAAAGTGTCCCAGGCTGGGACAGTAATATGGACATAACTATCGTTATTGCAACGAGTTAGAGGTCTTTAAAGTGTCCCAGAACTGTTAAGGCTCCCCTCCTTACGAAGGAGGGGTGGCAGTCCATCGTCTTTTGATGGACTGACGGGGTGGTTCTCTATTTGCGTATTGGTATGGAGATGCATAGGTAGTGTCCTTAGTTCTAAATTACAACAACACCTTCTAACGTCTGAGAGAACCACCCCGTCCGCCGAAGCGGCGTCCAGAGGCCGTCTGAAAACTCGGTTTAGCCGCGAAGCGGCTTCAAGACATTAGCCAGATGCGAAGCTTCTGGTAAGATCGCCGGGTGCAACGGCGGGCTGAAGGCCCGCAACCTCGGTGCCGCCCCTTCAGGGCGGGGACGTCTGTGTGACCTTTACCAGACGTTTCACATCTGGCTATTATCTCCTGGCAGCTTCGCCGCCGGTCGTCGCTCTTTTCAGACATCCTCAGTTTTTCGCGGCTTGCCCTCCTACTTTAGTGAACCCCCGTCATTAGAGAACCACCCCGTCATCCGCCTGAAAAAGCGGCGGATGCCACCCCTCCTTCGTAAGGAGGGGAGCTTAAGGCGTCGTTTCTTTATTCCACCCGAAATTGCTTCGTATCACATCGATCACCCAGTCCGTGTCTTCGAATACTCTCTTATTCTCAAAGCGGATAACCTTGATCCCTTCAGACTCAATGAACAGTCGACGCGATCGATCGTTCAGGCCCGGGCGGTCAACGAAGTGCACTTCGCCGTCCAGTTCAATGGCCAGTTTCTCGGATGGGCAATAGAAATCTACGACATAATTACCGATGCTGTGCTGACGTCGAAACTTTCTTCCATCGAGCTTGGCACCCTTAACGAGATTCCAAAAGGCCGCCTCTGCCGGGGTCAGCCGCTTTCTCAATTTAGTCCTGATCTCCGCCACATGCGGCAGTGTGTGAATATCCGATTTGCTTCTCTTGTATGTCATTCCCATAGCTCCCCTCCTTACGAAGGAGGGGTGGCAGTCAATCGTCGTTTTATGGACTGACGGGGTGGTTCTCTACGCACGTCAAAAATGACGATGCGATATTTTAACATGCTCCTCACCTCGATCTCATTGGAATTTACTTCTAGATGATGTAGAGAACCACCCCGTCATCCGCCTGAAAAGCGGCGGATGCCACCCCTCCTTCGTAAGGAGGGGAGCTTTGATTTGTTTCATCCAAGAAATTTCTTGCAATATACGCAACACTTGTAGTATTCTATACAACCGTTGGCATAAACGTCAACGTTTTTTGAGATGGATGAGCATGAGAATAAGGCGGTGGGGTTTGAGGTTTGTTCTATGAACGACTTTCTGGCCCGGGCCAGGTCGACGCCTCGGCCTTTATTTGGGGATCTGTGGCTGGAGGGCGAGCTTTCTGTATTGTTTGGCGAGCCGGGATGCGGCAAGAGTTTGCTTGCGGTGCAGATCGCGGACAGTATTGCGAGCGGGAACCGTTTAAAACGGCATTACAAAGCTCCGCGGCGGCAGAAGGTTGTTTATGTGGACCTCGAATCGCATCCTACGCAGTTTTGCAGGCGGTATGATTACGATGATGACGAACGCGGATCTAAGCTATATAAGTTTCCCGCAAATCTTACATTTATTGGACCGGCGGCCGGAGCGGCGGCTGACATCGCGGTCATTGGTGAGCGTGTGAAAGCATTGGGTGCGAAGGTTTTGATCATCGACAATATTGGCCACCTGATGAAAAACCGCACGTCGACCGAGGCTGCCCGGGTCATGCACGAGCTGCGCCGCCTCACCCGCGTCGACGGCATTTCGATACTGCTGTTGGTGCATGGAATGCCCGGGAATCTGCGGCGTGGGATCGAGGCTAGTGATATGCCGTTCGCGGCCGTCATGACAGGTTTGGCGGACAACATCTTTGCCATAGGCCACGTCAGCGGCGACCCGGCGGGCCGGTATATCAAACACATCAAACCGGGATCGGCTCCGCTTACTTTCGGAGCGGCACATGTTCCCTGGTGCCGAATAAAAAAGCGGGCGAACTTTACGTATTTCGATTTCCGGGGGTTTGCCCGCGAGGCGGTGCTGCGTACCTCAGACAATGACCGTCGTGAATGGCAGTTGATCGAGCGAATAGGGGAGTTGAAGGATTCGGGAATGTCGGTCCGAGATATCGGCCGCGTCATTGAAATGTCGAAATCATCCGTTCAGCGATACCTGACGATGCTCGATGATGATGTAAATATTGCGCGACGCCGCTGCGCCGTTCATGAGCAACCGCCGATGGACGCGGACTTTGAAGATGACGAAGATGAAGATACAGATTACGATCTTTCGGATCCGGAGGAGGAGGAACTGCCGGAATTGCCGGAATGGGATCCTGAGGTTGAAGAAGACGAAAGTTGCAGAACCGTTGAAGACCCGGACTTCGCCGTTTTCGGGGTTGGTCCCGCCGTTCCAGAGCCCGCTGATCCGACTTCGACCCCTAATCCGCTGCTCGAACGCGACGTCGACCCGAATGGCCGCGAGATCTTTGTCGAGAAACGAGACAGTAACGGACGAAGGCTGGTCTGGTATCTTGCCGAAACGAACAACCGCCAGCCCACCGGTAGATACACCCGCTACGAACACCGCGGCCTTGGCGGGAATATAGGAGCAATAGTCGACAGCCTGCCGGGGGCTGATCGAGGGCCGTAAAGACGAGAATACTAGAACGGAAACGTCTTGACGTTATGACGTTATAGCGTTAAAGTTCTGATATGGCTATCCAAACCAAAAGATCAACCATTTATCTTGAAGCCGACCTTCATCGAGCCCTGAGGCTTAAGTCCGCCCATTCGAACCGCTCGATCTCGGACATCGTGAATGATTCGCTTCGGACCGCACTGCGAGAAGACCAGGAGGACCTCGGGGCGTTTGAAAAAAGAGCATCGGAACCTGTCATTTCATACGAGGCCCTGCTGGCAAAGCTGAAAGCCGATGGCAAGATATGAGGTCGCCTTCAAGAGTTCGGTTTATAAGGACCTAAAACCGATTCCAAAGGAGGATGTAAAACGGATCCTCGCCAGGATCGAGGCCCTCACTGAAGACCCGCGCGGCCCCGGATGCGAAAAACTCTCGGGCCAGGAGCGGTATCGGGTTCGACAGGGTGTTTATCGGATCCTTTACGAGATCGTAGACGACCGTTTGATCGTCACGGTCGTTAAGATCGCTCATAGGCGACAGGTTTATGAGCGGTAACGGAAGACTGAAGGGAAGTCTGTTAGCTATTTTATTTGTTGTGATGACTAGCGACGCTCAGAGGAAGCAGTGTCATCGGCGGTTGGCAATACGTTTAGTGACAATGTCTGCGCAGTGTTTCTCGTGATCCGCGGCGGACGTATTACTTATTTCCTGTGCTGCCCATGACGGAGGTGATATCGGGGCGGTTTGCGAGAGGACGTCGGTCAACCGACTGAAAGTGTCTTCTATGCCATCGGCTAAGTTTTCGCTGGTCTCATAGGAGAAAGCAAGTTCCTGTCCCTGATGTGCCGCGAGAAAACACTCCATTCGGGGATTTTTGAGCATCAGGTAAAGTACTCTAGATCCTATGCCGACGGCAGCATACCGGTGATCTAAATCGAGGAAATGGATGAACTTACCCGTCACGATATCCCTTTTTCCCCGAGGCAAATGCTTAGTCGTCACTAGCGGCCTGGGCTCTCCGCGTTTTACAATGCGGACCGAACGCGTGCCCTCGACCACACATTCGGGAGCGTATCCGCCAACGATGACCTTGGCCGTGATAAAGCCTGAGTCGCTGGCACCGGTCGTATCAACAACTGGATTGTGGGTGCCCTGCCCACCGATAAGGGTTCCGGCCGACATAAACCACAAGAGGACCGGAGTCACCGTCTGATCCCCTCCTTTAAGTCGAACAATGAACCCTACAAATTCTCCATCCAACATAGGACGTCCGCTGCTTACGAATTCCAGTTTTGGGCAGACGGGGTCGAGCTTCTCAACGGGCGGCCGTTGGGGTCCAACAAAGATCTCCAATCGCCTGAACAGATCTTGGGTGTAGATCCCAGACGTGAAAACGAGGGAGATCAGGGCTGTGGCTACCAGTCGTTTCATTGAGAACAGAATCTTAACACGATTTAAGCAGAGGAATGTCTCATTTTCGGGGGTGAGAGAATCGTGATGAAATTCATTTTGGTAATCCAAAAAACAAACCTCCCGCACTCGTTATCATAAAATCGGACCTGGAGGTACTTATTTTTATGCCAGGTAGTAAATATACTAAGAAACAGGAGCGGAAGGCGGACCATATTGCGGAGGCGTATGAGGAGAAGGGCGTTTCGGAGAAGGAAGCTGAGAAGCGCGCTTGGGCGACGGTGAATAAGCAGGATGGCGGCGGCAAGAATCCCGGAGGCTCGGGACGGAGGAAGAGTGAATAGTTAAAAGTGAATAGTGAACAGTGAAAAGCGGGGGGCTGGCGGGCTATCCGCTTTTTTTCGTTTACAATTCTGGGTTTGTGGCGAACGTTGAAATAACTCGGCAGGAGCGTGGCAAGCGGGGATGCTTGCTCTCCAGTCGCTGGTCGATTTTTCGTAATGCCAATTCGAGTGTAAAGTGTAATCGTTAACCGCGGTCGCGGGAACCACCTTTTATATGAAGAAACTCAGTGTACTGATCGTTGTTTTATTATTTTCGCTGCCCGCATATTCGCAGCGTGAGCACGGCGTCAGGCCGACGGAGACGGGCGGGCCGCTGATGTTTGAGCAGGCCGTGTTTGATGTCCAGAGCTATGACATCGAGCTCAAGGCCGATCCGAAAGCCAAGAGCCTGACGGGCACGACCACAATGACGGCGCTCACGGTGATACCGACCAATGTGATCGTACTCGATCTCGATCCGCCGTACACGATCAGTAAATTGACCGACGGGCGAACGGACCTGAAATATGAACGCAAGGGCGGCAAGATCTGGATCTGGTTCCCGATGACCAAGCAGGTCGGTGAGGAATTTAAGACGGTGATCAGTTATAGCGGCACGCCGCGTGTCGCGCCGAATCCGCCGTGGATCGGCGGCTTTATGTGGGCAAAGACACCGGGCGGGGCTGATTGGATCTCGGTGGCACTGCAAAATGACGGGGCGGATCTTTTGTTTCCATGCAAGGATCATCCGTCTGATAAACCTGAAACGGCGATCATGCGGATCAGCGTTCCCGATCCGCTGGTTGCCGTGGGGCCGGGCCGGCTTGACGGTGTCAGCAAAGCGGGCGGTTTTACTACCTATACATGGCGGATGTCAGAGCCGATCGCGAATTACTCGCTGGTCTTCGACGCGGCACCCTATCGCGTGATCAAGGATTCGGTAAAAAGCATCACCGGCCACATGATACCGATCGAGTTTTACATTTTGCCGGAGAGCTATGACAAGGGCCCGAAGCTGATCGAAGAAACAAAGAAATATAACGCCTTTTATGAAAAATATATCGGGCCGTTCCCGTTTCGAACCGAAAAGCTCGGTATCGTCGAAACACCGCACCTCGGGATGGAACATTCGACACATCTCGCGTATGGGAATAAGTTTCGATACAACGAAGACGGTTACGACTGGCTGCAGCTTCACGAGTTTGGGCACGAATGGTGGGCAAATCTGGTGACGGCAAGCGACTGGCGCGATTTCTGGATACACGAAGGGTTTCAGTCGTTTATGGACACGCTTTATCTCGAACATCTCGGTAAGAAAGACGCTTATTTCGAAGCGATGAAAGTGCGAGCTAAAGGGACGCGAAACATGCAGCCCGTAGCCCCGCGGGAGCCTAAGATCTCATATCAGGTCTATCTGCAGGGGCCCGATTTTATCAAGAGCGATGGTGATATCTACGGCAAGGGTGCCGTTGTGCTGCACACGCTTAGGTACCTGATAGGTGATGATGCGTTCTTCCGTGCACTTCGACGCATGGCCTACCCGCGAAAGGAAATGGAATCCATGACCGGCGGCCGCCAGCAGCGTCTCGTCAACACCGACGATTTCCTCACGATCGCCGAGGAAGAGTCGAAGATGGAGCTTGATTGGTTCTTTGAGGTATATCTCAGGCAGCCGAAACTGCCGAAGTTGATCAACGAGATGGTGTCCGATAATCGAAAGGGTGGGAATGGGTGGATCGTAAATCTCAAGTGGGAAATACCAAATGATTTACCATTTCCTATGCCTGTCGACGTTGTGGTAGATGGCAAAATTCAGCGAGTCGAGATGAAAAATGGCACAGCCACGATTGACGTCACCGGTTCGAGGCCAGTGATCGATCCGAAAGGCTGGATTTTAAAGGTGCAACAACTGCCGACTGAGCAGTAAAAGCGTGGTAAAATGACTACGATGAAGCCGCTCACGAGGATCACCTTTGATACAAACGTAATGGGGGGTAAACCCTGTATAAGAGGAATGCGTGTTACGGTCGGTACCATAATTGGACTTCTTGCGTCCGGGCATTCATTCGATGAAATCCTTAAGAGCTATCCTTATCTCGAAGAAGAGGACCTACGGGAAGCACTCAGGTACGCGGCCTGGCGGGTTGAGGAGATCGATGTTCCGATTGCCGCATGAAAGTGCTTATCGATATGAATTTATCACCCGATTGGGTGAAACTGCTGGGCGAGAGTCAATTAGAATCCATACATTGGTCATCGGTAGGTAACCCGGACGCTCCTGACGTCGAGATAATGTCTTGGGCTCGTGACAACGGCTATATTGTCCTGACGCACGATCTCGATTTTGGGACCATTTTGGCTTTGACTAAAGCGAGCGGTCCAAGCGTGGTGCAGGTTCGAACGGAGGATCTCATGTCTTTCGATACTTCACGGTCAGTGATCGAGGTGATCAGGAAGAACGAAGAAGCTCTTGCTGAAGGGTGCCTGATCGTTATCAATGAGTCGACCGAACGCGTTCGCATCCTGCCGCTCCGGACGAGCTAAATTGCCCGACCCTGCCATTTTTGATATCTTAAAAAGTTACCCGTTTACTAAAAATAGCTACTATCAGGACTTATTTAATGGCAACTGCTGCGAAGGATATCAACAAAAAAACGAACAAAGGTGAAGCTGAAAACAACGGCGGCGAGGTCGTGGCTGAGAAAGAGAACATAGGTGATGGATATATTGAGGAGGCGACCGCCCCTAAATCAGCCAAGGCTGATGCGGCGGAGGAACCGTCCGCGGCAACTGTGGCCGCCGCAGAAGAGATGGGCGAGCCTCATGGCCTTGATGCCGAGGCGATGGTCGGGCTTTACCGCACGATGTATATGTCCCGCCGGATCGACGATAAGGAGATCCAGCTTAAGGGGCAGAATAAGATATTTTTCCAGATCTCAGGTGCCGGGCACGAGGCTGTTTTGGCCGCGGCGGCCCTGGCAATGAAACCCGCCTACGACTGGTTCTTTCCCTATTATCGGGATCGGGCTCTGATGCTCGGGCTCGGAATGACGGCTCAGGAAATGCTCTGGTCGGCGGTTGGGGCTGAAAAAGATCCGAATTCGCACGGCCGTCAGATGCCTTCACACTGGGGGCATAAGGACCTCAATGTACCTTCGCAGTCTTCGTGCACGGGGACTCAGGCATTGCATTCTGTCGGGGCGGCTGAGGCGAGCTACCGGGCAGGGCTTGTTGACGGCTT
>JBGTBC010000052.1:0-4881 GCA_041749555.1 Pyrinomonadaceae bacterium | reverse complement strand
TTTTTACTACTGATTGTCTTGATCTGTATACAGGTTACGACTTTATTTGCTCAGGAAATCGGCTGCACGCCCTTTGAGTTTAACCTCCCTACTCAATTCGAAGGGGGAGGGAACTCCACGTCAATGGTCGCGGCAGATATGAACGGTGACGGGCTCAAGGATATAGTCACCGCAAATTCTACAGAGAAAACAGTTTCACTTCTATTGGGAGCGGGTCTCGGCGAGTTTGGCCCGCCTCAGAGTTTTGGCAGTGCGATAAATGCCGACTCCCTCGCAACGGGTGATCTCAACTCCGATGGACATCTGGATATCGCCGTCGCCTCAAAGTTGAATGTGGACCGTGTCATTATTTTGCTTAGTGACGGTAACGCCGGCTTCTTGTTGCCGATTGTTGTACCGATGCCGGGAGTCCAGCAGGTTTTTGACATTGGCATCGGTGATTTTAATGGGGATGGCAAGGGTGACATCATCGTGGTGACCGCCAACAGCCTGATCTTCTTCACGGGCAGCAGCAATGAAGGATTTATAACCTTTTCGCTTCCCTGGACTGGCTGGGAGGCTGATCTAGCCGTGGGTCGTATCAATGATGATGCATTTGACGACGTTGTCGTTACACAAGCCAGCGAGCCCGGGTGGTCTTTCGGGCTCGTACTCGGCGCAGCAAGCGGCGCGTTCTCGATCGCCGGAACATTCCCTTTGGATGCCTCACCCACAAGTATCGAGATCAGTTCACTAAATCAGGATGGTTTCGCTGACGTGATTGTCGCTGCTAGCGATCTGCATCCACCTCTGATTACCACGCCTTACTATGTTCAGCCGTGGTTAGGCACGGGAAGTGGTGGCTTTATTGCCGGAACAAGATATCCGCTCCCGCAAAAGTCGTATCGGGTCATAGCACAAGATTTTGATGCTGACGGCAACCAAGACCTCGCGGTGAATGTTTTCTCACGAATTATTAGACTCGATGGGATGGGCGATGGGGGTTTCCATGCACCTGAGGCTTGGCTCGCTTCGGGATCCGTGGACATAGCCGGGGCGGATACCGACGGGGACAAAAGAGGCGACGTAATAATGCTTCGACCCGGCGTGCCGAGCGCGATTTCAGTATTGATAGCTGGAGCTACTGATGGCTTCAATACTCAAACACCTTTAGCCGGAGGCGGGGGTCTTATCGTCGCGGCGGATCTGGACAACGATAATTTCGTCGAAATGATAACGGTGTCACGCCCATCGGCCTGGGTCCAACCGTCCCCCATCACAATCGCAAGAAACGACCAAGCAGGTGGATTTCTTGCCGATGTTTTATATGGGACGCCCACCGGTCTCACATCACTGATATTGGGAAATCTGAATAACGATAGCACGGCAGATCTATATACAACCCACGCGAGTCCCGGTTTGGTATCCGGCTATCTGGGGAACGGTACGGGTGGTTTAGCCGGACTGCCGCCACTGGTAAGTGGGGTTAACAGGGTAGAAGGCGTTGTACCGGGCGATTTTAATGGAGACGGTAATCAGGACTTTTTGATTGTCTATGTGCTCGATAACTTTGTTTATTTGGGAAATGGTAACGGGTCTTTTCAAAATCTCAACCACAGCTTGCAAGGTATCAATCCCTATGCGTTGCCGCAGGTTGGCGATCTAAATGAAGACGGTAAACTTGATATTGTCGCTATCGACAGCGGTCAGGATAACTTCAGGGTTTATCTCGGTCACGGAGATGGCAGATTCGCTCTAAATAGTACATACCCAATTCCTGGATTCAATCGATTCGTATTGGCCGACTTCAATGCTGACGGGCACCTTGATGCTGGGGGAGTTAGTGGTATTGGAGCGGAACTGACTGTTGAGAAATATTTTGGCAGTGGCCTGGGAGTTTTTAGCAGTTCAGCATCGATTCCAATGCATGGTTCTCCTGAGTCCTTGGTCGTAGGAGATTTCAACGATGACGCTCTCCCGGATCTTGCGTTTGTGAACATCATTGGGGGAGGCAGTCTCGTTGTTGTTCCATCAGTTGCTCAGAGCCCGTACTTCGCGGCCCCAGTAATTTACAGTGTTGGACCACTGGCTTCGAACTTTATTGGCGAGCTCGGAGCGATTGCGGCGGCGGATTATGACAACGACAATCGAATTGACATCGGATACACAGCCCAGGGGGTGGCCCGCGGAGTTATTTACAATTCGACAAAACCCAATACACCCTGCATTTCGATAGATGACGTGACGGTGACCGAGAATGACACGGGAACAAATGCGATGTTTACGGTTAGTCTTTCACAGTCTGCACCGGAAAGCGTCCGGTTCAATTACGCGGTAAGAGGAAGTTCGGCGGTTATTGGCAGTGATCTGGAGAACCGTTATGGCCGTCTGGAGATACCGGCCGGGCAAACGACGGCGACCATAGAAGTGCCTATTTTCGGCGACATCTCTGATGAATTTGATGAAGAATATACTGTAAAAATATCCGGCGTAACCGGAGCGTATCTGACCAAGGGCGTTGGGCAAGGAAAAATAGTAAACGACGACCCGATCCCTACGATCTCCATAAATGACGTGGAGGTTACGGAATCAACAACGTCCCTGCAGGCTATATTGACTCTTACGTTATCGGCGGCTAGCGGAAAGCCGATAACGTTACGCTATACAACAGCAAATGGTACCGCGGTAAGCGGTTCGGATTATCCTGCGGTCTCAGCTATCAAGACAATTCTGCCCGGCTCTGCGACCTCGACGCTTCCTGTCCAAGTATATTTCGACACCATGCACGAGCCGCTCGAGGAATTCTTCGTGAACATTTCGGAACCCGTGAATACGACTATCTCCGATTCGCAGGGTAAGGTGACAATTATCGATGACGATCCCGTCCCGACAATAAGTATAAATAATCACTCGTTTATTGAAGGTAATAGCGGATCAATCTCACGATCCGTAACAGTACGCTTGACCAACGCTACTTATCTTCCGGTATCTGCAAGCGTCAAGAGCATAGACGGTACGGCCACCGGAGGTGTGGACTACGTTACGCTCAGTACTAGTATTGTTCTCAACCCAGGTCAGACGCAGACCACATTTCCGATAGGAATCATCGGGGACACGATCGACGAACCCAACGAGACCCTTTACCTCAACCTTTTTAGTTCGGTAAATGCGATTGCGGTTTCTGGCCTGTCAACAGTGACGATAATTGATGACGATCTGGCACAACCCGCAAACCTTTCGGGTCGGGTTGTTACATCCAACGGACTAGGGCTGAGGGGCGCCATTGTCTCGATCATAACCTCGCAAGGCGTTGTGAAGACAGCAATTACAAGCTCATTGGGATTTTATTCGGTCGGGGATCTGGGTTACGGAAATCACACAGTACGGGTAAGCTCAAAACGGTTTCGTTTTTCTTCCAAAGTCGTCCACGTCAACGGCGATGTCTTGGACGTCGACTTTGTAGGAATTGAATAATTATCGCTGTCGGGCACGACGCGGAACGGTTTTCGAGTCGGGCCATCGAAGTATTGAGTGTCCTTTATAGGCACGATTTGACTGGACCGCAGGCGTCCTCGGCCTGCAACGTCGTTTCCTCCGGCGTGGCGGTGTCTGCTGCGGCTGAGGCTCGGCGGTGAATTACGGTGTTACCCAATTAGGCGGTCGTATTCGGCGTGACTGCCGATTCAGAACCAGTAGATGCCCTCCGGTTTTTCGACGGCGAGAGCACGATAGCCGATGCGAACCGACCAAAGCTGCTTATTGGTGCCAATCTTCTTGAAATGAAGCGATGTGTGGGTCGGATCAGACTTTAACAGGGCGTTGTTTTTGTCAGCGAGTTTTTGGATGTTTGGGGGAAGTTCGCGGTAGCATTTCCAGAATCGCGGGAGCGTGAAATGCTTCATAGAGGCTTGGCAAAGCCGGCGTCGATCTCGACGTCGACCTCAGCCAACAACGAATCTAATCTCCCAGAGTCGAGGTCATCCGCGATCCGCTTTTCCCAAATCTCAGCTCGATATTTTTCTAGCCAGTCGACCAACTCATCGACCTTTTCAGCGGAAAGTTTTCTTATCTCATTTTCGATCTCGACTATACTCATCGGCGATATTATTGCACAAAATCGTGTGGAAATGAACATTTCGTATCCAGAATTGGCCCCGAGTGAAGAAGTACGGGATCATCGGAACACGCCTGAGATTCGTGCGATTCGCAACCAGCAATTCCTAGTTCAACTCCCGGTCTTTTTGGTCTGTAGGGCTTCGCCTACGATGTAGCTGTCGCGGGAGCGGACGCCGACGTTGGGGCGGGCAACGCGGACTTTGATCTGTTTGCGCTGGCCGGTGGCTCCCGGGTCCGTTGGGTAGTAGCCGATGGAATATTGATTTCCGAGCTCATCCGCGATACCGGCAAATGCGGCATTTAGGCCGCCGGTGGTTGAATCGGAACGAAACATCTTTGCGGCGGTAACGCGAGCGAGTTCCTCGAGATAGGCGCGGCCGCGTGCGTAGTCTTCGGGACGCATGCCGGGGATATTCGGCGCCCGGGTGATCGTCGGGATGCCGGTCATCGGGCCCTGGCCGGTGTTGATACCGCGCATTTCGAGATACGTGTTGTAATAGACCGAATAAATGGCCGCGTCGCCTTCTTCGGCAAGAGCCAGGGTTTTCTCATACCCGCTCGAGCCGCCCGCAGTATCGACGCCATCCGTGAAAAGCACAACTGCCTTACGGCCTTCCACGTCTATAAAACTTCGCTTGAGCACCCGCTCCACCGCGTCATAAAGAACAGTGCCCCCACCTGATCGAAGCTTGCCGATCGCCTTCTCCAGCACCATCCGGTCGGTAGTGAAATCGCAAAGTGTGTTTATACCCGAAGCGAATTCGACGATCGAAACGCGGTCGTTCG
>JBGTBC010000051.1:0-10535 GCA_041749555.1 Pyrinomonadaceae bacterium | reverse complement strand
TGGATTTGCGTATAATCAAATTGATCTAATAATGACATCCCCTTTAGGAAAACAGGAGTTTGACAAATGAGACATGCACTCGACATCCTAGCGTTTGCCTTTATCGTGATAGTTATCGGTAATCTCGTCATTGTTGCCCAGGAAGAAATGAAACCACCCGCTGCAAAGAAGGTTCCAAAAGTCCTCAAGATCCATGGTTATGAGATCGTCGACAATTATGCGTGGCTTCGCGACCGAAATGATCAAAAAGACCCTGCCATCATTGAATACCTGACTGCGGAGAACCAATACACCGAATCCTTTATGGGAAAGCATGACGGGTTCGTCGACAAGATCTATAAAGAGATCCTTGGCCGAATCAAGCAGACGGATCTGAGCGTCCCTTACCAGCTTGGAAATTATTGGTACTTCACCAAAACACAGGAAGGCAAGCAATACCCCACATATCTAAGGAGCCGCGCAAAGGATGGCAAGGACGCCGAGGTTCTCCTTGACCAGAATGAAATGGCAAGGGATTTCAAGTACTTTGCGATCGGATATTTGACCGTCAGTGATGACGGGAACTTGATGGCCTATGCTACGGACACTACGGGATACCGGCAGTACACTCTCCAGGTCAAGGACCTCACGACAGGCAAACTTTTTCCAAACAAGATCGAGCGTGTGACGTCAGTGCGATGGTCGAATGACGGCAAGTACCTGTTCTACAGTCAGGAAGACCCTATATCGAAGCGCTCGGATAAAGTGTTCAGACATACGCTGGCAGCGAATAAGAACGACCTTATCTACGAAGAAAAGGATGTGCTTTTCGGTGCCAGGATCGGGCGTTCGCGTGACAAGAAAATGTTGTTCATCACGTCGGACGCTGCGACGATGAACGAGGTCCGCTATCTCGCGGCCGATAACCCCCACCGGCGATTGGAAGCTTATCACCCCGCGTCGCGAGGGCCACGAATACGGGGCCGACTTCGATGAAGGCGAATTTTTCATAACGACCAACAAGGACGCCGAGAACTTCAAGGTAGTTCGGGCGGCCGCTGGCGACCCTTCGGAAAAAAACTGGAAGGATTTTATTCCGCATAACCCGGCGGTGAAAGTGGAGGGGATAAGTTTCTTCAAGAACCACGCCGTAGTTTCAGAGCGCGAGAACGGGCTCGAATACGTTCGTGTTCTCGATAAGAAGACAAAGCGGGCACCCGTTCGGATAGACACCCCAGAGAGCGTTTACACGATGGGTCTCGGTGGAAATCCCGAATACGATACTTCCGTCGTTCGGTATAACTACGCGTCGATGATCACGCCAAATTCCACCTACGAGTATGACCTGCAATCACGAAAAAGCACGCTGATCAAGCAGCAGCAGATACCAAGCGGCTACGATAAATCACAATACGAAACGAAACGCGAGTGGGCAACGGCCCGCGATGGCGTGAAGGTGCCAGTGTCGATCGTTTGGAAAAAAGGAACGAAACTCGACGGTTCGGCACCGATGCTGCTTTATGCATATGGATCGTATGGGATATCGATGACCCCGAATTTCTCGATCGCCAGCTTAAGCCTGGTCGACCGGGGAATGGTCTACGCCATCGCACATATCCGCGGGGGTTCAGAGTTAGGAGAGAAGTGGCGACAGCATGGACGCATGTACAAGAAGGTGAACACCTTCAACGATTTTGTGGACACTTCGAAATGGCTTATCGATAACAAATTTACCTCTGCCGACCGCTTGGTGATACAGGGGGGCAGTGCCGGCGGGCTGCTCATGGGCGCGGTCGTAAACCAGGCCCCGCACCTGTATAAGGCTGCGATCGCTCAAGTTCCGTTCGTGGATGTTATGAACACGATGATCGACGATACGCTGCCTTTGACGACCGCCGAGTGGATCGAATGGGGAAATCCTCGAGACGAGAAGAAAGCCTGGGATTATATGTTCAGCTATTCGCCTTATGACAACGTCAAGGCTCAGAAATATCCGAACATGCTTATCGAAGTTTCACTCAACGATAGCCAGGTGCCGTATTGGGAAGGAGCAAAGTGGGCTGCCAAGCTTCGTGAGATGAAGACCGACAGTAACGTGATCCTGCTAAAGACCAATATGGGAGCAGGGCATGGCGGATCGTCCGGGCGTTACGACCGCCTTAAAGAGGTCGCTTTTGACTACGCATATGCGTTGGTTCAGGTCGGCGTAACGAAATAATCGTTCAATTTGATTCAATAGTGATGTAACGGTGCAGGCAGATGCCGGCACCGTTTTTTCGCGTTTTCAATTTGACCGCACTTCAGTCAGTTTGATCGGAAACAGGTCTGACATAGCAAAGGGCGCACGGGCATCGTTTTTAGAAAATAACAGTAAAACCACTGTAAATACAGGCATTCGGGCTTGTGGCACAGCCGTTGCTAATAGAGGGCGGGCAACATGTCCCGAAATTTAGAAAGCACAGACCCCCGTGCAAATTAAATTTATGACCAAAACAACCATTACAAAGATCGTGACCGCGACAATGGCGTGGACCCTGCTTTTTTCGACTCTCACATTTAGCCAGGAGGCGGAAAAGCGTATCTCAACGGGCACCGTAGCCAGTTTTGAAACAGAGAAGTCATACGCCGGATATTTTATGGAGGTAACGGGTTCGCCCGCGACCGGCCAGAGCTATTCGCGTGAGGCACAGGCTATCGCGAAAGTTCTGGTATCGGCATCGGCCAAGAATCCGGTCCTCATAGACGATCAGGGTTATGCACGCGAGATGGTCCTGTCATTGGTTGCAGCCCGATTGGCAAATAACTCACAAGGCAAGCGACTTTATCGCGTAAACTGGAACGCCGTCTTTGGCGTGGCCAGCGACGAGAAACAGGTTGACGCGATCGTTGACGGCATTCTTAAATATGCCGCCGCACAAAAGGGTTCGATGGTGATCTATCTGGATGACATTGCCAGTTTTTCGTCCGAGACCCCTATCCTGGGCCGTCTGATAGCCGCGAAACTCTATACGGCACTTTCCCAGGGCCAGATACAAATCCTGAGTGCCGCTGATGCCCTGACCTTTGACCGTCAGATCGCCGGTGATAGCCGGATGAAGTCACGGTTCGAAAAGGTCGCCATTTGGAAAGATAGTGAGGACGATTCATTTGTAGGCGACAAGCTTTCACCGGACCTCAGAGCACTTGTAGCTAGTGCCGACCAGAATAAGACCGTCAAGGTTATTCTCCAGTCGGATGATATCGACAATCCACAGCTTCTCGATGTGCTCAAACGCAACAATGTTACGATCGATGCACGAGCAGATGGACTCAATATGCTGGTGATCGATCTTCCTGTTCGCGTCGCCGAACAAGTTGCCGGTGTGCAAAGTGCAAAGCATCTTTCGCTCGACAAAGAGACTCAGGTCCTTGGCCACATCGAGGAGACAACCGGCGCGTCACTCGTGCGCAGCCAGACGCTTAGCACGATAAATGCACTCGGGCTTCCGATTCTCAGCTCGTTTCATCTCGACGGTACGGGCATCGGCATCGCGATAGTCGATTCAGGCGTGCGTGCCGATCATCGTTCGTTCTTGGACACCACTGGGGCCAAACGCATCACGACACACGTCGAGTTTTCAAACAACAGCAGCACCGACAAGGACAACTTCGGTCACGGTACCCACGTCGCGGCTCTTGCAGCCGGCAGCGACGGCAAGCTTACCGACAACAATGACATCCAGTATTTGTCGAGGTACCAGGGCATGGCGCCGAATGCGCAGGTCATTAACGTTCGCGTGCTCGGCCCGAATGGGACCGGCACCTCTGCAGGATTGATCGCCGCTCTCGACTGGATCTACACCAACCGTACGACAAGGAACATCAAGATCGTCAATATGAGCCTTGGCACGCCGGCGATCGAGACGTGGCGCAACGATCCGCTATGCCGGGCGGCCCGCAAACTGGTTGACGCAGGCATAGTTGTCGTAGCTGCGGCCGGGAATAACGGTAAGAATGCCCAGGGCCAAAAGATGTATGGAGCGATCCACAGTCCCGGGAACGATCCTTCGGTGATCACCGTCGGAGCGACCAACACCTACGGCACGGACGCTCGCGGCGATGATACCATCGCGTCCTATAGCTCGCGCGGCCCAACGCGTTCCTTCTACACGGATTCGACTGGTGCAAAGGTGTACGACCACCTGATCAAGCCGGATCTCGTGGCCCCCGGAAACAAGGTGCTCAGCTCGAGGTCGAAGGACGGCCTCATTGTCGACGAGCACCCTGAACTCACGCTGGACAATGGCGCCGACGACAAGCGCAAGATGATGTACCTAAGCGGGACGTCGATGGCCACACCGATCGTGGCCGGGTCGGCAGCACTCCTGCTGCAGGCTAATCCCAAGCTGACGCCGAATATGATCAAGATGATCCTGATGTACACCGCCCAGCCGGTTGCCGGGTTTAATCATCTCGAACAGGGAGCCGGCCAACTAAACATTGAGGGAGCCGTCCGGCTCGCCAACCGGATCCGCCAGGATCTGCCCACGCCAACAGCACCGGGAACACCCCTGTTGACTTCGGGGGAATCACCGACGCCATCTTCGACGATTGCAAACCAAACATTTGCGTGGTCGCAGGGTATGATGTTCGATAAAGGCTGGGGCCGGGGAACCGAGCTGATCACCAAATATCAGGGAATGTACGCTCTTGGTATTCTGGTAAGTGACGGCATTCTCGTCAGCGACGGTATCCTGGTAAGCGATGGCATTCTGGTCAGCGACGGTATCCTCGTCAGTGACGGAATACTGGTAAGCGATGGCGGAACGATTGCCGACGGAGCACCTTTCGTTGACTACAGCCAGATGTTTGGCCTCGGAATCCTCGTCAGCGACGGTATCCTGGTAAGCGATGGCATTCTGGTCAGCGACGGGATACTCGTCAGTGACGGGATACTGGTAAGCGATAACGTCTTCGGCAGCAGCAGCCCACTCATTGTGGGAGACGATACGGCGGGAATGAAATAAACCTTGCATCTAACTTCCGGGGGGAGTCGCGTTATGGCCTGATCACAGGCATTACGCGATCCCTTCCACACCCACCATTAGACCATTCTCTTAAACGTCAAAATCGAAAGAGCGTGATCGGACTCCCACTAACCGATGCGATGAGCGAGCCTCGTGCCGCCCGATAGGTGAGTCCAAATGAATATTCTTACAAACGCACAACATGCAGCGTCGCCCGCAGTACACCCGAAAAATGCCGGGATCGATGCAGAGCCGTTAACCGAAGATAATCAACAGGAAGTATTAAAGTTTTTGTCGCGGCGTCCGGTTAACACGGTAATTCTGGCAGGCTGGATACGTGATCATGGCATCGAAAGTCCCCTGCACCGCGGCACGTTCTATGGCAGCCGTGACGCAAATGGAGATCTCGTCGGTGTCGCCATGATCGGGAGGAACCTTCTTTTTGAAGCCTTCACAGATGAGGCGATCGAGGCATTCGCAAAATGCGCCCGTGAATGCCCGGAGGTCCGGATGCTCTTTGCAGAAGAGAAGAAACTCGTGAAATTTTGGCGGCATTTTCGCGGCGAGACTCCGATGCCGCAGATATCACGCCACCGCCTGATCAGATCCGGCGGGCCGATAGACGACGATGTTGAGATGGTCAATGGGATGAGCATCGCTACCCGCGATGAGCTCGACCAAATAGTTTCGGCCCACGCTGAGATGGTACTTGCCGAAACCGGCGTCGACCCGTTGGTGGCGGATGCGGAAGGCTTTCGAATGCGTTGTGCCCAACGTGTTGATCAAGGTAGGGTCCTGGTCTGGGTAAATGACGGTGAATTGATATTCAAAACCGATATCGTGAGCGTAACGCCTAAGGCGATCTATCTTGAAGGATTGTGGGTGAACCCTAACGAGCGCGGGAATGGTTATAGCCCTCGATGTCTGGCAAGCGTGTGTCGGCAATTCCTGTCAGGATCAAATACTATCTGCGGTTTCGTGGATGTTGACCATGCTTTTTACAACTCGTTATATCGAAAGGTCGGTTTCACAGAGGTTGACGAATACGCAAAAATATACTTATAGAGCGTGCCCGCCGATGCCTTCGAACGTGAGCATTTAATTCTAAGGGGCTGTCCGACGTGACGGCCCCTTTTTGATCTTCTTCGGCATCAGGAATTTCTACTATAAATAATTGTTGAAAAAAAACATTGTTTAGTGGATAATAGGGATTACCGGTATTCGACCGGAGCCACTCAATCCCTGCAAATATATCGGAAAGCCAGTTTCCGCCTCCCCTCGGTACGCTACATACACGTCAGAAATGCCGTCCAACGATAAAATCTTAACTCTCCTGTTAGCGATATTTACGCCCATCGTTCTCGCTATCCTTGCCTGGTCGATCTTCAATATTGACCCTGCAAGAGTAGATGCTGGATTCTGGACTCTGGCGGTCCTGACTGTGTTTTGTAGCTTCTATCTGCGCATCCAGTTGCCTCGGGCGAAGATCCACCTAACGCTCTCAGATGGTTTGATCATCCTATGCATTCTCGTCTACGGAGGTGAAATGGCCATCCTACTCGCAACTGTTGAGACGGTTTTTGCCACGATCAATCTTTGGCGAAACGGAGTTGCGTTGAGTTTCCGAACGGGCTTGGCCAATGTCTATTTTGCTCCCATTTCTGTTTTCGCCGCATCGAACGCCGTCTGGTTAGTATTTGGGCCGACATCAGTAATTCTGGAACGGCATGACTTCACGAGCTTTGTGTGGTTATTGGCTTCGTTGGCGATGGCGTTATTTATCGTCGACTCGGTGCTGGTTGCGGCATTTACCTCGCTGAAGAAAGAACGTCCCTTTGTGAAAGTTTGGACCGAAAATCTCGTCGACGCAGTTGTGATGTTCCTTACCGGCGGGGTGGTCGCCGGGATCGCGTATTCTGCTTTAGAGGAAGTGAACATTTTTCTTATCGCAGCGGTCATAGGATTCTTCGGAGTTGCATACCTTACATTTCGCCGCTTCGTCGAAGATGTTAAAAAGACGGTTGAGAAAGCGAAACAAGCCGAGCGGGAACGAGCTGAACAAGCTGAACAACACGTTCACGACCTTCAGCACTATGTTGGCGAACTTGAACGCAGCGGCGAGGCGCTAAAAGAAAGCCACGAGAACTTCCGGCACGCGGCCTATCACGACGCGCTCACTGGGCTGCCAAATCGAAACTATTTTCTCGACACGCTAAAGGACCTGCTGCAGGAGAGCCTGGAAAGCTCCGAGAGTAATTTTGCTGTACTGTTCCTAGATCTCAAGAGTTTCAAAACCATCAACGACAGCCTGGGCCATTCGCTCGGTGACAGACTGATCAAGAACGTGGCTAAACGCCTGTCCGGGATGGTTCGCGAAGATGATCTGGTAGGTCGCTTCAGCGGTGACAAATTCGGCATCATTCTCACCGATCTGCTCAGCCGCGACGAGGCAACGGGCTTTGCGGACCGGCTCGCGAAACGGCTTGCTGAGCCATACACACTGGACGGCAGACAGGTCTTTACCAGCGCTAAGATCGGTATTGCATACGGCAACTCAAAGTATCCCGAGGCCGAAGACATCCTCCGTGATGCCGATATAGCGATGTATTACGCCAAGGACAACGAAGAGAATTACGTTATCTTTGACCAGCGAATGCATATTCGGGCGGTTACGCGGCTGCAATTGGAAACAGATCTGCGGTTTGCTATAGAAAGAAGCGAATTTGAGCTTTTCTACCAGCCGATAATCGCCCTCGATAAGGCGGCCCTGATCGGCTTCGAGGCTCTTGTTCGTTGGAACCATCCGCAAAGAGGACTCGTTCCGCCAAATGAATTCATCCCGGTCAGTGAAAGTACGGGCCTGATCGTGCCGATGACGGTAAAGATCCTTCATTCTGCGTGCTCTCAGATCGTTAAATGGCAGGAAACTTCTAATCTTTCGACCCCGCTTAGTGTTGCCGTCAATCTTTCCGGCAAACACTTCGGACACCCGGCCCTGGTTGAGCAGATAAATACCGTGATAGCCGAAACCGGTATCGATCCGGCAAGCCTTAAACTGGAACTCACAGAAAGCGCGGTCATGGAGAATGCCGAAACGGCGATCCTAATGCTAAAGGAGATCAAGAAAACCGGTGTGCAGATCAGTATCGATGATTTCGGTACAGGATACTCAAGCCTCAGCTATCTCCACCGGTTTCCGATCGACCTTTTGAAGGTTGACCGCTCGTTTGTGAGCGCGATGGAAGAAAATTCGGAAAATGGCGAGATCGTGCGGACTGTTATTGCCCTGGCAAAGGCTCTTAATCTCAAAGTAGTTGCCGAGGGTATCGAAAGCATCCACCAGTATCATCAGTTGAAAGTGCTTGGATGCGAATTTGGGCAAGGATACCTGTTCTCCAAACCACTACCGGTAGCAGATATCGAACGCCTGCTCGCGGACAGTTCCCGTTGGAAGAACATCCTGCCTGCGGCCGAGGTGCCCGCCCCGCCGGCAAAGCTCGACCTGACCCACCTACGGCTAACTCAATAGTAAATCTAATCTGCGAAAACGGACGGCCGCTCATTCAGCGGATGAGCTGTTTCGTAGGCGTTGGCAAGATTCAAAAGTACATCCTCGGCCCAGAAGTTTCCGACCAGCTGCATTCCGATCGGCAGACCATTAGAGGCGAGTCCGCAAGGCACGCTTATGGCCGGGATGCCGGCTAAATTTGCGGATACCGTATAGATATCGCTGAGATACATGGCCAGCGGATCATCCGAACGCTCACCGATCCTGAACGCCACTGAGGGCGACGTGGGTGTGAGGATCGCATCACATTTTTCAAATGCAGAAATGTAATCCCGTTTAACCAGAGAGCGCACTTTCTGGGCTTTGGCGTAGTACGCGTCGTAATAGCCGCTGGAGAGGACATAGGTTCCCAGCATGATCCGCCGCTTCACCTCGGCCCCAAAACCTTCTTCACGTGTCCACGAATACATTTTTCGTAATTCGTCAGCGCCTTCGGCACGAAAACCGTATCTGACGCCATCGAAACGGGCAAGATTTGATGACGCCTCGGCGGTAGCGATGATGTAGTAAACAGCGATGCCGTATTTTGCGTGCGGCAGCTCTATATCAACTATCCTAGCACCAAGATCGCGAAAGTTGTCGATCGACGTCAATACTTTCTCGCGTATTTCTTCGTCAAGGCCCTCGCCAAAAAGAGCTCTCGGAACGCCGATCGTTTTGCCGGCAATGTCCTTTTCGAGACCCGCCGCGAAACCTGCGACAGGTACGTCCGCGCTCGTAGAATCCATCGGATCACGGCCGGCTATAACACCCAGGACATCCGCAATGTTTCGGGAAGTGCGGCCAAAAATGCCGATACTGTCAAGAGAAGAAGCGAAAGCGACAAGCCCGAAACGCGAGATACGGCCGTATGTCGCCTTTAGCCCGACAACGCCGCAAAGCGCGGCGGGCTGACGCACCGAACCGCCAGTCTCCGAGCCGAGAGCCGCATCTACAACCCCAGAAGCAACTGCAACTGCCGATCCGCCGGAACTGCCGCCCGGCACACGCGTCAGGTCCCAGGGATTTTTCGCAGGCCCGAAGGCCGAGGATTCATTTGACGAGCCCATGGCAAACTCGTCCATATTTGTCTTGCCGATCACGATGGCACCGGCGTCTTTCAGCCGCATGATCGCTGTTGCGTCATATTGAGCTTTATAGTTATTCAAAATATGAGAACCGCACGACGTACGCATCCCTTTGGTGCAGATATTGTCCTTGACGGCGACAGCGAGTCCATTCAACAGAGTTTTGCCCGCTGCTTCAACTTTAGAAGCACGCTCCAATGCATGATCTCGTTCGATCGACAAGAAAGAATTAAGCTGAGGATTGAGAGCCTCGGCATTCGCAAGTGCTCGTTCTATTTCTGAAACAATCGACATCTAAGTATTAATTCCCGACGCTATCGATCAGCCATTTGTCACCCGATCTTGTGGTCCGCACAACTACTTCTGTTTGTTCGTTGCGGGTGTCATCCCGCCACAAAAGCATCACCCTCAAATCTGCACTTTCATCAGAATCAGTAGTACAGCTGCCGACGCGAAAGGCCTTGGGGAATTCCTCAGTTTGGGTAAAATAATCATTCTTCCGCTCGTCCGAAGATAGATCCTCAGCTAACCGATCGGTCAAATACTCTTCCCTTGCTCTCAAATATTCTTCGGTGCGGCCATTATCGCTCGCAAAATGCAGCGAGTAGAACCTTTTAACCGCGTTACGGGCTGCCGTGCATTGGGGCGGTTCCAGATTGGGCACGCTGCACGACGTAATTATCAAAGCCAACGATATAATGCATATCATCCGACACGAAATGCGGGCCAGCCTTTTGGTTTCTCGCATAGTTAAAGCACTTTCGGCACCTGAAAGTGGCCCGCCACGGCCGATGGCGCCTGGCCAAGAGCCGCTTCCTGACGAAGCGACGCGACAGGTTCGTCTTCGCGGGTCGTCTGGGTCGATTCGCCTTCGGCGGTCATGCCGCCGAGCATCGGCTCGACGTTGTCTGTATC
>JBGTBC010000050.1:0-2921 GCA_041749555.1 Pyrinomonadaceae bacterium | reverse complement strand
GACCGCATTGGGGCAAAGCTCGACGAAATCTGACGTGATCAAGGTCGGCGGTGCGACCGGAGCCGGTGCGGTAGTTGGCGCCGTGGTAGGCGGTCCGGTAGGTGCAGCCGTCGGCGCCGGAATGGGAGCGGCGTTCGGGGTCGGTGCTATTGTCATCGAACGCGGCAAACACATCCGTCTTAATCGCAATCAGCAGGTCCGCATCAAGACAGGATACGAAACGCAGATCCGTTAGTCTTGAAAGCGTTACGGTAATTGGGCTGGGCCTTGACCCGGCCCTTTTTAATTTCAAGCCGAACATAAAATGGTTTCTTCCACGGGGCTATTTCAGCCTCAAACATAATCTTCCTCTAATAAAAACTCGCATTGCATGCCGGGGAGATAAGCCACGTGACGTACGTCACTTGTTAAGGACACTCAGCTTAGCTAAAATTGAAGGTTGGAAGAGAATAGAATTTTAGCGAGACAAACATAATGAGCACAGCAACAGAAACAACAGCCGCAGCCGGCCTTAGAGGCGTAGTCGCCGCCCAGAGCGCGATCGGTGATGTAAACGGCGAAGAAGGCATCTTAATTTACCAGGGTTATAACATACACGACCTTGCCGAGCACGCGACCTTCGAAGAGGTGATCTACCTTCTTTGGCACGGCCGCCTGCCCACACAGATCGAGCTCGAAGAACTCAGCTCAGAGCTGCGAATGAACTACGAAGCTCCGGCCGAGGTCATCGAAATGATGCGAAAGATCCCGAAGGACGCCGATCCGATGGACGTTCTGCGGACGGCGGTGTCATCGCTCGATTTCTACTGCAAAGACGGCCACGGCACCGATCGCGGGCCCGCAACCAAGGCAGCGATCAAGCTGACCGCGCAGATCGGAACGATAGCAGCCGCCTGGGACCGCATCCGCAATGGCAAAGATGTAATCACGCCCGATAAGAGCCTCGGCATCGCTGACAACTTCCTTTATATGCTTCGCGGCGAACGTGCCGATGCCGAGGAGGCACGCATGTTCGATGTCTGCCTTATCCTCCACGCCGACCACGAGCTGAATGCATCGACATTCACAACACGGGTTGTCGCGGGCACGCTGGCCGGCATGTACGGAGCGGTTACGGCCGGCATTGCCGCCCTCGCCGGGCCGCTGCACGGTGGTGCGAACACCAACGTGATGAAGATGCTCATCGAGATCGATGATCCGGCTAAGATCGACGCGTGGGTCGACGATGCCCTCGAACACAAGAAAAAGATCATGGGCATCGGCCACGCCGTTTACAAGACCGAGGACCCGCGTGCCACCTGGCTTCGCAAATATTCCCGCCGGTTGGCTGAGAAGACGGGTGAAACGAAGTGGTTCGAAATGTCACAGCGGATCGAGCAGCTTATGCTGGAGAAGAAGGGAATGTTCCCCAATGTCGACTTCTATTCGGCCTCGACCTATTACCTGATGGGCATCGCTCTTGATATGTACACTCCGATCTTTGCGGTTTCGAGAATCTCAGGCTGGACAGGCCACATCCTCGAGCAATACGGCCACAATAAACTGATCCGCCCGCGTGCCGAGTACATCGGTGCCCGCGACCTGAAGTACGTGCCGATCGGGGAAAGGTGAATAGTGACGAGTGACAAGTGACAAGTGACGAGTGACAAGTGACAAGTGACGAGTGACGGGTGACAAGAATGGCCTCGGGCGATCCGGGGCCTTTTTTTGTGGGCGGGCCCAAATTCATAAACCCAGATCAGATTTCAAATCCGAGATTTGAAATCTGAAATCTCAGTTCCCAAGACCTAAAACCCATATCCCGAAAGGATTTTCCATTCTCGATTTTCCACCCACTTTTTGTTTCACACCCCCTGTTTTTGTACCACGGCTGGTACAGCAATTCTGACGTAACCCTTGCTATGACAGCAAGTTACCCCCTTGTACCACGTACCACGCATTTTCCCAGGATCTGTATTACACGCGCGACGTCGATGTCCGGCGGGCATTGGGCAGTTCTTCCTTCGGAATCGTCACTCCGTGTCGGCATCCCCACTCTGCACTCCGCACTCGCCACTCCGCACTCACTCGACCCCCTGTTTTTGTACCACGGCTGGTACAGCAATTATGACGTAACCCTTGCTATCACAGCAAGTTACCCACTTGTACCATGTACCACGCATTTTCTCAGGATCTGTAATACACCCGCGCAGTCAGTGGCCGATGCCCCACCAACGATCAACGAACAACGAACAAAACCAAACGGTCCACGATCTACCAGCGAATCTAAATTATCAAATATCCATCCGGACACAATCCGGAGCGTTGCAAGTATAGCACAAATAGGAAGCAGTTGCATAAATAAAACAGGACAGGGGTCAGTACCGGGAGCGGCGGCTTTAGCACTGGCGGTTTTATGACGCCAGAACCGACCGGGGCTTTCGCGTTCACTCTGGGAGTTACTTTTCGATTATAATTCCCTTCGTGTGGAATGATACCGATACTCCGTCAGGCATATCTGATCACGTTTCGATGTTACGGAACCTGGCTTCAGGGAGACGCGCGAGGTTCGACGGACCGGCACAACAACACCTACGGAACTCCGAGATACGCACATAATGAGCACTGGAAAGCCATCACAAAGGCGCGTTTGAAACACGATCCCGTCAAGCTGAACGCAGCCAGTCGTCAGGCTGTCGAAGCCGCTATCCGCGAAACCTGCCGCCTTCGAAGCTGGGCGTTCTATGCGGTCAATTGCCGGAAGTGACTTTCTATACAGCTAGGGCACCGTAAACTTGATGCCGTTTGATTCTTTCGAATCTCCATTCATGGCAAACAGTTCGAATGTGCCCCGCTGCAGAGTAAGCGGGACATTGTCGAGAGATTCCTTGGAAAGCTTTGCGTTCTCTAGCAATGTCGAATGTGGAATCTTACACGGCGAC
>JBGTBC010000049.1:0-5839 GCA_041749555.1 Pyrinomonadaceae bacterium | reverse complement strand
TTGCCAAACGTGGAGTCGAGCGTTCCGTCGTAGTTGTATCGGACCAGACCATAATTGCTGTTCAAATTACCGGTAAGGACAATTTTTCCGTCGTCAGACTGGATCAGAACACCGCGGCCGGAGCCCGAGGCACCGACAAACTTGACCTTTCCTGTTCCGCCAAAAAATGTGTCCGCGAGGCCGTTCGAAGTAAACCTCGCAGCCGCAAAATAATATTGAGCAATCCCCGGCGCGTACACCTGCCCCGCTGCCACTATATTGCCGAACGGGTCGACCGCCAGCTTACCTAGCGATGTAGTAGCTGTATTAAAATCGGCCGCCGCAATCCCCGCGGTGCCAAAGGCGGTATCGGCCGCGCCGCCGGACGTATACCTTTTTACGGCCATCATCGTTTTTGTATTGTTGCCTTTACCGGTTGTGATGTTGCCACCGACCAGGATGCCGCCGTTTCCGTCGATCGCAATATCCTGAAGGTAGCCTGCGTTTACTAAGCCGCCGCTTCCAAAGCCGGTATCGAGCGATCCGTTGGCGCTTGTCCGGACCAGAGCTCCGTTGTCGCAGAGCATCAATATCTTTCCGTCGCCCTGTATCTCCATTTCTGTCGCTGCGCCCGTGCTGATGACAGAACTTCCACCAGATCCAAACGACGTATCAACCGTACCATCAGGCATAAATCGGCTCATTCGCATTGCACCAACTACTTTTTTTCCTGAGATCAAGTGTCCGCCTCCCGCGACGACGATCAGCTGCTGCCCGCCAACATCCTGCAGCCTCATCGCGTTCCCGCTGCCGTTATAGGTACTTGACCCTGAGGTCAAGGTCCACACAAAAGTCACGACCCCGCCCGAACCAAAGGCCGGATCGAGCGTTCCGTCAGAATTCAGCCTGATGAGTTTGTTACCGCTAATCAGCTCTACGATCTTTCCATCTGTCTGAACTACCATGTCGAGCGGAACGTTCGTCGAAGTGGAAAGTTGATAGGTCGCGTTCCCGCCAGTGCCGAATGTGGGGTCAAGACAGCCCGGAAGAAGCGGACAGGATTGGGCGATTGCATCCGCTGAGAGTGTAATTCCGAGAACTACGAGTGAAAAAGTGTATACGACGGTCTTTAACATTAATTTATCTCCTATTATTTGGCGTCCATATTTAGTATTTACGTGAACGCCGAGAAACGTCAGGGACAATTTCAGACACGGCCCTCCTCTCTGGGCAGATCATTGGGCAGTAAACCTTGCGAACGAAAGGGCTGATCCGCCAATGCCGTATGACGACATAACGATCTTGCTGCAGGCACAACCGGGATCCATTTGGATTGTCCATGTCTTTACATCGTCTTGCAGATCGACGTCCTCGATAACGCTGCCACCGTTTCCAAACGTGGTGTCAAGAGTTCCGTCATAGTTGTAACGGACCAGACCATAATCGGCGTTCAACGCTCCCGTGAAGACAACTTTCCCGTCGGCTTGAATTACCACTCCGCGGGCCCCCATACCCGAGGCTCCAACATACTTGACCTTTCCTGTACCGCCGAATGATGTGTCTGCAACGCCATTCGACGTAAACCTCGCGGCTGCAAAATACCACTGTCCATTTCCGGGCGCGACCACCCCGCCCGCCACGACGATATTGCCAAACGGGTCGATAGCCACGTTCCCAATAGTTACGGATTTCGCATTGAAATCGGCTGACGCGATTCCGGCGATACCGAATCCGGTATCGAGCGCACCACCGGACGTGTACCTTTTTAGCCCCATCATCATCTTTGTATTTTTCCCGTTACCCGTTGTGAAGTTGCCGCCAACCAGGATGCCGCCGTTTCCATCGATGGCGATATCATTATTGTAAGCTGCGTTTACGATACCGCCGCTTCCAAATCCGGTATCGAGCGATCCGTTGGCATTCGTACGGACGACTTTGCCAGCGCTGTCGAGCATCACTATCTTTCCGTCAGTCTGGATCTCTATTTCGTTCGCATAGCTCGCCGCGTTGATGATGACCGTGCCGTTTGTTCCAAATGACGCGTCAACGCCGCCATCAAGCATAAATCGACCCATTTGGAGGACATCAACAAAGTTCCGTCCGGATACAAGACGTCTCTTACCGGCGACGATGATCCGCAGCCCCACGCCGACATCCTGTAGCCTCATGGCGTACCCGTTCGCATTTGCTTCCTGTCCGGACGTTGCCGGCCAGGCAAAATTTGCAACGCCCGCGGCCCCAAATGTCTGATCCAGAGTTCCATCCGCATTCAGCCTTACGAACCTATTTCCATAGACCAGCTCTAATATCTTTCCATCTGGCAGGATAACGATATCCATCGGACCAGCCCCCGGAGAGGTAGGGAATGGTAAAGTCACCTTCCCGCCCGTGCCGAACGTGGGATCAAGACAGCCCGGCAGAAGCGGACAGGATTGGGCGATTGAATTTGCTGAGAGCGTAATTCCCAGAACGACGAGTGTAAGAGAGCACAGGATGGTCTTTAACATTCATTTTCTCCTAAATATCCAGAACTTTTGCGATACAAGATAACTAGATGGAAACAAGTTGCCGATATTGCCCCCAGCCGAATTTTCTTTACATTTATGGTTGAGGGAATATGATGTAGTGACTACTCAATGCAAAAAGACCTCGCGCATATCAGCCGAGAGCGAAATATGGACATATTCGCGATAAAATCCGAAAACCCAAATATCGAAGGGTGTTTCACATCTTATATCAATGGATAATCGCCTTTTCGGCCATTTTGCTGCTCGGGAAATCGAATGAACTCTATTTGTTTCCGCTATATGAGTTTTATGTATTTAAAAAGTTACTTTCGAATGGCTGCATTTACGGCCGGGTTGCATCTGGCCTTTTTTGGATGCACTCAACAAGTTCCCGCCCAGCTGACTCAAGCCGACATCCTGACCGCTTCGGACCAGGATGCTATTTCTGCCGTCGTTAAACAGTTTTTCGACGCCTATTCCAAGAAAGACATTACGGCTTGGAGATCGCTTTGGACGGTGCGTTCGCGTTACTTTGAATCTTCCGAGGAAGAATTGAAAGCGATCTTTGAAAAGGCCGATCATTTGGAGGCGGTGGTTGCAAGGTCCGAAACGGCCGGCGCAAATAACGACGAGGTTTCTATCGGAGTGGATGTCGAACTTGGCGGCAGTGTCAAAGATGGGGACAAGGGGATCGGCTATTACAAAAGTGGTCGTTGGGTTTTGGTATTTAAGCGTGAAGATGGCCAATGGAAAATACATCGCCGCGTTTCGGCTGAACGAGACCTTGCTGTTCGTCTGATCGAATCGAGGAATGAGGAAGAAAGCAAGGTATTGCGGGCGAGCGCTTCCCAATTTGCAATTCGGTTATTGATCGGAGCGATCCTCGCCGAAGCGAATGAACGGATGGCCGCGCTCACCATCAGTGAAGCTGAGCGAATAAGCCAGATCGCCTTCGAGGTCGCAAAACCATCAGGTGACAAGCGGGCTCTTATCGACTGCGAAAACTGGATCGCCTCTAAATACTCCGAAATCGGGGATTTCGCAAAAGCTGAGAGCGCAATGACACGAGCCTTGGAGTTAAGCCGCACCACCGGTGATCCTGCGCTCCTGTCGGAAAGGCTGTCAGCGTTAGGCATTATTTATGGAAAAAATGATCTTCCTCGCCGGTCGCTGGATTATTATCTCGAATCATCCGAAATTCGCGAATCTTCCGACCTCGGTGCTAGTTGGGTCCTTCTGTATAGGATCGGGCAATGCTATTCAGAGATGGGTGATTATGTCCGCGCGATGAACTATTATCAACGGAGTATGGACGCTCTTAGGAGCACTAACCCAAAAGATGAACTGCCCGTTCAAAAATTTGTCGTTGGGAACCTATATCGCATGCAGGGGAATTATGAACAAGCGATTTCATATTACTCGCAGGCGTTATCGTCATTCGAGAAGACTGGAAGCCAATATGGAACTTCGATCTCGTTGGCCGGCCTTGCCGAAACAAAAGGAGCGATGGGACACTTCGCGGAAGCGATCCAACTTGAAGAAAGAGCGCTCGCCATCCGGAAATCTGAGGCAAATCATCTCCACACGTTTGAAAGCCTGAAGCGTTTAGGCGGATATAACGTTTCTATCGGACAGAAATCCCTTGCACGAAATTATTTGATCGAGGCGCTCGATCTTGCGAAGTCGCGAAACTCGAACAGGCAGATCTCTGCCGCCTACATCGAGCTCGCTCGACTCGCGTACGACGAGAATGACTTCGAAGGGTCGCTGCGAGCGGCGGAGACGGCAAATTCATTTGCCCAGAGAGCGGCGGAAATCGCCGGAAGCTGGGAAGCGAATGATACGCTCGGACGAGCATATGAAGCTAAAGGCAACCTGGCCCTAGCAATGCAAAGCTATCGAAAGGCGGTCGAGCAGGTCGAAAATCGAAGTTCCAATCTAGCGGGGGGAAGCGAGGCCCGGCGACGATTTTTCGAAGGTACCAATGGCGTGTATTCCAAACTAATTCGACTAGCCATCGACGAAAATGATCCCGGTGAAGCGTTTGCGTATTCGGAGCGTAAGCGGTCAAGGGCCCTGCTGCATACGCTCGTGAATGGCAACGACGACACGTTGGCTTCACTCACGGCTGCTGAGAGGTCATCCGACATTAGGCTGAGAAATGAAATGATCGGGCTAAGATCGCAGTTAGATCTAGAAGGCGGACGCAAAGGTTCTCAACCTATCGACGGACTCGCAGCGGAACTGGAAAAGAAGAGGCTCGAATACGAAGATTTTCGAACCCGCGTATTGACGATGCATCCGGATGTACGGATTCGGACCGGGGAGATCAAAACGATCCGGGTGGACGAAACTGCGTCGTTGATGCCAGATAATAAAACTGCGATCTTGGAATTTGTAGTAACCGAGGAAAAGACTTTTCTTTTTGTGATCACAAAAGATTCGGCGAAAAAGGCATCGCTTAAGGCCTTTACTGTAGATGTCAAGGGCAAAGAACTGCCGGAACGGGTAGATGCTTATCGCTCAAAGATCGCGAGTGGTGATCTTGATTTTCAGAAAGCGTCGCGCGAGTTGTACGACCTTCTGCTGAAACCGGCTCAGGCGGAGCTTGCTGGTAAGACAAATCTAATAATTGTGCCTGACGGGTCGCTGTGGGATCTGCCGTTTCAGGCGTTGCAGGATGGTAAGGGTCAATACATGGCTGTGCAGGCTTCGATCTCTTATGCTCCGTCGCTAACAGCTCTGAGAGAAATGTCGAGAAAGGCTAAGACGCGATCTCTGAATGCAAATCTTGAGCTGCTTGCTTTCGGCAATCCGATCGTTGATAAAGACACGTCAGAACGGGTTAAGCGTGTTTTTATGAGCGAAGAGCTCGATCCGCTGCCCGAGGCCGAGCGGCTCGTCGCGGGGTTAGCAAAAATGTACGGATCGAACCGCAGCCGCGTTTTCACCGGTGCGGCTGCTCGCGAGCAGATTGCAAAGGACGAGGCCCCAAAATTCCGCATCGTCCAGTTTGCCACTCATGGCATTCTGAACAACGTCTCGCCGATGTATTCGCACCTCGTGTTAGCTCGCGATGAGATGAATTCAAAGGAGGACGGACTCCTCGAAGCATGGGAGATGAAAGACCTCGATCTGAAGGCCGATATGGTGATCCTCTCAGCCTGTGACACAGCTCGCGGAAAGATCAGCGGCGGCGAAGGGGTTGTCGGTATGACTTGGTCACTGTTTATCGCCGGAACACCCACAACGGTCGCCAGCCAATGGAAGGTGGAATCATCCTCGACGACCGAGTTTATGTTGGAGTTTCACCGGCAGCTCCTCGGCAAGGAAAAAATATCAAAAGCCGAAGC
>JBGTBC010000048.1:0-16529 GCA_041749555.1 Pyrinomonadaceae bacterium | reverse complement strand
GATGCGTCAGCAGGAGATCGAGTGGGAGATGGAGCGGGCCCGGGATAACCTCGAGAATGGGGACGAGGCCCCTGTTTACGTAGACGAGGAAGCTGAAGAAGAGCCTGAAGATGAAGCCGAAGAAGAGCTATCTCCCGAAGAGATCTATGAGACACGGTTTTCGTGGATAAACGATGGGATCGCAACTCAGGTCGCCTCCAAAGAAGCGTCGAGGGCGGTGATAATTTTCTATGCCGACGATCAGGAGTTTGATATCGCAAAGCTCGAGGGATTTGTAAAGGAAGGCCGAGATAAGATCGCCCGCGAAGCCGGGATCGATCCCGCACTTATTGAGGTCGTTTTCGGAGGTTATCAAGATCAACCTTCTGCGGAGTATTATTTCATTCCAGAGAACGGTGAAACTCCGCAGCCCAGCCCCACGAGCGGGTAATCGAAGCAGACGTTGGCGAACAAGAATGATTTTTCTGTCGTGTAGGAGTTAAACGAATGACAGGTTAATGTGTTTCAGCATTTTTGAGCGCGATGCCGGGGTATCGTCATCGCCGCCTAGCTAATTCTACCTCCGCCGCACAATTAGCGATAGAGTGAGGCATTCAGCCGTCGCCAAATCTCGGTAGCCTATCTCATATCAGCTACGGCCTTTCGAAACTCCTCGATCGATGTGACGGTGCCGTGGACCGGGATGATCCTTTCAACGGCGAGCCCGCTCGCATCGATCCACTTAAGGAAGTGGGCAGACGTATCATTGGCGATCGGGTAGTCGCCGTTTGGCGGCCGATTCAAAAGATCGCCCTGGTAGATCGCCTTCAGCTCGGGAATGTAGGCAACAAGCATTTCCTCGGCGTGGGGGCCGGGCCCGATATCGTGGATCTCGATGGTGGTCGTGCCGGCGGTCAGGGTCCGCTTGCCGTTCTGCACGGGTTCGAATTTCGGCTGCTTCCAGTTACGCGTGAGGGCGTCCGGCTCGGCAGTAAAAACGCCTTTACAGACCATTTCAAAGAATGGCCGCTCGCCAGAGGCGACGATCAATGTCGCACCCTCGGCCATGTACGAACGGATGCCTCCAGCGTGATCGTCGTGATGATGAGTGACGGCCAGGTACTTGATCGGTTTGCCGGGTAAGGTTTTCTTGATCTGATCGATCGCCTGCTGCGACGTTCGGTCGTTGCCCGGTGCCTCCATCACGAAAATATGATCACCGAGATCGGCAAAAAGTACGTTGTATCCGCCCGCCATCGTCGTATAGATCCGTTCGGAGTGTTTGGTGACAGGCACCGGAGGAGGGAAGGTGACGGCCCGCAATCCGTCGGGGACCTTAAAGATAGATGCCGCCAGCTCGGAGTTGAATTTCACCTCGGCAAACTTGAAATCGTTAGTGATGTCGCCGTTAAAGACATTTACACGGCCTGAAGGCACAAGATAGCTGCCTTGGCTTCGCTGATTTGGAAAGCGCGTCTCGAGGACCGAATCGCCGGTGTAGCGATCCGTAATGAACTGCTCAAATTTGGTAAGCTGTCCGTTCTGCGCATCGATGTATACCGACAAGCGGTTTCCATCGTTCGCGACATAGTCGATCACGTCGTGCCGGCGGCCTCCAAAATTTGCAGTTCCCAGATGTCGAAGGCTTTCTGCGCGTTCGAGCATATTCAGCAGTACGAACTGCGGAAGCCAGCGGCTATTTGCCCGAAAGACAGCAAGGGTAATCTGCCCCGGTGTGTTAGACGTGCGGCGTATCAGATCAAAACTGGTACGCGTACCGTTTTCGATCACGTTTCCCTGGTGCCAATTGAAGCCGCCTGGATAGTGACCTTTCTGAGTTTGATAGGTGCGAGTGTTTCTGAGGTCGATGATGACATCGCCGCTATAAGGTGTGCGGTCGAAAGCGCCTGGCTTGCGGCTTTGATTGCGATGGACCGATTCACCGCCGACCGTTATCGACACATTCTCGATCGAGCTAAGAGCGGCCGCTCCTCCATAGGCAGCAACCGATCTGTCTAGTACAGCTTTCGCTTTTGAAAAAGATTCCTTTGTCAGAATCTGTCCAAATATCGACGCTGCAGCTAAAGAACTCAACAGAACAGCCAGAAATAATCTTCGCATCACAAAATACCTCACATAATTTCTTGGGCTTAGATTGCAACGTATGCATTAAGAAAAAGGTTTCAACCTGACGGGTAAAACGAATAGGTTATCCCAGCAAACAAGTCAGTCTTCTTACTTCGCAGATCGATCGATTTGTTTCTAGCGTTGTGACCTCGACCTCAACCGTTCTGTATTTCTTTTGCTTTCTTAATCAGATTGACAAGCTTTTCCATATCTACGTCCTCGAGCTTTTTAAAACTGATACTGCTTGCTCCGATCTTGACCTTTCCAAGATCGTTTCCATAGATCTGACCGAGATATTTATTGTCTTCCACGGCATTTACGTAAAGGCTGATGTAGTTTTTCTGCGAAGCGAGGCCGATAAGGAACCATTCGGTTTTCTTGCCCTTTCGTTCGTAAACGAGATCACCGTAACCAATGATGTTCTGCTCGCTGCCACCCCAGAACGTGCCCGTCCAAAGGACTCGTTCCGCTCCATTCATTACCTTGGCGATCTCACTATCAAGAGTTGCCAATATTGTTCTGGTTTCTTCCGGGAGTGACTGTATGAAAATGTCCGGATCTGTTTTTACTTTTTGCATATTCTTATCCGAACCTCGGTTTCAGAAGCCATCAGTTTTTTAGTTTTGCCAACTCCGCTCGCAACAGCCCGGCTTCGAGGGTTCTATCACTAACCTTCAGTCCCTCGTCGAAAACGATCCGAGCTTTTTCGTTCTGACCGGTCCTCGCATACGCCTGACCCAAGGTCAATAACAGCCGCTGCTGACCGTGGTGCGAGAACTTCTGAAACATCGGACCCATTCCTTTTCTCATTCCTTCTAGCATTCCTACAACATAAGGTGCCATGCCGTACGAATCGGGCAGCCACAGATAGCTGGCACTTGCGATCGAAAGAACGGCGCCGTGACGCGGACCGGCCTTCTCAGCAAGCTTTACCAGCTCGAACCCACGATCATAGCTCGCCTTTTGTTTGGCGGGATCGTTTTTTTCCAGACGGCGTCCTTTGAGAATGTGGAGGGCACCAAGATAAACGAGTGATTCAGCGTCATCCTTCTTGATCGCAAAGACTTTTTCGAAAGTCTTCTCAGATCTCGAAACCGCACTTAAATCTCCCTCGCCGAAGAACTGAAAAAAGTAGGCTTTCGCCAACTTTCGCGTCAATCGGGGATCGTTGGGCTTTACTGCCATCGCTTTTTCGATCTCAGCGACCTCCTCCGGGCTCGGAACGCTCCCGGCCACGAAATCCTCGGCAAGTTGACTCGGGATCTGGCAGAGAACAGGAGCGGTGCCGATCGCAAAAAGCGGGAATAACGATGATAAAACAGCGGTCAGGAAACGGTTGTGGCCCACAATTAACTCCTCCGGGGTTGATGGGTAATGACCAAATTTTCTTTAGGGTCACCATTCCAAACGAAGGCCGTGTTTGAAAAGTTCCCATTGGCTCACGTCATATAGAAATATGTCGCCGGATGGTCTCGTCCCATTACCTCGGTCACGATCCGCTGCCACAGCTTATGGCCGTTTTGAGCGTTAGTGAAAACCACGAGGCCGCTGCCGCCTGCAATATCACCCATCATAAACGCTTTGAAATTTCCATTATCGCCCCAGTGCCAAAAGTGGTTGCGACCGGCGTAGATCTCGAGCCCAACGCCAATTCCCCATGACACTGAACCGTTGATCTTTGTTTGCGGTGCGAACATTTCGCGCCGCGACGCTGCTGAGATATCTGAAGCATCGCCTTGAGGTTTTAGCAGGCGGCCGAGAAAGAGCGAGTACTGATCGATCGAAGTGAGGAGGCTGCCCGCCGAGTTTGGCAACAGAAAATTGGGGAATAACGAAGCTTCCTTGTTGGTTTCTGCGAGGGCCTTTACAACATCTTCATGCTTCCATGATCCTACGGGTTTCTTCCATCGTTCGGCGGTCGCTAACATCTGCCGTCCGCGCTGGGCGTTAAATGCCTCGGACGGGCGCATCCGGCCGTTGTGTCCCCAGGATATTTTCTGTTCAGCTGCGGTTGTCCATAGATACGTACTGTTCGTCATGCCTAGCGGTTTGAAAACGCGCTCCTGCATATAATCCTCAAAGCCACGGCCAGAGATGTGTTCGAGTACCCGCAACAGGTAGTAGAAACCCTCACCCGAATACTGGAAACCCTCACCCGGCTTAAACGCAAACTCAAGCTTATCGGTGCGGGCGAATCGCCAGTTCTGCAGCCCCGATGAATGGCTAAGCGCGTGTCTGGCAGTGATGAGCTTGGCGTTTTCACCGGCCGGCAGATCTTCGTAAGGCAAATAATTGACCAGCGGACGGTCGAGGTCGATCAATTTTTCGTCCCGCATTCGAAGCAGAGCGTAGGCAACAACCGGTTTCGATAGCGAGGCGGCTCCAAACAGAGTGTCGGTCGTGACCGGTGTAGACTCGCCTGCTTTGGTCACACCGAAACCCCGCGACCACGATGGCTTACCATTCTTGAGGATCGCGATAGCCAGCCCGGGCACGTTCGCCCATTCCATAAGCTGCGGCAAACTCTTTATAAATGATTCTGAAAGGCCGCTATTGGTTGAGGCCTGCTTCTGGGATCTTGCTATCATGGGAGCGCCTGCGATGGCGGCGGATGCCCTTACCAAAAATGATCGTCGTGATTGTTGGTTTAGCATTGTCATATCTTCAATTGGCCGTTTGCCTAACCGCGACGGGACTTATCAATTCAGCGATCTCGGCCAACAGCCTTCCAGGCGGTTTACCGCCGAAAACACCGGGAGCGCTTGTATTAACCTGCACAGCGACGGCGATCCGCCGGTCCGGAAAATACATCATGTCAGTTACATAACCGGGGAAAAATCCGCTGTGGCCGTACGACGTTCCGGCCTGTGTAGGACGAACGATCACGCCGAGGCCGTATTTTACATTCGGACCGAGCTTGGCCGGGACGCCGTCGAGCATCACCGGCACCATCGACGGGTCAAAAGCCTTTCCTTCGTATATCAGCTTCGCCCAGCGTGCGAGATCCTCGCCGGTCGACGCCCAGCCGCCGCCGGTCCATTCCAGCTGCGGATTAACGATGAATTTACCGTTTTCGATCATCTTGTCCTTGCCGCCGAACGGATTATTCGCTCCCGCATAACCCTGAACGACGCCCTTCAACACGGGCCCGTCCTGCGGGATCGTGTTCGTAAGTTTGTGTTTCTGAGTGAACCGCTTTTTTGCCTCGCTGTAAAAATCCTTTCCGGTGAGCCGTTCGATGATCATTCCAAGCACGATGTAATTTGTATCCGAATACTCCCAACCTTTGCCCGCTTCGAAAGGGGCAGGTGCATCAAAAAGATATGCGAGCCGATCCTCGGGCGTCCAATTCTTGTAGGGATTGGCCGTGAGAAAATCGGTGAATTCCTTTTTGAATTCGTATCGGACCAGGCCGCTCGTGTGGTTCATTAGCTGACGCACAGTAATGTCCTTTGCGTTCGAAACACGAGCGAACCACGGCTCTTTGCCGAAGAACTTCTCGATCTTGTCGTCAAGGCTGAGCTTGCCCTCTTTGATCAATTGCATCGCGAGCGCAGCGGCAAATGTCTTTCCCGTCGATCCCGCCGGCATCCTGTCGGTCGGCTTCATCGGCGTTTTTGCATCGCGGTCCGAATATCCGACCGCAAGGCCGAAAGATTCACCGTTTGCAAGGACGACCCCAAGCGTCGACCCGGGGAATTTCCCAGCGCTATGCCATTCATCGAGTTTTATTTGGAGCTTTTGCTTGAGATTGCCCGCGGATGCAGCCGGGGCCTGTGCGGCAATGTGCGAAGGTGCCAACGATAGGAAAAGCAGGCAAATAATTGCCGCAATTGGTCGTTTCGTATTTTTCATCGTAAAAAAGTTCAACATATAAGAGAAATTCGATTATTGGGCCCGAAGACGTTTCAGCGATTCGATAGATGACGGATATGTCGGATCGATCGACAGGGCCTTTGAATATGCTTTGATAGCCTCTTCCTTATTTCCCGCCGCCTGATATGCATCGCCGAGACTGTCATAAACATTCACCGATTTCGGGTAGTATTCCGTGTTCAGCTTGAAAATGTCGACCGCCTCAGCGAAGCGTTTGCGTTCAAGCAGCCAATAGCCGACACGATTTATTGGCCCCTCGGTGTCGACGAACCGGTGCTTTGGATCGGTTTTGAATTTGCGATATTTCGTTATGAAAGCACCGACATCACCGGTACGCTGAGCTTCGGAAAGTATTTCCTGAAAGCCCGTCGTCGGGGAATAGTCCAAAACTGCTTGAAACGCAGGGTCGCGGCCGAGGCGATAATCCTCGGACGACATCTCGGCAGCCACCTCGGGCGCGGTCCAATACCGGTCATCACGCGGATCGAGGTCCTGCCACCAAAGCGACGAAGCCCTGACGGTGAATTTGCTGTTAGGCAGATCAAAAGGCCGGTTATCGCCGTAATGATTCGGATGAGCGGCAGTGGGCTCGCCTACAAATGTGGCTTCGGTGTATTTCTCGAGCTGATTGACTAAATTTTGGGCAGCCGAAAAAGTATCTCGGCCGATGATCACAAAAAAGCTGCCCCGCCGGTTGAGCTTAGAGCGGATCAACTGCTTCACGACGTCCACGTTCAGCGTATTATTTCCGCCGCCATTGAACCTGATATCGAGTACAAGCTTCTCAACCGGATTTGCTTCGACAGTGTCGAGCACTTTCTTGTAAAAATCGGCAACCGGCTCACCCGCTTTATTCGCGATCGCGTTATGCTGAATGTAGACCAGTTTTTGGTCCTTCAGATACTCGTGCCAATACGTTTCACCGGGATTTTTTCGGTATAGCGGTACAGCCGAACTACCTCCGAGGTCGAGCCACTCTTTTGGCGACTGCATAAGGGTGCTTACGGCTGCTGTCGGGGTGATCTCGACCGTACGCTCTTTGCCGCCAGACTCGACTACGAGACTGAGCCTCGTTTTTTCGTCGACGATATTCAGACCGGCGAGTATTTCGGGCACCTTGATAAGTATCGGTGCATAATTCCTTCGGCCCATTTCATTATCCGAGGCGTTGATGGCCCCGGCCGCCTTTAGAGCATCGTCTACGCTCATATTACCGATCCGTATCACCTTAGCTCCGACCAGATCCACGTGCTCGGGAGCAGCTTTCATGACATAAAGGCCATCGCTAAACCAGTAATACTTGACCGGGAAAATGCCGCTGCGAAAGAAAGAGCGAGGGATCAAGTTCGTATGGCCGTCCTTTACCATCGCCACGATCTTCATCATCCCAACGATAATTTCATCGTCCGTCATCCGCGGCGCACCATCATAAAGCGATTTAACGGCGGCATCGTAATCTTCTTTTTTCAAGCGGTGAAAAGCGTTACGGTGACGTTTGGCAAGCTCGTCGCCAAGATATCGAATGTCCGAACGCCACTGGTCCGGCGTGAGTTTGACCGCGGGCGTCGCTGGGCCGGTCGGGTCGTCATGTTGCGCAAATGAAGAATATTGCAGAATAGATAGGGCAAGAGCGGCTGAAACTAATAAAGATGATCTCATTACAAAACTCATGTGATTAACGGGCCGGGGTCAGATTCTGGGCTGGTTTGATCTCGCCGCGATGACAGGTGGTGCAATTTATTGTCGGCTGCGAGCTTCTAAGGTTTTTGATGCCTTTCAGCATCTCATTGTTGATCCGGGTCATCATCGCTGCCATTTCGCGGGCGATCTGCTTTTGTGGTTTATCCTCGGTCTCCCATCTATCGGGAACATGGCAATGCGTGCAGTTGACGCCGAGCGAACGAGCGTAACCGATCTCCATGATCGATAGCAGACGGGCGGCGGGGATCGGCTTCAGATTCGGCATCTGGACGTTCCTAAATACCTTCTCGGCCGGTTCCTGCTCGCGGCCCTTGATCTGTTCACGTATCTTCGCCAGAGCCGCAGCCTGATCAAATGCTGGTGCGGGCGTGCGGGTCGGCTCGCCCTGGGCCCTCACGTTCTCGAGAATGCCCTGCCTTGCAGTAAAGATCACGGCGGCTACCAGCGTGACAATACAGAAACACAGCCAAGGTCTGATGTTATTATTCACGATTTCAAGACCATTCATTTCCCGATCAAAAGGCGTTCCTTTCCGCTCTTGATCTCAGATATGTAGATTCCCCACTTGCCGCTGATCTCTTTCGTAAAGGCGATGAACTTCTCATCCGGCGAAACGAAAGGGTTGGTCACAACGCTGCCGTCGGCGATCTTACGCTGATCGGTCCCGTCCGAGTTCATTGCATAAACGCCCGGCGAACCGTCGCGATCGGACATGAAGTAGATCGTCTTACCGTTACGCGACCATTGCGGGTTCGAGTCGCTGGCGTTGTTACGGGTCAGGTTGGTAGGGCGCGATCCATCTTTGTCCGTAACGACGATCTCCTCCGACCTCTTCATTTGCCCGATCTCGTCCCGGTTCATCTCGCGATAGTACTTTTTCGGCGCCACCGCTCTTACAAAGACGATTCTTTTGCCATCGGGTGACCACTTGGGGGCGGTGTATCCCGACTTCCCGTCGGTGAGGCACACCCTCCCTGTACCGTCGGTACGAACGAGAAAAATATCGTGGGCAACGGCCGGCCGCTCTATCCGGGACTGAAAAACGACCATATCCCCTTTCGGAGAAAGGTCCGGTAAATAATCTAGCGTCGGCGAGTCGGTCACGCGCCTCAGCCCGCTTCCGTCTTTATTGATCATAAAGATCTGCATGCGTCCGTCCGCATCGGCATAGTAGACGACCCTCTTTCCATCACGAGACCAACGCGGCTGTCCGGACGTGACAGCCGGGTCCGTTAGGCGGCGCAGACTTGTACCGTCAACGCCAATGGTGTAAATAGCGGACCTTCCGTCCCTGGTCGATTCGAAAACGAGTGACTTTCCGTCCAGCGACCAGTCAGGATTGTGGTAGTAAACCACCGAAGATGAGCCTTGGGCATAGATTCCCGTGGCAGTCACGACAATGACCATTGCAACGATCAGATGTTTCATATTTTGTTGCCAATTGACCACGGTCATCATCTATACTTTGTCCTTTTTTTCGCGAACGGCCACCGACGTTTTACTTGACCCTTACATATTTGAAATCGTAGACGGTGGCCCACGTCTTACCGCCGTCGCCCGAACCCTCTCCATGCTGCCGAACGCTGCCATCGGCGAGCTTTGAGTATGTCATTCGCGTGAGCCCCTTCTGTCCGGTGGGACTGATGGTTTCGGCAACCAGAACCATCTTGTTGTCCTCGAGCCCGCCCGCGTAATGCGTGATTCCGCCGCGGGTATCAACCCACGTTTGGTGCCATTTACCATCGCGGGCGTCCCACAGGCTAAAGCTTTTGCCGCCGCCCTGCGGAGTGTTCCAATTCTCAAAAATGACGCAGTCGTTAAGAATGAGCTGAATACTGCTCGTCCCGACCGTAAGACCCTGGGGATTCTGCGGTGCCCATTCGCCGATCCAGAAATCGAATTGCCTGTATTCGGGCCGAGCACGGCAGGGATTGGCAACGCCGTCTGCCTTTTTTACCAGCTCCGCAAACTTTGCCTCGCTGCGAAGCTTGTCAAAATCGTTTTCTGCGTCTATCAGCTTTGCCGAGATGCCGCCAAACTTTGTGCTGCCGTCCAACGTTGTATACACCTTTTCGCGATCTCCGGCCTGGGCGTATGCACGTGCAAGGGCTAATGCAAAGACGGCATTGGGCGTAATGGCCATCGCAGCCTCCAGCGGTTTTTGAGCGTCGGCACCGCGTTTCAGATTTAGCAATGCCATCCCGTAGCGGTACTGGGCCGTCGGGTTTTTTTCCTCGGCCTTGGCGATCTTTTCATACGCATCCGCGGCCGCTTTCCAGTCCTGCTTCTGATAGGCGTCGTTGGCGGCTGTACGCTGCTCAGCCGTTATCGGCGACTGCGTTTGCGCGGAGGCCATGCCAGCGAAAAGAAGGAGGACGATAGAAAGCGGTGTGGTGCGTCGCATATTTTAGTTACCTGGCTTCGGCCATTTAGCAGGGTCGGGTTTCATGGCCTTCTCTTTTTCCGTGCAGTCGCCGGGATCGATAGTGGACGCGCCGTTTGCGATCTTCCATTTGCCCTCGATGCGGACCAGGTTGAACTGATTGATCCCGCAATGCGATAGCTTATCGCCATTAAAGAAAACATAACGGCCCCAGACCATCGCCCAGTCGCCGTGGACCTCGATCTTGGGATCGTACATCTCTTCTTTCATCACCTTTGTCTTGTCGGCAAACATCTTTGAGAATGCTTCGCCGTTTATCGCCTGATAACGCGTCTTGCCGTCACGCTGTTTAAAGACGCCGGCAAGGTCCGATGTCGGTGTGTGAAGGGCGAGTATGCCTGCCGGGTTTGCGGCGGCCATTTCGGTAAATAACTGGTTGACGACGGCAAGCGCCGCAGCCTTGTCATCCGCCTTTTGAGCAAAGGCCGTGACACTCATCAGGGCCCCGAGGAAAAATGCGGTGAATATCTTTTTCATATATTTTTTGTGCTTTTGCTTATACCCGATCTCTTGGAATTAAGTTTCAACAACGCCCCTAGAAGTGCTTCTTTTCGAGCATCGTCGAGAAGACATCGGCAGTGGGGAAGTCTTTCGCTATCGCCTTTTTCAGCGATTCGCCCTCGGTCGGTCCGACGTGGACGGCAATTATGTGCTTTGGCTTTATGTGGTCCCGGATGATCGCTTTTCCCTCGTCATAATTCAGAAACCACGCGGGCATGAACGCGATATCTATCGAGAGTTTTTCGAGATCGAAATGGTCGAACAGCTCGACGGACGTCGGTGCGTCACCGATATGAAGAAATCGCTTGCCGCCGACGCTGAAGACATGCCCAAAATTCTGGATCGACGCATGGCGTCCGCTGCCGTGGCCGAGGCCCAGGAATTCTACCCCGATGCCGGCGAGGCGCTTAGTAAACCTCTCCCTAAAGGTAAACTTGAGCGGCGTGATCCGGTCCTTGACCGCAGCGTAATCGGCGAATTTTCCGGCAATCTCATCTATGATCTGTTGAGACGTTGCTAAAACCGCCTTTCGATTGCTACGCAAGTGACTGCCGACGGATTCGGGATGAAAATGGTCGCCATGCATGTGCGACACGAGAATGAGATCGACAGAATCAAAAGGCTGACGCGCAGCCTCGATCTTTTCACGCTCGCGGTCGGGCAGGTACGCGTATGCGTCTCCATATTTGCGGTGGAGCCCGTCGATCAGCACCCGTTTGCCGCCACCGGTTATCAGCACGCCTTCGTTAGCGATGTATTGCACCTCGACCATTTTGCCCGCGGGCATCGGGTCCCCTGCATCGCCCGACGCGATAAAGGCGACCGGCTCAGCCGCTTGCCAGGGCCCGGCGAAAGCCACGTACCCGACTATTACCGCGACCGCGATCGCAGTGAGAACGATTAGTGCCAGTTTCAGCGCAGGTTTCATCGTCTAAGTTAGTTCTGTAAATCTAATGTTCGGCAATGCCTGCTTTATCGCACGCATCCCGGCATCGGTCACCTTCGATTCTCCGAGCGTCAGGATCTCAAGAGCTTTCAGTTTTTCAAGATGCTTCAATCCCGCATCGGTGACCGCATTCCTAAAAATGCTCATCTTTTTCAGTTTTGACATGCGCGCAAGGCTCTTCATCCCCTCGTCGGTCACTTTCGTCGTGCCGATCAGCAGGGTTTCCAGCTCTACAAGACCGCTGATATGATCCAGACCCTTATCGGAAAAGCTGGTGCGTGCTACGTTGAGGAATTTCAGTTTCCTCAAGTTCCGTATATGTGAAACGCCCTCATCCCCGATCGGCGTAACCCGAAGGTCGAGCCATTCGAGTTCTGAGAACCGCTCGAGATGCTTGAGGTCGGCGTCTGTGATCTTAGCGTTGTTGAGATCGACCTTTATGACCTCACCCTTCGAATTGAATTCAACCTTGCCGCCGAGCTTTTCGACCGCCGCGGCCGCACGCTTATCTTCCTCTTTTATCGCACCGTGTATCCGCGGGGCGATCTCATCGAGCCAGCCGTTCAGCAAGCTCTGCGGATACCATTTGCCCTTGAGCATGACTCCCGCCCGGTTCTCGGTTGCTGAGATGTTCGCGAGCGGATCGGCATTGAGCAGCAAGAGGTCCGCTCGCTTTCCTTTTTCGATCGTACCGATGTTTTTAATTGTGCCCAGAAACTCGTGGGCGTTGCGTGTACCGGCCTCGAGCACCGCGTAATTTGAAAGACCCGCGTCAGCGAGAGCCTTTAGCTCCCGATGCTGTGAAAATCCGTACAGGAACAGAAATTCCGGCGTGTCGGACCCGGCCATTATCTTGCCGCCCGCATCGTGGATCGCCTTTATCATTTTATTGCGGACCTCGACCCACCGGGCACGCTTCTCGGCGGGTATGGTATTGAGCATGCGGTTGCGTTTGTAGAAGTTGAGCCACTGCTCCTGCACTTTTGCCGGGTAGAACTTAAATTCGGGTTGTGCGCGGATCGACTCTTCCGAACGCGGTATTCCGAAGGTGTTCTTCATAAAATGCTGCGTCGGGTTCACGTACGGATTCGACGCGACCGTCTTGCGGGCGACATCGGCGATCCTGGATTCGTCGATGTAGTCGAGAGCTTTCCAGTTATCGATGTTGTAAATGTTGAAGTCCGAGATAGCCACCTTCATCGGGGCGTCGTCCCGAAGCAACTGCTCGATATATCCATCGAGATGTTCGATCTGCTGACCCGCCTTCCATGCACGAGCCGCGGTAACGGTTTGCGCGTCGGCATGCCCAACGACACGGATCTTTTGTTTTGCAGCTTCGTCGACCGCGGCATCGTAGACCTCGGGCTTTATGAAAGTAGTTATCTTGATAAAGTCGTATCCGGCGGCCTTGCTTTTACGGACCGCCTCGCGAGCCTCCTCGGGCGTGTTCACGAGAAAGTTATTGCCCTGCTCACGGCCTGTTAGATGTGGAGACGCGACGAAAATAGTCGGCGCCTCGATCTCGCCTTTTGCCGAGCGTGCCCTAAGCTCCAGAAGCTGCGGCGTGCCGATCATAAAACGAACGGTCGTGACGCCGTTGGCCACCATCACTCTCAATTCATCCGGAGCGATCGAATCAGGAAATTCATCGCTATCAGACAACAGGTGCGTGTGCATGTCGACGAGCCCGGGTAGCAAATACTTGCCTCGCCCATCCACGGTCACCGCCCCGCTCGGGACCTTCACTTTTCTCGAATCGCCGATCGCCGATATCACGCCGTTGTTTACGATCACAGTCTGGTCCCGCAAAACGCGCTCGCGGTCCATCGGAATGACATTCACGCCGACAAAAGCCGTTGCCTGTGAGGATGCGATCACGGATGTCGAGCAAAGGACCATCAACAGAAGAAATAATCGATACATAAACTTATTCAAGCCTGGAAGGCAGGCTGGTCCACAATGCGAGATCAGTTTCTAATTCGTCTTCGGCGGTGACTGCCAGAGGATGTTTATGATCTTCCACTTGCCATCGTATTTGGCGAGGTGCATGTAGTCGATGCCCCAGACGGCCGTGACCTTTACGCTCGCGGTCTGGTCGGCGACGTCGAAGACGACCACCTCTTTTGGAGCATCCTTTGGAATGCGGCCTTTCGTGTTATATGTTTTGGCAAGCTCGACGAGCTGTGTAAACGTCATGGCATTGGCTGAATAATTTGCCTCACCTTGCCTGACGAAAAATCCACGCTTTACCAGATCGGGATGGACGCTGCGCTCGACAAGCGCCGGGTTAACGTTATAGACCGACTCAATGTAGTCCATCGCCGCCTGTTTGACCGCGGCCCGATCGTTGTCGGTCTGTCCTAAAGCGGCGATCGAAAGCGAAAGTAATATCAATGCATTTAGTGCTGTTTTCATAATTTTGTGCTTATCGTGAACGCTCAGGCCGCAATGATCACATTCAGGAAAAGCAGCGCCAATTCCACCGCCCGACCCGGTGCGTTTATCATAAGTCTGGTCTAATGAAGCGCTATTTTGCCCTTAAAGACAGCTTCTTTATTTTCCAGGAAAGCGTGCTTGTTCTGAGGTTAAGCAGCTCCGCCGCTTTGTTCTGCCGGCCGCCGGTCAGCTCCAGGGCGGATTCGATCAGTTGAGCCTCAAATCGCTCGACATTTTCGTAGAAATCAAGCCCTTTGTCAGGGTCTATTGCCACGGGTCGTGTTTGAATTTCCGCTTCGCGCAACAACGAATGGATGGTTGCTCGTAAAACTTTAATTCTCGAACCAAACTGTGCATTTTTTCGTCTTGCTAAGGTTGCCATAAGTACTTCCTATAAATCTGGCGTATGAATTTCTGGCGTATGAATTATTGCTAAAATCCCCAAACGGCAATGCCGTCCGGTTGATTGCCGGTCTCGACGCTGCCTTCGATCGAGCCGGTCACGAGGTTGACCTTATAGACCTTGTCAGGCTTTAAGGCGGTTACGAACGCGTACGTTCCGTCTTTAGAAAAATCGATGCCGAATGGCGTTCCGTCGATTTTGATACGCTTGGTGATCGCTTTGGTGGCCGTATCGACGATAATCAGTTCGTTTGCTGGCCAGGTGGGATTGACCACAAATTTTCCGTCCCGGGTGAACCGTACCCGATAAGGTCGTCCGCCGAGGTCGATACGTTTCACCACCTTGTTGGTGGCGGTGTCGATCACGTCTATGCCGCCGTCCGTATTCAGGCCGACCCAAACCTCTTTGCCGTCTGGCGACATGTCGATGGCTTCGGGCTGCTTACCGACCGGAATCTGCACAATAGCCGAGCCCGCCGGCGGTACGTTCTGAAAAGTAAAGCCCGTGACGGAATCGGAACCGATGTTGGCGGTGTAAAACCGCTTCTGATCGCTGCTGCCGGCGATCATATGCGAACCGTTCTGTCCGGTGCCCATTATCCAGTCGACTTTATTCGCGGCGGGGTCGTAACGGGCAATTGCCCTGTTCGTCTCGGCCGTAAAATACAGTTTCCCACCGATCAACTGAATGCCGTGGGGCCGCATCAGCGGCGAAAGATCGACGCGGCGGGTTTCTTTTGCCGTGACCACATCTATCACCGACAGCGAACTGCCTGGCGTCTGAGCGCCGTAATTGGCGACATACGCTGTTTTGCCGTCTTCGGAAAAGACGACCTCGTGCGGGCCGGCTCCGGTCGGCACCTTGCCGGTGACCGTCATAGTTACGGGGTCGATGATAGCGAGCGTGGCGTCCGCTTTATTCAGCACAACGAGGACGGGTTTTGAAGCCTGTCCATAGACCCCGATCGCGAAAGCGATCATCACAACGACCGAAAAGATCAATAGTTGCCAACTGGATTTGCCTTTCATATCCGCGTAATACGCCATTGACCGGAAAAAGTTTTGGGTCAAACCCATGCGGGCCGCCGGTATGGAACGAAAGATGGTGCGAATGTTCAATAGAGTACATATCTAAGGAAGAGAAACGGCTAGGATAGTAACTGCGTCAAAGAAATTGGAAATCAGTCCAACTCTAATGACGGAATTCAAAATAACATCTCAAGGGGAATAAATATGAATACACAAGGTACAAAATCACAGCAGGAACCAGGATTATTGACAGGAATGTTTTCGGATAGAGACAGCACCGAGGGCGCATACAAATCGCTCCGCGAACGCGGATATTCGGATGACGAGATCAACGTGATCATGTCAGACAAGACCCGCGACAAGTACTATGGCGAAGGAACGCCTAGTTCGGAGCTCGGCACCAAGGCATTGGAAGGAGCCGGTACAGGCGGCGCCATTGGCGGTACGCTCGGAGCGATCATCGGCGGCATCGCAGCCATCGGAACCAATGTCGTTCTGCCGGGCGTAGGCCTCGTAGTCTGGGGCCCGATCGCAGCGGCTCTCGCAGGAGCAGGAGCAGGCGGCCTGACCGGCGGACTCGTCGGAGCTCTCATCGGCTGGGGCATCCCGGAAGAAAGAGCTGCACTCTACGAAACCGGTATCAAAGAAGGCGGCACCGTCCTCGGCGTAAAACCGAGATCAAAGGAAGACGCCGATTTCTTCGAAAACGACTGGAAGACCAACCGCAGCGCCCAGCATATCTACAGATAGGCTGTCGTTAAATAACGTGATGCAAGAATGGCCGTCCGAAAGGGCGGCCATTTTATTTGTACGAGTCTGCCAAGCGGGCGGCATAATTGTAGCCACGCGTGAAGCGGTTTTTGCAGAACGTGTGGGAACTCAAGGCAAGATCCTGAGAGATCTTCAGAATGCGGACACCGTCTTTTACGTGATCAACCCCGCGGGGGATTCCTACAAGCTAAATGCGATCAGCAAAAGGGCGCAGGATGGACTCGCGAAGTTTGCCGGCGAAACCGGCGGAGCTACGTTCCTGCCGCGATTCCTCTCCACAAATATGAAGGACCCGCTTCAAAACGCCGGAAACGCCCG
>JBGTBC010000047.1:0-5016 GCA_041749555.1 Pyrinomonadaceae bacterium | reverse complement strand
GCTCGCCGCGAAGCACCCGCTGTTTCGCATTCCGCATGCCCACGCGGTACGGCAAGTATTTGAAAGAAGCCGGTTTTGATGTATTGAGCCTTGCGAATAATCACGCCGGTGATTTTGGCGATGCCGGACGAACGAGTACCCGCAGTGTTCTCGATGAGCTAGGGATCAAGCACGCTGGCAGCGACCGGGGGCAGTTCTCGACAACCTACCTGGATGTGAAAGGTCTGAAAGTCGCGGTTATCGGGTTTGCCCATAACAACATTACACCGAATGTGAACGACCTCGCATTGGCACGCCAGTTAGTTCAGCAGGCAGACAAACAGGCCGACATTGTTGTCGTCTCATTCCACGGTGGCGCAGAAGGAACAGGTGCCCAGAATGTTCCAAATCGGACAGAATTGTACGTTGGTGAGGCCCGCGGCAATCTACCCGCGTTTTCGAGGGCTGTGATCGACGCTGGGGCCGATCTCATTCTTGGACATGGGCCGCATGTACTCAGGGGAATGGAGATCTACAAGGACAGGCTCGTCGCCTATTCGCTGGGAAATTTCTGCACCTATGGCTGGTTCAGGTTGGAGGCGGAAACGGCGCTCACGATGATCCTGGAGGTCAAACTTGATGCTCAAGGCAAATTCCTCGGCGGCACCATACACGCTGGCAAGCAGGAGGGCCGGGGCATTCCGATTCTAGACGAATCGGGAACTGCCTTAAGAGTAGTGCGGAATCTCTCGGAAACGAATTTCGGCCCGAATGCACCAAAGATAGCGGACGACGGCACGATCTCGATCAAGTAAGTTTGCTGAATTAACGGTCGCCAGTTCCGAAGAATTAACCCGGAGGACCGAGACACATTAGCCCGCCTTTTTGATCTGTTTTATCAATTTCAAGGCATGGTTCCGAGTTATGAGAGGGAGCCTCTCATCTACGGAAACTGCGGTCAAATACGGTATGAGGTGAGGGGGGTCAGGAAGATCATTTCGACGTAAAAAGCCACTGAAAGCTTCCATCATCGCAGGTGTCCTTAGCGGCTGATTTTCGCGGGCGACATTGAATTCAAACAGCCACGTGTACTCATTGGCTATCCGCCGATATTCGTCCATCAGGTCTTTGGCGTTTTTGTTGGCGGTCCAATTGTATTTGACAGTTCTTTCACGTCCCTCTTTGCGAACGGTAAATGTCACGTCGCCAAGATTGGAGTAATCGCGTTCGTATTGGTAATTTTCGTTGGAATTCAGAAAATCAAGTGCGGAAAGTGTGCGTTTTATCTTACCCAAAGTCACGGGTGAGAGAGCTATGGGGTCGGTTATTTTTTCCTCCGAGCCATCTTTGACAAAGCTGATCTTACCGCGCCCTTCCTCATCGTGCTCGATCAATACCGGACTATAACTAAATCCCGGACGGGTGAATTCGTAGAAATAGGCTGGCGTACCCGCGACGACCTCACCTGACGAGCGAGAGATCTGTTCATCGGTCAATGTCTTGGACACCGGGCGAACGTTCCTTTTCCCTTTGTCGATTGATTCTGGAGTCGGAGTAGGCGTCGGAGATGCTGCCGCGCTTCCATTAACCTGTAGGCAGGCCAAAGCGCAACCCGTAAAAATTAACAAAAAACTCACTGCCAAGTGTAATTTCATTGCGAACAGTTGATATCAGATGCAGAACCGTCGAAGACCATATGATGCCCGTAAATACGACTTGGTTGGCGGCTTAGAGGTCAATCAAACTTGACGGAGACTATCTTGGATACCCCAGCTTCCTGCATAGTGACACCGTAAAGAGCGCGAGCGGCTTCCATCGTTCGTTTATTGTGGGTAATGACTATGAACTGGGTCCTTTCAGACATTTCGGCGATCTTCGCGGCGAATCGGCCTACATTAGCATCATCAAGCGGGGCATCGACTTCATCCAGCAGGCAGAAAGGCGATGGCCGATATTTAAAGATGGCCAGAACAAGTGCGATCGCTGCCATCGCTTTTTCGCCGCCCGAGAGAAGGAGAATATTCTGAAGCCGTTTCCCGGGCGGTTGGGCGACCACTTCGATCCCGGCCTCGAGAATGTCATCAGACTCAAGCAAGGTCATCTCGCCGCGGCCGCCGCCGAATAATTCCTGGAAAAATTCGACAAAATTTTCGTTGATCGCTTCGAATGCCGCCTTGAATTTCTCGCGTGACCGCTGTTTGATCTCACGAAGAGCCTCCTCGGTAGCTGCAATGCTATCAATGATGTCCTTCTTCTGTGAGGTCAGAAATAGGTGCCGCTCTTCGGTTTCGGCCAGCTCTTCGAGAGCAAGCATATTGATAGCTCCGAAATTATCGAGCCGTTGCCGCAGATCGTCAGATTCACTTCGAGCGTTTTCAAGATCGAAATTCTCGCCCACATTGATGGTTTCGACCATCTGAGCGAGGGAAACGTTCAACTCCTGCTGGCAGTTTTCACTGACATTCTTAAGCTGTGTTACCGCCTCAGCCTGCCGGATCTCGATCGAGGCCCTGTGGTTACGAGCATCCGCTGAATGTCGGTTCAACTCGGCGAGTTCCTCGCTTGTGGCGTCAGACAGCTTTCTGGCAGCTGTCAGCGCGGCAACTGATGCTTGTAATTCCTCACTCTCATTTGCGATATCGTCGCCAGCCGAGGCGATCTTATCGGTTATTTCGGTGATCGAAGTGTGGAGAGCTTTGACCTTGGCCTCAGCTTCCTCCATCTCCAGCATTTGAAGAGCTAATCGGCTTTCTACCTCTCGGATCTCATTCTCTACCCGCCGAAGTGCAGAAACAGCCGAACGACGGCGCTCGTCCGAGGTGGCAGCGATCATCCGTTTCTCGTTCAGGACCTCGGCGGCTTCGTCCGACTTCGCTCGGGCCGCGCCAAAAATGATGCCGATATTTTCGATAGAATTTTCGGCCTCGAGCCGAGCCGCTTCGGCCTCTTGCTTATTAGAGAAGGCATCGTCCTTTTTCTGCTCGAGTTCCGCTATCTCATCTTTTATCTGTGCTGCTTCCTCATCGACCACTCGTTTATGCCGTTCGGCGCGGGCGATCTCTTCTTTAGCAGCGTGCACCTGGATCTGAAGTCCGTGAATTCCCCGGTCGACCTTGATGATCAGCGACTGCAGATCGACTGTCTTGCTCTCGAGTTCGACTAACTCTGCCCGGTTCGACTCGGTTCGCTTGACGGCGTTCTCTAACTCAGCGGCGATCACCCTGCAATCTTTATCAAGTTGATTCAACTCTCGTTTGAAGGCCAGTAGGGAGTCATTCTTTCCTGCTGATTTCTGTTTTCCGGCGACCAACATTTGGCCGCTAAGCAAAATGTCGCCTTCGTAATCCACCAGAATTTCTGCTGAGTTATGATTACCTGAATCGAAACTCTTTACCAATCGCGCCGACATCTCTCGTGGAAATATCTCCCGCAGGACAGTCGCAAGCTCACCTGTTATACCTAGAAAGTCAGCGATCGTTTCACCAGCCGCCCCTAAACTGTCCGCCCGTCCTTCGACCGGCTCTGGCAAAACAAGCATCGCGGTGCGGCCAACTCCGTTCTCTCGAAGCCACGCCGACACTTTCTTGGCGTCGTCGAGCGATTCAACTATCACCGCTTCAAGAAAGGGTCCGAGCATCGTTTCGACGGCCGTTTCTGCCTCCCTGGCCACGTTTAGCCGGTCCGCCAGCACGCCTCTTAATTTCACACCTATGGCCTTTTCAGCAGTGAATAGCTTCTGAACCTGCGGCCTGTAAACAGCCTTTTTTTCCTCAAGTTCCCGAAGCGTCGATAGCCTGTGCTTCTTAGCAGTATATTCATCCTGAACTAATTTCAGAGCATTTTCGGCCTCACGTAACCGGCTTCGTGAATCAACGGTCAAGGCAAGAAGCTGCTCTTTCTCGCTATTGAGCCCGACCAGTTTTTGCTCTTCTGCTAATAGCCCCTTCGCTAATTCATCAGCGTTCTTTTTAATTAAGGCATAGGCCTCGGAGGCCCTCGCACCCTCATTTTCGAGGCCCTTGGCTCGGGAGATCAATCGATCCAGGTTATTCTCGATCTGCCGCCCGATCTCGTCAAAGCGTTCAAATGCACCGGTGTGCTGCATGAGAGAAGCACGTAATGAGTCGATCGACCTCTCGATCTCAGCCAGGTTTTCGGCTTCACGCCTGTAAATCGCTTCCGATTCTCGAAGCTCCGAATCAGCTCGAGCATGTTTTGAAGATTCCTGTTCTTCATCGCTCTTTAGCCGTTCGAGTTCAGACGCAAGCAGATCCAGCCTCTGACGACTGGCAGCGATCTCGACCCGCAGGGTATCGGTACGGTTATTGAGATTTACGATCTGATCGGATTTATAGAGATGTTCCCGCTCAGCCCGGTCACGCTCAAGGGCATTGTGAGAATGTATCTTCCGTAACTCGGCAAGGCTCTCTTCTGCGTCGCGTGACTGCTGTGTGGCTTCCCGGGCTGATTCTTCTTTGGCTGCGACCTGCGAGATCAAGCTATTCTCTGCCTCAACAGCCTCCTCGAGTTGTACTTTTAACTCCCCGGATAGTTCGGAAAGATATCTGCCTTCAGCCGCGTAGAGTTGGCGGAGCAGCGTACGAAATTCTTCCTGCAGTATCTTGAATCGCCTTGTCTTTGCCGCCTGGCGTCTTAAGGAATTTACCTGTTTTTCGATCTCGGAAACGATATCAGCGATACGGCCGAGATTGCTCTTGGCCGAATCGAGCCTGGACTCAGCGGCCCGTTGGCGTGCCCGAAATTTTGAGATCCCGGCTGCTTCTTCGATCAAATTTCGGCGGTCAGCCGGTTTTGCTGAAAGGATCTGGCCGATGCGCCCTTGCTCGATGATCGCGTAGTGAGCACCGGAAAGGCCCGTTCCAGCAAAAAGATCCGTGATATCTCGCAGACGGCAGGTTTTGCCGTTGAGCTGGTATTCACTTTCCCCCGACAGATACAGCCGACGAGTTACAGAAACTGCTTCACCCGGTGCAAAATCCAGAGCGAACGAACGCGGGCGCCAGTGCCGCCTGGTTT
>JBGTBC010000046.1:0-4812 GCA_041749555.1 Pyrinomonadaceae bacterium | reverse complement strand
CACCCGACGAGATTGCGAATGAGGTTGACAGATGGTATCTGCGACGACCGACAGGAACGGACGATGGTTTCTCCATCCGCGCTCGAAGTGATCTTGAAGGCTACATTAAACAATTCAAGGAATAATCTCACGCCAAATCATACAAATCACGCCAAATCATACAAAACACGCCAAATCATACAAATCACGCCAAATCATACAAAACACGCCAAATCATACAAAATACGCCAAATCATACAAATCACGCCATTTGGTATTTATTTTTCGCTATCTGATCTCGTAACCTGTTGATGGTGACGGTGAGCCGTCATCGTAAAATGGATCTTTGATATTTCAAGAGAGCGTGAAAAAAGCGGCTGTACATGACACGATTCCAATAAAAAAGGGTTGGGGAACCTTTTTTTGAAAGGGAAACATCGTGCCGGTTCTTTGGCGGGAATTCCGGCCGAGTCATGTCTGCTAAACTTATCTCGTGATCAGAAGGGCAATAATTTTTCTTGTTCTTGTCGGCCTTCTCTCATTGGGAGGAGGGTGCGTACGGCAAAACGAGGTTGATGCATCGCTCGATGGGGCGATGCCGCGAACGATCCTTTGGGCTTGGGAGAGGCCCGAGGATCTAACATTCGCGGACCCGAGTGAATTTGGAGTAGCGTTCCTCGCTCAGACGATCCATCTGAGCGGGAGCGACGTGATATACAAACCACGCCGCCAGCCGCTTGCCGTTTCGCCCGGTGCCTATGTTATCGCGGTTACACGAGTTGAGACAGCGAAGGAAACATCAGCCCGGCCGACGCTCGACAGCGATCTGGCAGTTGAGACAGCATCGCTGATCGTCAGCACAATGGAGCTTCCTGATGTGCGGGCCGTGCAGGTCGATTTTGATGCCGTCGTTTCCGAGAGGGAATTCTACTCCAGGCTAATAGCGACGATCAGATCGCGGCTTCCAGTTGAGACACCGCTTACAATGACCGCACTCGCATCCTGGTGTACTGGCGACGCCTGGTTCAATGACTTTCCGGTGGCCGAGGCCGTTCCGATGGTTTTTCATATGGGTGCAGATAGCGACAAGGTCCGAACCTTCCTGAAAAATGGCAATGACTGGCGCGAGCCGCTTTGCCGGGGAAGTTACGGATTGCTGTTCGGTAGCAGCGACGACCTTAAGATCGTGCCCGGTCGCAGGATCTACTATTTCAAGGATTCGGCATGGCGGCCGAGCGATCTCCGGGCCCTCAGATAAGTTGAGACAAGCCTCGATGCGCGGTATTCGAAGCGGACGACCTGAACTTTCAAACATCTTATCCATTTTCGCGGAGATCTTCCCGTGATAGCCCGTTCAGCGGCCGGCTTGCCCGCCAACGTTGTCAACGGACATCACCATGCGGGTTGGGGCAGAGTTGTGACAGCCCTCACTTATCGTTTCAACCTCGTGTTTGATATAATTAGCGTTATTCACTGAATGGGTATTCATTTCCGATATTCCAGGCAAAATGAGTTGAGACACATCGTTTGCACTAGCTTCTAAAATTATGATCGAACGAGAACAGATCGAGATGGACGTTGTCTTTGTCGGCGCCGGCCCGGCGAATCTTGCCGCGGCGCTACATCTCAAGAGCGAGATCCGACTGCATGACGAGATGATCGAGAAAGGCTTCAAAACCGGTCATCCGATCGGCGACATCGAGATCGCTATCGTCGAAAAGGGACCCTTCGTCGGAGCACACATCTTATCGGGCGCCGTGATGGACCCGATCGCCATCCGCGAGCTTATGCCTGAGTTTTTGGCCGAAGGGTTCCCGGTTGATGCGGTCGTGACCGAGGACGCATTTTGGTACCTGACGGAGAAACGCGGTTTTAATTCCCCCGTCGTTCCACCGCCTCTAAAAAACAAAGGAAAATACATTGTCTCACTTAGCAAGATCTGCGAGTGGCTCGGTGAAAAATGCGAAGAGGCAGGGATAAACATCTTTCCCGAATTCCCGGCTTCCGAGGTACTCTACGGCGAGAACGATAAAGTCATCGGCGTGCGGACCGGTGATAAAGGGATCGATAAGGATGGTAATCAAAAGGCGAATTTCGAACCAGGCGTGGACCTGCTCGCCAAAGTTACAGTACTTGGCGAAGGGTCACGCGGATCGCTAGCGAAGCAGGTTACAGCCAGGTTAGGGCTGGAACACGGCTCGGAACCACAAGTATTTTCCCTTGGGGTTAAAGAACTGTGGGAAGTGCCGGCTGGCAATTTTCCGGAGGGAAAGGTCGTTCACACCCTGGGTTACCCCTCAGATACTCGAACCTATGGCGGCGGATGGATCTACGGCCTAAAAGATAATGTGGTCAGCATCGGTTATGTCACGGGCCTCGATTATGAAGACCCAATGATCGACCCGCATGCCGAATTTCAGAAATTTAAAACCAATCCGATGGTCGCCCCAATACTGGCGGGCGGCAAAATGATCAAGTACGGAGCTAAGACGATCAATGCCGGCGGGTATTACACAATGCCCAAACTCTACGCCGATGGCGTTTTGCTTGTTGGTGATTGTGCGTCGTTCCTGAATGGCCAGCGAATAAAGGGAATTCATACAGCAATGAAATCGGGGATGCTGGCGGCCGAGACGATCGTAGGGGCTTTCGAGCATCAGGATTTTTCGTCTAGAACTTTGAGACACTACGACGAAAAGGTGAACCTTAGCTGGATCTATGACGAACTGCATCCTATCCGGAATTTCCATGGTGCCTTTCAGAAGGGACGATGGTCGGGACTCGTCAATACTGGCTTGCAGTTTCTGACACGTGGTTTAGCATGGGGCTTTATGCCCAGGGAACATCATGTTCCCGGCTACGAAAGGATGCAGAAGCTGTCTGAAACAAATGGCACCAAGCCACGATACGGTGATCTGAAATTTGATAAGCAGCTCACCTTCGACAAGATCACAGATGTCTATCACGCCGGCGTTGCTCATAATGAAGACCAGCCGTCGCATTTGCATGTGCTTGATACCGAGATATGCGCGACCCGCTGTGCCGAGGAGTACGGCAATCCGTGCCAGCGATTTTGCCCGGCCGCCGTCTACGAAATGGAAGAAAGCTCCGCTACGGGGAGGCGCGAGCTGAAGGTCAACTTCTCAAACTGCGTGCATTGCAAGACCTGCGACATCGCCGATCCCTATCAGATAATCAATTGGGTCACGCCCGAGGGCGGAGGCGGACCGAATTATAAGGGCATGTAGAGCTTTGACACCAAATAAAAAAGCCACCCGAAAGTGGCTGGTTAATTAATATGTTGGATCGCAGGCTATTTTTGTTCGAGTATTTCGAAGTTGACCTTTCGTTCCTCGAATTCTCTCATAGCTATCCGAGTCGATTTGGTCTTTCTGATATCCATGTCAACCCGCGGTATCGCCCCTCGCTGAAGCTGCTTGCTTCGCTGGGCCGCCAGTATGATCATTCGGTATTTTGAGTCGATCTCGGGCGGATCTATGATCTCTTCCGCTTCCTCGATATCAACAATTTCTTCGATCTCGTCAGCCATATTTGATTATTCTCCCTCGAACTGATGCTTCGCTGCATCGAAACTATCAAGAATAACCTGAATCGACTCACTTTGTCTATCGACGCATTGCCTTTCCGCAACGATGATCGACACGATCTGACGGCTCGCTGAGAACACATCCTCGTTAACGACGATATATTTGAATTTGGAATATTGGAGAACTTCGTTGAAGGCGTTCTTTAGACGGATGTTCAATTCCGTTTCGCTTTCCGTTCCCCGCGATGTCAGCCTGGCCCGGAGCACGTCGAATGACGGAGGCAGTATAAAGACACTTACTACGTTCGGTTCGGCCCGTTCCATGATCTGGATCGCGCCTTGAACGTCCACCTCGACGACGAGGTCGCGGCCGGTGCGAAAGACCTTTTCGCTCTCGGCATTCGATGTGCCGTAGAGATTTCCATGGACCTCGGCATATTCGAGAAATTCCCCATCGGTGATCCTTCGCTCAAATTCGTCCTTGGATACAAAGTAATACTCGCGCCCGTTCTCCTCACCAAATCGCTGTGGCCTCGTAGTATGCGAAACCGAGTAGCCTAATTCCGGCAGCATCGTGCGCACCTCTCTGATCAGCGTACCTTTACCGCCGCCCGAGGGAGAACTGATGATAATGAGCTTACCGTTCATCTATTCTACATTCTGTACTTGTTCGCGAATTTTCTCAATTTCGCTTTTTATGGCTAAGGCGTTCTCTTTGACGATGAGATTGTTAGTTTTCGATGCGATGGTGTTTGCCTCCCGGTTAAGTTCCTGTGTTAGAAAATCAAGCCGTTTGCCTACATCCCGATCGTCGGTCACGATGGCCCTGAAGTGTTCGATATGCGATCTCAGCCGCGAGATCTCTTCTGAGATATCCACGCGATCGGCCAAAAATGCAACCTCCTGGGCCATGCGGGACTGGTCGATCTCAAACTGCGAATCTGATTTTGCGAGCATCTCGCCGACACGCTTCGTAAGCCGAAGGCGGTATTCTTCGGCCACTTTTTCCGATTCGCTCTCGATCGCGGGCATCTTACCTTCGATCGCGTCGAGCCGGGACTCAAGTTCTGCTGCAAGCATTTCGCCTTCTTTGGCCCGCATCGTTTCCAGGTCGTCAAGGGCAATGTCAAAGACCTTTTCGATCGCCTCCAGAAATTCTGGGCCCGGATCTTCCTTTTTCGCGGTCACGACATTTGGCAGACGCGCCAAAACGTTAATGTCGGGTTCGCCTGGCAGATCAAATTCGGCCTTCATCTCCTTCATCGCTGCCAGAAAACCGGAGATCA
>JBGTBC010000045.1:0-58242 GCA_041749555.1 Pyrinomonadaceae bacterium | reverse complement strand
CCAGGCACCCGCGATCCGTCGAGCCATTGAACTCGGCTTGAATGTAGCCGACACGAGCACGACGGTCCTGATACTTGGCGAATCTGGCACCGGGAAGGAACTGATCGCTAACCTCATCCATTACAACTCTGGCCGCGAAGGAAAACCCTTCGTTAAGATCAACTGCGGAGCGATTCCGGAAACACTTCTGGAATCCGAGCTTTTCGGCCACGAAAAGGGTGCCTTTACCGATGCCCGCAGTCAACGGCAGGGCCGCTTTGAAGAGGCAAATGGAGGGACACTGTTCCTGGACGAGATAGGCGAAATGTCCCTTCAGGCACAGGTCAAACTCCTGCGCGTATTGCAGGATGGTGAATTCACGCGTGTCGGTGGCAAGCAGGTTTTGAAAACTGATGTTCGTGTCATAGCAGCGACCAATACTGACCTGGAAAAAGCGATCGAGGATGGTACATTTCGCAAAGATCTTTTCTACAGGCTCTCGGTATTCCCCATATCACTGCCGCCGCTTCGCGAAAGGATCGAGGATATTCACCTTCTAGTTTTTCACTTCCTCGAGGATTATAAGAAAAAGTCGGGCCGGTTCATCTCGGGCATATCGAAAGAGGCGATGCGGGCGTTGGTGAATTATGACTGGCCTGGCAATGTTCGTGAACTGGAAAATGCGATCGAACGTGGGGTGATAATTGCCTCAGGCCGCCAGATCGAGCTTGATGACTTGCCCGACGCGATCAGCCGTCGTGCAGCAGAGGCATCTGCTTATGCTCGTCAAGAAAGAGCAACAGCCGCCAGCGAAGGCCGTGGGGTAGGCATCTCGATCGAACTTCCGTCTGCTATGGATGAGATCGAAAAACAGGTGATCGAGGCCACACTCGATTATACAGACGGCGATAAGTCTCGTGCCGCCCGGCTGCTAAATATCGGACGCAAAACACTTTATCGTAAGCTCGACCAATACGAGGCGGAATGACCTGATCTTGTTCGTTTATCTAAGGTAGAAACGAAAATGTCTTCAATTGCCATTCAAAGAATACCGGTAATGGCCGGGCAGAGTACCTGGGTTTACTCTCTGGCTAGCTAGGCACTTATACTTTTTGTCATGCTCGTTCCGCCGCCGCTCGTCTTTTTCGTTCTCGATACTGCGTTCTCATGGAAATAATTGTCGGCACCGCCGGGCATATCGATCATGGCAAGACCGCTCTCGTCAAGGCCCTCACAGGCGTTGATGCTGACAGGCTGCCCGAGGAAAAACGGCGCGGCATAACGGTAGATCTCGGGTTTGCCGAGTTGAGCATAGGAGATGTTCATTTCGGGTTTGTCGACGTCCCGGGCCACGAAAAATTTGTTAAGAACATGCTTGCGGGGGCCAGTGGCGTTGACATGGTTGTTTTGGTCGTCGCTTCTGATGAGGGCGTTATGCCGCAAACCCGCGAGCATTTCGAGATCTGCCGATTATTGGGAATTCAGCAGGGAATTATTGCACTTACTAAGTCCGACCTCGCAGACGCGGAAATGCTCGAACTTGCCCGAATGGATGTAGCAGAGCTTGTCCGCGGCTCATTTCTCGAAAATGCGCCCGCGGTCTCTTTGAGCGCCCGAACAGGCGATGGTATCGATGCTCTGAAAGGCGCCTTAGTAGATATCGGTTCTCGCATCATTCGCGAAGATGAACAGATGGTAACTCGATTACCGATCGACCGCAGCTTTTCGGTCAAGGGCTTTGGTGCAGTGGTAACTGGGACTCTTGCTTCAGGCGAACTGACCGAAGGATCGGAAATGGAATTGCTGCCTGAGAGGAGAACAGTACGTGTTCGGGGGCTGCAAACGCATGGCCAATCGGTCGTACGGGCGTTGTCAGGACAACGGGTCGCGGTCAACCTTGGCGGAATTGATCATTCCCGCGTCGCTCGCGGAATGATGCTGTCGGACCCCGAAGTATTACTGCCGACGCAAATAATAGATGTGCAGGTCGAGGTGCTCAAACAAGCCCCTCGACCGCTTCGCACCCGTCAGCGTATCAGAGTCCATATCGGAACTATCGAAGCGTTAGCCCGAGTACAGGTACTTAACGAAGAAGGAGCGATCGCTCCCGGGAACACGGATCTCGCCCAGATCAGGCTTGAGATTCCCGTCGTTGCGGTGCCCCGTGAGCGATTTATAATTCGCAGCTATTCTCCGCAGGCGACGATCGCCGGGGGAGAGGTGATCGATCCCTTGGCCGTGAAACATCGACGGAGGGATCTGGAAGGCGTCCGTAGCTCGCTCGCCGGTCTTATCGACGCAAAGGGCGATCACGGCCGCACTTTGGAGATGCTGGCGACGGCGGCAGGAGCTTCCGGCATCACTTTTTCGCAGCTCCAAACACGCACTGGGATTAGGGCAGATGTGCTGCGATCCGCCATCGATCAGGTTATCAAAAATGGCAATATCCTCAATTCCAACGGCCTTTATATTATAAAGCGAGAGTTAGAAAACCTTGCGGATTCTCTCAAGAAGAAGATCGAAGAATTTCACCGAAGTGAACCGCTGGCGAAGGGTATGCCCCGCGAGCAGGCTCGTGACGCATTGTTCAGTTTCTTACCGAATGAAGTGTTTCAGTCGGCGATCGAGGCTCTAGCCGAAGCTGGCGTTATCGCGGTCGATAAAGACATATTGAGGCTTGTTTCGCACCGAGCAGAACTCTCACCTGCCGAAACTGCTCTGCGTAAAAAATTAACTGACCGATATCGAATGGCGGGGCTCGAGGTCGCCAAGCTCGACGAGGTCATAGCAGAATCCGTTTCGGAGACCGCATTCTCTCCGCAGCAGGTTCGTAAGTTTTTTCAACTATTAATTGACGCCGGTGAGATCACAAGAGTGACTGAAGATTTTTATTTTTCGTCTGACGCAATAAACAAACTGATCGTGGATCTTCGGCGGGCGGCGGCCGATTCAGGTGATCGGGTAATTGATATACCAAAATTCAAGGAGATCGCTGGCGTTTCGCGAAAATATGCGATACCACTGCTCGAGTATCTTGACCGCGAGCACGTCACCGCCCGCGTTGGCGACAAACGCGTGATCATCTAATGCGTAAATTCTTGACCGCAAAATGGCATGACCTGATCATGGCGAATTACGAGGTCGATCCAGCACTTCTGGCCACACGCGTGCCACCCGGTACCGAACTCGATCTCAACGAAGACCGCTGCTTTGTCAGCCTCGTCGGCTTCATGTTTCTAGACACACGCGTCTTGGGCTTTCCCATTCCGTTTCATATTAATTTTGAGGAAGTGAATCTGCGTTTCTATATAAAGAGGGAAACTGACGGTGAGGTTCGCCGGGCGGTATGCTTTGTAAAAGAGATTGTGCCGCGATGGGCCATCGCAACCGTCGCCCGCGTTCTTTACGGCGAGCCGTACGAATGCTGGCAGATGGATCATCGCCGAACGCCAACGGAGGTTGGCTTCACCTGGGCAAACGATATTAGTTCGAACAAAATTCGGGTCACTATCGGCGAAAGTTTAGGTGTTCCCGACGAGGGTTCGCACGGCGAATTTATTATCGAGCACTACTGGGGTTACACGTCGCGTGGCGGCGGCCGTGTCGACGAATACAAAGTCGAGCATCCCAAATGGGAGTTGTTTGAGGCCAAAGACCCGCAGATCAACGTCGACTTTGGAGCCACTTACGGCCGGGAATTTGCGTTTTTATCGGAAGCAAAGCCATACTCGGTATTATTGGCAAAAGGATCGGAAATTGCGGTTTATAAGGGTCAGCGTCTCAAATGATCATTGGAATTGTTGCGATCGCAAGAAATATGGCCATCGGCAAGGGCGGCAAACTACCGTGGCACTATCCGGAAGATCTCAAGTTCTTCAAGCGGACCACGATCGGCCAGGTCGTCGCGATGGGCTCTACGACGTGGCGTGCCATCGGAAAGCCTTTGCCCGAAAGGCTGAATATCGTGATAAGCCGTAGATCGGCAGTTTATGACTACCCAAATGTGATTGGCCTCAGTTGTATCGATCAAGTTATTGAACTCTCAAAATATATTGAAGGCCATATCTACATCATTGGCGGCGCAAAAGTGTACGAGAGCTTCCGCTCAGTCATCGATGAGTGGGTGGTCACTGACATTCCTCTTACCATTCCGGATGCGGACACATTCATGTCCACGGATTTCCTCGACGGATTCACCGAGGCGGAAAGAACCACTCTACCGGATGGCTTGATCGTAAGGCGGCTTCGCCGTTAGGGTCGATCGGGTGTATTATGCACAGCATCGGCATATTCGTATGAGAACGGACTCGACGCTATTTAAAGCAGTGCTGGCAGCCTCGGTAGGAGTTATCGTTTATGTTGTCATTGACTCCCTTTTCGAAGGCTTCGCTCCGGCGATCGCTTTTATCCTCGCGGTGCTCGCAGCATGGTTCATTATAAGGAGGTGAAATAATTATGATGGGTGGACGAACATGGGACGAATGGATCGACGAATACTCCGAGAGTCATCAGCATCCTATAAATCAACTGACACATAAGTTCGGCATACCGATGATCGCCTTGTCGATATTGCTTGTTCCAGCGTCATTTTTTGTAACAGGAATGTGGCGTTTCGCCCTCGGCCTTTTCGTCACCGGCTGGATCCTTCAATTCATCGGTCATTATTTCGAAGGCAAGCCGCCCGAGTTTTTCAAGGACTATCGATTCCTTTTTGTCGGCCTCAGATGGTGGATAAAAAAGACGTTCGGTTAGTTATAGCGACAAATCCCGAGGCAGATCTCTTGAAATCCCCGATCATCCTGGCTCTCGACATCGGCACATCGAGCGTTCGCGCGGCGCTCTATGATGGCGAGGCCAAGCTCATCCCCCGGACATCAGTAAAGATCGAATATTCCTTCGCCGCAACCGTCGATGGCGGCTCCGAGATCGATACGACATACGCGATCGAGCGGGTAGTGGCCGCGATAGATCAGGTTCTCGAAAAGACGAAAAAGTTCAAGGGCGAAATTGAATACGTTGCGTCGTGCTCGTACTGGCACAGCCTCGTCGGTGTCGATGCAAAAGGGAAACACACCCCCGTCGTTCTCGGTTGGGCAGATACACGGAGCCGGGCATATACAGACGTTCTCAAAAAGCGGTTCGATGAATCTGCTGTGCATAACCGGACAGGTGCGAGTTTTCATTCAAGCTATTGGCCGGCAAAATTGATGTGGCTCAGAAGCGAATTCCCCGATGTGTTTTCGAAGGCCGCCGGACTGCTTTCGTTCAGTGATCTGTTAAGTCTACGGTTCTTCGGCGAGATGGCGACAAGCGTTTCGATGGCATCGGGAACCGGTATCTTCGATATCAGAAAATGTACGTGGGACCCGAAACTCTTCAGATTCTTAAAGATAAAACAAGATATGCTGCCGGCGGTTGCAGCGGAAGGCCAGACATTTCGGCTTAACCGGAAATTCGCTAAACGCTGGCCGCGGCTCGCCGATTCACGATGGTTTCCAGCCATCGCCGACGGAGCGGCCGATAATATAGGTTCAGAATGTGTGACGCGTGACAGAGCGGCTCTGATGATCGGAACCTCCGGTGCTATGCGGGTCGCGTTCAAAGGTGAACCGCCAACGCATATTCCCGAGGGGCTCTGGTGCTATCGCATCGATAAGGACCGTGTGATCCTCGGCGGGGCCTTATCCGATGGCGGCGGACTCTACCGGTGGCTCAGAAACAACTTGAAGGTGCCGCCTCGTGCTGAGGACGAGATGCGCCGACGCGGGGCAGCTTCGCACGGGATCACCTTTTTGCCGTTTCTTTCTGGTGAACGCAGCACCGGCTACAACGATGATACTAAAGGGGCCATCAAGGGACTGACAATGTCCCACGATTCGATCGATATTCTTCAGGCAGGTATCGAGTCGGTTGCCTATCGATTTGCGGAGATCTTCGCCCGGCTGGATTCGATCGTAAAGATAAAGCAGATCGTTGCGTCGGGTGGTGCCCTGCGGCAATCGCCAGTCTGGACACAGATCCTGGCCGACGTACTCGGGCGCGACTTGGTCATAAATTCAGCATCCGAGTCATCTTCTAGGGGTGCTGTTTTGCTTGCACTCGAAAGTATTGGCAAAATAGGAAAGATCGAGAATATTCAGTCAGCGTCCGGTTCCAGCGTGGCCTATCACCCTGAATGCCACGCTTTATATAAAGTAGCGAGAAAACAGCATCAGAAAGCATACGTTCTGGAGTCTACAACGCCTAAATGACAATCCAAAAGAAAAACATCGACCAGCTTTGCATCAACACGATCCGTACACTTTCGCTCGACGCGATCCAGAAGGCGAATTCCGGCCATCCGGGCCTGCCTCTTGGAATGGCTCCGGCGGCTTATGTGCTGTGGACTAAGTTTCTCCGGCACAATCCCAAGAACCCCAAATGGTTCGGTCGCGACCGTTTTTTGCTGTCCGCCGGTCATGGATCGATGCTGATTTACTCACTGCTCCACTTGACTGGATACGATCTTCCGCTCGAGGAGCTTAAAAAGTTTCGCCAGCTGCACTCTAAAACGCCGGGCCACCCGGAGAATATACTTACCGACGGTATTGAGATCACGACCGGGCCGTTGGGCCAGGGTTTTGCAAACGGCGTCGGGATGGGCATCGCGGCATCTCATTTGGCGGCGACTTTCAATAAAAAAGGCTTTCCGGTTGTCGACAATTATATTTACTGCATCTGTTCCGATGGCGATCTGATGGAGGGTGTCAGTTACGAATCAGCTTCGCTCGCCGGCCACCTGAAGCTCGGAAACCTGATCTATCTTTACGATGACAACAGCATTACGATAGACGGCTCGACCGATCTCGCGTTTACAGAGGATGTGACAAAGCGGTTCGAGTCTTGTGGCTGGGATGTCTCGGAGGTCGCCGATGGCAATGACCTTAAAGCGATCGAATCCGCGATCAAGGCCGCACAAAAGGTGAAGAACAAACCGTCGATCATTCGCGTGAAGACAATTATCGGCTATGGCATGCCCAAGCAGGGCACAAGCAAGGCACATTCTGACGCCCCCGGAGTCGATGCCGTCAAGGAGACGAAGCGAAACCTCGGCTGGCCGGAGGATAGACAGTTCTATATTCCGAAAGATGCTCTGACTCATTTCCGGTCAGCCGTAAAGGCGGGTGCCCTGATGGAAAAAGAATGGACGGCAGCGGTTCGAAAATATGAAAAGGAACACGGGGAGCTGGGCAAGGCGTTTAATGACATTCGATCGAACGAGCTTCCTGACGGCTGGGAAAAGCTGCTGCCGCAGTTCGACGGCGTCGAAGCTAAGGCGACCCGTGCCTACAGTGGCGAAATCATTAACGCGATCGCTGGCGGAATGCCTCAGCTGATCGGCGGCTCGGCGGATCTTACACCGTCTAACAATACATTCATCAAATCATCCGAAGACTTTCAGGCGGGCAGATACCAAAATCGTAATATCCATTTTGGTATTCGCGAACACGCAATGGGCTCGACCATGAACGGCATGGCACTCTTTGGCAGTGTGGTCCCGTACGGCGGCACCTTTCAGACCTTTAGCGATTATATGAGGCCCGCGATCCGGCTCGCGGCGTTGTCGCACATTCGCGTACTTTTCGTTTTTACCCATGATTCGATCGGCCTTGGCGAAGATGGCCCGACGCATCAATCGGTCGAACATCTGGCGGCATTGCGAGCTATTCCCAATCTCGCCGTCATTCGTCCATGTGACGCCCACGAAACTCGGGAGGCGTGGCGTGCCGCTCTTAAGCGGACCGTAGGGCCGACCGCCTTCGCACTCTCCCGACAAAAAGTAGACCTGATCGATCGAAAAAAATTTGCGGATGCCAAAGGCCTTCACAAGGGCGGCTATATTTTGGCCGAGGCCGAAACAAAGTCAGGCAAGGCAGCGACGCCAAAACTGATCCTTATCGCTACCGGTTCCGAAGTCGGGCTGGCTATGGAAGCACGCGAAAAGCTTAATGGCGAGGGAACTCCGACACGCGTGGTCTCAATGCCTTGTTGGGAATTCTTTGACGAGCAGCCTCAGAAATACCGTGATGAGGTCTTACCACCAAAAGTCACCGCTCGACTCGCGATCGAAGCCGGCGTTTCACAGGGTTGGCACAAGTACATCGGCGACCGAGGCGACGTTCTCGCGGTAGATAAATTCGGGGCCTCTGCGCCCGCGGAAGATGTGTTTCGCGATTACGGATTTACGGCTGAGAACATTGTTAAAAAAGCCAGAAATCTTCTTAAAAACTAGATCGAAAGATGAACGTCCCAAGTATCAAGACCCCGGCATTATTGCTTGATATAGAACGCGTCCGTCGAAACGCCGAGCGGATCGGTGAGATCGCAACGCGAAATGCGGTTCGCCTCCGGCCGCATATCAAAACCCATAAGTGCGTCGAAGTGGCTCGGATACAGACCGCGGGACATGATGGTGCGCTAACGGTCTCGACATTAGCCGAGGCCCGGGCGTTTGCAATGCACGGTTTTAGTGACATCACGTATGCGGTTCCGATCGAGCAGGGAAAATTTGCCGATGCGATCGAGATTTTGCAGAGTGGTGTAAAGCTACATCTGTTGACGGACGACGCGGCGACGGTAAAGCTGCTCGACGAAGAATCTCGAAAAGCCGGAGTCAAATTCGACGTTTTCGTAAAGATCGACTGCGGCACGCATCGCGTCGGCGTCGAACCGCACACACCTGATGCGATCGAGATCCCGCGGTTGATCACGGATGCGGCAAACCTGCATTTTGCGGGCATCCTAACCCACGCCGGGCATTCTTATAACGCACGATCCAAAGACGAAATACTTGAGGTCGCCCGGCACGAACGCAATTCGATGGTCGAGTTGGCAGAACGCCTGCGAGGGCAGAGTATAGAGGTTCCGACGGTAAGTATTGGTTCCACGCCGACGATGTCCACGATCGACCATCTCAACGGCATCGACGAGATCCGCCCCGGAAACTATATTTTTTACGATGCTTTCCAAGCTACTCTCGGAAGCTGCGGTTTCAACGATACGGCCCTGACCGTACTCGCGGCCGTCATTCATAAAGACAGTACGAGAAAACGCATTGTCGTCGATGCCGGTGCGATCGCCATTTCAAAAGATCGTGGGCCGGTCGGACTTGATCCACTGTGTGGCTACGGGCATGTACTGGATATCGAGGGACGCGAGACCGGAATGCGGGTCACGGGGCTTTCGCAGGAGCATGGTGAGATCGACGCGGGCGAGAGCGGACTATTCGACCGAATAAAGGTCGGCGACCGCTTCCGCATTCTTGCCAATCATTCCTGTCTGACCGCTGCACAGCATTCGCATTACAACGTTGTCGACGGGGGCGAAATAGTTGACCGTTGGGAAATTCATCGGGGGTGGTAATCATGATCAAGAAGACGCTGTTGGATCAATTTGACCGGAGTTATAACGTCAACGGCTGGTTCGTCGCGGTCCGTAACGCGGTCGAGGGGCTGACTGTTGAACAGGCCGCATGGAAACCCGAAGATTCCGTAAACTGCATTTGGGAATCGCTCTCGCACATCACCTATTACAACAACGCCTATCTTCAGCGTTTCAAGGGCATCGATTATCAATATGATGTCTCGTCAAATAACGAAACTTTCAGCGTCGGCGAATATGAGGAATCCGAATGGCAGGCTGATGTCGCGCGGTTCGACGCGGTCATGAGTGAATGGCGTGACCTACTGGAATGGACAGACGAATCCAAATTCAGTCAGCCTATCTCCGCTGAGATCAAGTCAACGTGGGCCGATCTGATCGCAACCGTCAACGCCCACAACGCCTACCACGGCGGACAGATACTGCTCCTGAGAAAGCTTCAAGGCAGTTGGAACCCGGAAAAGGGAGTTAACTGATGGACTGGAACCTGATCGATCAAGGAAAAAACTCTTTTTCGCGTGTGCTATTTGTGCGATAATATTTCAGTGATAGATCTTTGACAATCTAATTCCCGCGGCAAACTGTTTAGGAGGATCATCCCGCCGGGTTTCTGTCCTGTCCTCAAATAGGTATAGGACGACACAGGTGTAATACACATTCTGCGAAAATGCGTGGTACGTGGTACAAGTGGGTAACTTGCTGTGATAGCTAGGGTTACGTCATAATTGCTGTACCAGCCGTGGTACAAAAACAGGGGGTGCGGAACGGGAGTTCAAGGTTCCAAATTCCACGTTCCACGGTTAATGGTTCAACGTCCAACGTCAAGGTACAGGTGTCCGTCTCGGCGTTGATTCGGGTTTTAATGCTAGCGTTACGGTCGCGCTGGTCGCGGACAAGCGACTTAATGTAAGCTCCGAACGGCGGTCCGAAGCCTGGTGAACACGTCTTTGTCGGGAGGCGTGTTCTGGGGATAGTTCACATTTGTATTAACGACCAGTATCGACGCTATTTTCATTGCCGGGTTTATGTCGATATAGCTGATAAACCCGTTCTGGTCACCTCCGTGTCCGATCAGTTTGCGGCCGTCTCGTGCGTCGATGAAGAAGATGTATCCGACGTCGGTTGTAAAACCTCGGTTACCGTTCGAATCGGACTCGGCCCTTAACCGCGGCTGCCACATTTCGTCGAGCGATGAGCGTTTTAGTACGTGATCCTGATCTTCCTTTTTTGCCGGGTCACCCAGTAGGAAATTCACATATTTGACCATATCGGCAACTGGCGCATTCAGGCCGCTGTTTGAAACGGTAATCCCGGTATCCGCATCAAATCGGCCCTCGGTGCGTTTACCATTCTCGATGTAATAAGAATGCGAGCGATTTTTGAGCAGGTGGGCAGGCGTGGTGTCAAAATAGCTGCGATGCATCTCGAGCGGGCGAAAGATATTTTTCTCGATGTATGTTTCGTATGATTCGCCTGAGATCTCCTCGATAATACGGCCGAGATAGATGATCCCGGGGTTAGAATAGCTATATTTGCTGCCCGGCTTGAACAGCACCTCGGTAAACGGAAACATCGCAACGAGCTGCGACCACTCGGTCGGTTCAAACGGCTCCCAGGGTTTATTATTTCGCCATGGCCACGTGCCGCCGCGAAATCCGCCGCTGTGTGTAAGGAGGTGTTCGATCGTTATCTCGTCCATCGACCCGTGGAAATTATGTATTTTGCGAAGCTCAGGCAGGTACTTGGTGACAGGATCGCTGAGCTTGAGTAATCCGCGATCGCGAAGCTGCATTATGGCTATGCCGGTAAATGGCTTTGTGTTCGACGCCCAATGAAAAATAGTCTCGGGATCTACCTTTTGGTTCTTCTCGATGTTCGCGAGTCCGTAATGCTCCTCCATAAGGATCTCCCTATCTTTCATGAACACAAAGCTGCCGCCGACAATTCCCGCGGAGGCGAGTTCTTTTCTAAAAGTTTCGCGAAAGCTGCTGAGTTTATGGGCTTGAGCGTGCATAGGGATAACGAATATTATAGCGAGCAATGCTGACAGAAAATGCTTCATAGTATCCACCGGGGGCGAGGAAAAAATAGCTATTAGCTGACAGCTATTAGCTCACAGCTATTCTTCAATCATGCTTTATGTCGATGACTAATCGGGTGGGTTTGCTGAGTTCCACTACCCGATATCTATTCGGGGATGAAACGCCCATGACCCAGGTAACCTCGGCCTCGAAATCGCATGTGATCTTCAGATCTTTCACGATCGGCAGGTTCGGCGAACGGCTACGATCTTTTATTGTCGGTGCACCTTCCGCCGTATGGGCCTGAGCGTCGGAAAATCGGACCTCGAGCCAACCGTCACCGGCCAAGGGCACCACGTCGCCCGATCCGCACGCCCGCACGGGTCTATCGATGTATTCGATATGATATGTCGGCAAATCTTTGCCCTTGAATTCAAACACAACACGGTCATAATTCCCGTGACGGGCCGAGCGAACTTCATTCAAAACAGCCACGCCGATAACGTTCGGATTCTTTTTCTCGGTATTGTCCGCGGTTCCCACGAAATCAGAGAGGGCTTCGCGGCTCTCGTCTGCCGCCGAAACCGTCGGAAGTTTTGGCTTAATTTTGTTCTCGGTAACCGGCTCAACTCTGCTATTGCTTTGGTTCACGACCGCTGTGTTATCGATAGCGGACGAACTGCAGCCGCTTGCGATAAAAAGGACCGCGAGGGGCCAAATCATCAAAATTGATCTCATGCGAGGATTCTAACTCAAACCACAAGAGAAGCTAACCCGGCGTGGTTCCGATAGGGCTTCCTGCTATAATTTCAAACGTAATGAGTGCTTACGATAATTTGTCAGAATCTCAGCAATTTGCCTGCCGCGTGATCGCCGATCACGCTCGGGCGACAGCCTTTGCCATCGCCGACGGCATCCTGCCCGGCAATGAAGGCCGTAATTATGTGCTTCGCAAGATTATGCGCCGCGCGATCTACCATGGTCGCGAGCATCTGGGCTTGAACGACCTTTTCTTCTACAAAGTCTGCGATTTTGTTGTCTCTGAGATGAAAGGAGCATATCCCGAACTCGAAACGCAACGCGATTTCATTCTGAAAATTGTCAAAAGTGAAGAAGAGCGTTTCAGTAACACGCTCGTCACAGCATTACAAAAGCTTCCGAATTCCTTGCCAGCTGCCGAAAAGAAATTAAAGTCTGACGAAAACGCGATTGTTATTGATGAAATCTCAAAACAAGCAAACCGGGTGGTTAATTTGTCGCTGCAAGCAGAGGCTGCCGTCGTTGCAATCTCGAACATTGACTATGCAAAAGTTATAGCTCCCCTTGCTATAAACATCGCTGATATGAACAGGGTAATTGCACAGCAGATTGCTCCGCTTGCTCAATCAGTCGAACAGATACGACAGTCGCTTGAACATTCTTTGGCTCCGACTATGAATATGCTTGCCCAGATCGGGGAAGCGTATCGCAGTAATATGCTTCCTCAGATTGCGGCAATGCGCGAAGCGTTTGCCAAAATCCCTGCGGGTCAGTTGAGCCAAATATCAGCGATATACGATGAATTAGAGAATTTGGCTGGAGTTATTGAGTCGGATTCAGACGAGAGTTTTCAGCCGATCTTTCATGAGTTTGCTCGGCTATACGATACGTACGGCGCTCCTCGCGATTTATTGCGAATAGCACTTGAAGAACGCGGTTACGAAATTTCGGAAGAACGATTCAATCGACTGCTAGACTCCTCGCTCAAACAATTACAGTTGCAGTCCGGTATTGGTAAGACCGAGCGAACATCGCAGCTGAGTCCGATTTACGGTGAGGTCCTCAACAAAGTCGGGCCTACACTTTTTGTGGGTTATGAGGCAACTAGATACGAAGGGGCAAAAGTTACTGCAATTATTCGCGGCGACGTGGAATTGCTTAGTCTAGATGAAGGTGAAGAAGGAGGAGTTGTGCTCGATACTACACCATTCTACGCGGAGTCTGGAGGTCAAGTTGGTGATACGGGTGTCCTGTTAACCGACCAAGGAACGGTTATCCGAGTGTTAGACACCTTCTCGCCACTTCAAAACTTGGTCATTCACAAAGTGAAAGTGGAGAAGGGGTCAATTCGGCCTTCCGGCGACGATTATCTCGACGTTCAGACCTCCAATGGAATTGAGCGATTGTCAGCTGATACTCAACTTGTAACGGCTGTTGTCGATGCCGAGAAACGCGATGCCACACGGCGAAATCATACGGCGACCCACCTTGTTCATGCGGCATTGAGAGAAGTTTTAGGAACACATGTTAAGCAGGCTGGTTCAGTGGTCGGGCCGAGTGTTTTGCGATTCGATTTTACGCATTATCAGCCTATGACCGCGGCTGAGATCGCCGAGGTCGAGGATCTGGTGAATCGACACATTCTCGAAAATCATCCGGTGAACACCAATGTCATGGCGATCGAACAGGCAATGGCCGGTGGTGCAATGGCTTTGTTTGGTGAGAAATACGGCTCGGCGGTGCGTGTCCTAAGTGTGGGTGATGGCGTGTTTTCTAAAGAACTGTGCGGCGGCACACACGTCAGGGCGACGGGCGACATTGGGGTTTTCAAGATAATGTCGGACGAAGCGATCGCATCCGGAGTTCGCCGCATCAGGGCGATCACGGGCTTTGACGCTTTTGAACGATTTCGTGAAAATGAGCTGCTGATCGACCGCTCGCTCGCGGCGCTCAAGACCCAACGCGACAACCTGCCTGCCGCTATCGAACGCCTGCAGGACGAGCTCAAACGTACCCGTAAGGAAGGGGATGAACTCAAGCTTAAGATAGCCCTGGTTCCGGAGGGCAGCGGCACTGTGACGTCTACCGCCTCGGCTACGGGTGTGGGGTATGCTCCGCCCGACGGTCGGGACGTTGCCGGCGTAAAAGTTCTGGCCAAGATCGTCGATGGGCTCGACGCAAACGGCCAGCGACAGCTTTCGGATACTCTTCTCGCACGACTAAAAAGCGGCATCGTCATTCTCGGCCGCCGCGACGGAGGCAAGGTCGGCATCATCGTCCGTGTCTCCAATGACCTTACAAGCAAAGTGCGGGCCGGCGACATAATACGCGAGATCGCACCTATAGTTGGCGGCAAAGGCGGCGGAAAGGCCGATATGGCCGAGGGTGGCGGTACCGAGCCGTCACAACTCGAAAACGCGATAGATGCGGCGTTCAAGTTCATTGAGCAGAAAATGGGTTGAACCGGTTTTTTACAACCCATTGGATCAGGATACTGTCCAATGAATGTATCTATCTGAGTTTATAGGATTTAAATAAAGTATGTTTACTAGAAGATTTTTTATACCCGTTCTGATCTCGGCATTTATTGTATCTTTCGTTTTTCAGGTTCAGGGCGTTCCTGTGGGTTCTGCTAACGCTTCGATCGCCTCGGATACAGAAAGGTTCATTGGTACCTATCGACGCGAGTTCATAGGTGCTAGCGGCCGCGTGGTCGAATTGCTCGATCTAAGAGCAGACCTTACCGCCACAATGACGGGCGACTATGAGAACCGCGGTGATATTCTCAACACCGGCAATTGGACCTATGCCCGAAGCAGACTGATTGTCACGTTTGCCCCGATCGAAGTGGGCGGAACGTCATGGGTGATCGAATTTCGCCGCACCGGCGGCCGTTGGTTTAGAAAAGGCAATGATCTGCGCGTGACGTCTTCGACACCTTCGGGAATTGTTCCGAATGGAGCGGTTTACAAACGCATCCGCCGAGGCTAGCCATTAACGAGGATTGAGCCGCCAAAATGGAGAGACGCCGTTAGTATAAATATTTCTCTGCGTCTCTTAGGCTCTGCGGTTAAAATATCCAATATGGCCGTTCCGATGCCGAAAGAATTTAGCGAGATCATATCGGTAAACCCCGCGACGGGCGAGGAGATCGGACGTGTCTCCGTGACGCCCCCCGACGAGGTCGCCGCGGCGGTATTAAAGGGCCGTGATGTGTATCGCTCTTGGCGAAAAACGAGTTTTGCAGAACGCCGGCGCCTCGTTATGCGTGCCCGCGAGGTAATACTTGCGGAGATGGACGAAATCGCACTTCTCATCTCCCTCGAATCGGGCAAGCCGGTCGCCGAGGCCTTTTCGATGGAGATCGCACCGGTCCTAGACCTGATGCAGTATTTTGCCCGCAACACCGAAAAGCTGCTAAAACCTAAGAAGATCAACATCGGGCTATATGCTTTGCTCGGACGTTCGTCCAAGATCGTCTACCATCCTCTCGGTGTCGTCGGAGTAATACCGGCGTGGAATTATCCGTTCTCAATCCCTCTCGGCGAGGCGGTGATGGCTTTGATGGCCGGAAATACGGTCGTTATCAAGCCGTCGGAGTTAACGCCGATGGTCGGCCTTAAGATCGGCGAGATCTTTCGAAAGGCGGGCTTGCCTGAGAATTGCGTGCAGATTATCAGCGGTGCGGGAGCAACTGGAGCAGCACTTGTCGACGCGGCACCCGATAAGATCATGTTCACGGGCTCGGTTGCTACAGGTAAAAATATCGTTGCGGCAGCAGCGAAAAATCTAACGTCCGTTGTCCTCGAACTCGGCGGCAAAGATCCGATGATCGTTTTCGCCGACGCCAACCTTGAACTCGCTGCCAGAGCCGCTGTTTGGGGAGCATTTTGCAACGCAGGGCAGTCATGCTCTTCGGTTGAACGGCTGTACGTCGAGGAGAGCGTCGCCGAAGATTTGACCCGCAAGATTCTCGAGAAAACAGAACAGCTTGTTCAGGGCACGGGTGACCGAGAAGACGTCTCGATCGGTGCAATGTCCTCCGAACGCCAGATCAAGATCGTCGAAGACCACGTAGAAGATTTTCGTGTTGCCGGAGCAAAAATTGAAACAGGTGGACGCCGCCATCCTGAACTCGAAGGCCTTTTCTACGAGCCGACAGTCATCACAAACGCCAATAATGATATGCGAGCAATGCAGGAAGAGACTTTTGGCCCAACGCTGCCGATCGCGACATTCTCGACTGAAGAAGAAGCGATCCGCCTCGCCAACGACAGCGAGTTCGGCCTCACCGCCAGCGTCTGGACTCGCGACCGTGCAAAGGGCGAACGAGTCGCCCGGCGCATAGAGGCCGGCAGCGTCTGCGTCAATGAAGTTCTCTATACCCACGGCATCAGCCAAACGCCGTGGGGAGGCTTCAAAAACTCAGGCCGCGGCCGCACCCACGGCCGCGAAGGCCTTATGGAACTGGTTCAGCCGCAGCATATCCACGTTAACCGCGTGGCTCTGCTCCCCGACGCCTGGTGGATGCCGTACTCCGCAAATGCCATAGCGACATTCCGCAAAATGACAACGACATTCGCTAGCGGTTCTTTGATCAAAACTGCCGGTTTAATGCCGCAGCTACTAAAACGCGTTCGGGAACTTTTAAAGAAATGACCGCTGCACTCAGATATCTTCGGCTACAGCAACCGATGAACGCATTGGCTTTCCCTGTTAATGGTTTCGGGAGCGGTAAATATCGATGCTTGTAGTAAAAGTGGCCTGACGGAGCTAGGATACGATCTCGGTTGAAGTGACTGCCTCTGCATCCGCTTCTTCAACTCGGAAAGTCTTTAACCAAAGTATGTGAATAGTTACGCCAAATGCAATGCCGCCGAGCAGCAACGTCATCCAAAATCCGCCACCGATGATCCAGAAACTAAATCCGATCGAGGCCCACAGCATCGCAATTGTCGATACTTTCTGCCGCATCGATATGCCGCGCCCGCTCTTATAGTTACTGATATATGAGCCGCACAAACGATTGTTAAGCAGCCATGTATGGAAACGCTCGGAACTATGAGAGTAGCAGTAGGCCGCCATCAGAAGAAAAACGGTGGTGGGCAAAAGCGGCAGGAACATGCCCAACACTCCCAGTGCCACGAAAAGCGTACCGACAAAGATTAGAAGTGCCTTCCTTAGATCCATAGCCCGAAAATTATTCTAATGCCTAAAATGCCTCGAAGTCCAACGCCAATTTTCTAGTTGAAAAGTACTCCGTCATTTTCAGCGTTCAACGCAGAATGAATAATTAAGGCAGTCTGAAGCTGAAAAGAGTATCATTGGAACAGTTTGAGTAGTTCCATCTATGCTGCAGAGGATCAAATCGTTCTTCATTATATGCACTCTCTTGGGAGCGATTCAGGCTCCCGTGGGTGCGCAGGTGGCTGAAGTGAAGACGCGGCCGACGATAGGCCTGGTGCTAAGCGGCGGCGGCGCTCGCGGATTTGCGCACGTAGGGGTACTGAAGGTATTGGAGGAAAACCGGGTTCCGGTTGATTACATCGGCGGGGCGAGTATCGGCGGCCTGATCGGGGCGTTGTATGCGATGGGTAAATCGCCGGCCGAGATCGAGGATCTGATCGCAGAACTTGAATGGGGCAAACTTTTCACATCGTCAACATCCTTTGATAATCTGTCATTTCGTCGAAAAGAAGACCGCCGCAACATACCCGGTCCGATACCACTTCGCGGCCAACCCAATGACCTCAAGCTGCCGACCGCATTCAATTCGGGCCATGAGATCGGACTTCTGTTCGATCGTGTGACCCTACCTTATGCACGGGTGAAAGATTTCGACCAGCTTCCGATCCCCTTTAGGACAGTCGGAACTAATATGGTGAACGGAGCGTCTGAGGAGCTGAAGAGCGGTTCACTTTCCCGAAGTTTAAGGGCGACAATGTCGATCCCAGGAGTTTTCGCTCCAGTCGAGATCGACGGAAAGATCCTTTCCGACGGCGGCCTTGTCAATAACATCCCGACAAACGTCGTGAAGGCGATGGGAGCGGATATCCTTCTTGTTGTTAACATTGAGACCCAACCTGCAAGCCGGGAATCGCTCGAGAGCCTCATAGGAGTCTTGGCCCAGACCATTAATATCTCGACAGCGGATAACTCTCGACGGAGCCTGCTTCAGGCCGATCTGATAATTGCACCGGATCTGGAGAAATTCACCTCGTCGAGTTTTGCCGACAGCGAAGAGATCATAAAACTTGGATATCAGGGTGCTAAACAAAAAGAGGTGCTTCTTCGGGGCCTTTCCCTCTCCGAGGAGGCTTGGCAGGAGCATATTGCACTTCGTAAGAAAAGAGAAAGGCCGGACATTGATCCCGTGCCGACATTTCTAGCAGTTGACGGCTTTGACAGGGCTGCCGCGCGCACAATAGAGGTAAAGCTTCAGGAGAAATACCTGGGCAGTGCGCTTGATGAAGCCAAACGGGCCGAGCTTGAGAAAGACCTTTCGGAACTCACCGGCACTGGCCGGTTTGACGCCCTGAATTACGATATAATCGAACGGGATGGGAACGTCGGCCTAAATATCCGCACAAATGAAACAAACGGAAAACCAACGGACCCCACCAGGCTCGATATCGGTTTTGATGTCAATAGTGTCGAATCAGAAGACTCGAATTTAAGCATAATTGCCCGAATTACTTTCTTTGACGTTGGCCGTTATGGAGCCGAATGGCGAAACGATGTTAGGGTTGGTTCAAACATGCTGCTCGCCAGTGAATATTTTCGCCCTCTCGGTAATACTAAATTCTTTACCGCTCCCCGCGTCGCGTATGAACGGCGGAAGGTCTCGTTCTATGACGACAATGTTCGGCTTTCAGAATATTCGATATCAGGTATGCAGGCCGGCGTAGATCTGGGCTACACGTTTAACAAACGAAGCGAACTTCGTGCCGGATATGCAATAGGTTATGAGAGGGCCACTCGACGGATCGGCGATCCGCTCCTGCCCGAGGTTAAAGGTAAATTCTCGCTCGCTTCAATGAGATGGACGTATGACGGACTCAATCAGGCACAGGTTCCCAGACAGGGAATACTTTCCAGAAACTCGATCGATCATTATTTTGACTCGCCGGGAATAACAGGCGGAATCACTCAGGCCGAATCTCAAACCTCGATCTTTAGGCCGATCAGCGAGCACAATACAGTATTTGGCTTTGGCGGAGCAGGCACTAGTTTCGGAAGCACAGCCCCGGTATTGAGGCAGTTTACACTTGGCGGGCCTTTTCGGATCGGCGGCTATGGTGTCGATCAGTTTCGCGGGAGCAATTATGCCTTTGGCGGCGTCGGGATCCTTCATAGCCGCCAGATCTTGCCAGCCTTGTTTGGAGGCAAAGGCTACGTCGGAGCATGGTACGAGGGCGGGAGTGCGTATGAAAGCTTTCGAGAAGCAAAATACAGACAGAGCGTTTCGGGCGGATTTATCATAGAAACTCCGTTAGGTCCAATCCTTCTCGGCGGCGGTTTTAACCAAAGTGGCGAAGGAAGATTCTTCTTTTCGTTTGGGCGCTTTCTTCGATAAGTCCAGAAGCACACCTGATCTTTTCAATTAAGGGGAAAATAAATGATCGAAGACTTTCGTATTTTGGGTATAGCGGGCAGTCTTCGGGAAGGTTCATACAACCGTGGAGTGCTTCGGGCGGCGGCTCAACTCGCGCCGGATAAGGTTCAGATCGACATATTCGAGCTAGACGGGATACCCGGCTTTAATCAGGACGATGAAAAATCGCCGCCGAGCAAGGTAGCAGAATTAAAACAGCGTATCCGCGAATCCGATGCAATATTGTTTGTAACTCCGGAATATAACTATTCAATCCCCGGAGTGCTCAAGAACGCGATCGATTGGGCCTCTCGCCCTTATGGCGACAATGCCTGGGTCGGCAAACCGGCGGCGATCATGGGGGCTTCTATAGGTGCGATCGCAACGGCACGGGCACAGTATCATTTGCGGCAGGTGATGGTATTTCTCGATATGCACCCGATCAATCAGCCCGAGGTGATGATCGGAAACTGTCGAGACAAATTTGATGAGGCCGGTGACCTGATCGACGAAACGACCAAAGAATTTATTCGCGACCAACTCGAGAAACTGGTCGAGTGGTCCAAGAGATTATCATCCGGATAGCGTCTGAACAGAGGTCAAACTATAAAGGGTGCCCATTCTAAGCAGCACCCTTTTCGTTTCGAGAATTGACCGGTATCTAGTGGAGCCTCCCGATTAGCAAACCGGGAGGCTTTTCCTATCCTCGTTACGGCTCGATCGTATAATCCGGCCAACATGAGGTCGGGTTATAATAAAGTTCGAGCAGCTCCATCGCTTGTCGGTTGGCGGCCGTGCTTGGTGCCGCTATCCCCGCAAAGCTCGGATTCAGTATCTTGGCGATATGATCCCTGGATGCATCGATGTGGGCCCGCGTAGCACGGTCGGTTGTCTTGGTAAGAGCCAATCCAAGCTGAGCATTTAGCGAACGAAGTTCCGCACGATAGAATGAGCGTTCGTCACCGCTTGAAACAAACATCGCTGCAAAGCCCGCAGGCACTGCCGCCGGTGTCGGCGTTGGCGGTGCGTTGAGCTTGTTGTTCACGATGTCGAGATAGGCTCGCTGTAGGTTTCGGCGATATGCATCGACGACGGGTCTTGTCGTGCCGAGCTCTGACCACACCCCGTTCCTTACGTCCGCAAGGAAATCAGTAGCTGGGTATGCGGCCATTCCGTCAAGAGCCTGTTGTTCGATAAGACGCGCGAAACGTGCACTCGACAATAGGTTGTTGAGAATGCTGTTTTGTGCGTTTCTGACGCGATTCAATGCTCCGATGGGTTCTATTCGCCTCAGTATTTCTTTGTCTATCGCCCACATTGGCGTGGCAAAGGCATTATCCTGGAGGAACTTCACCGCGGCCGTCTGTCGGGCTTTTGGGATAAGGTTAAACCTGACGCCCTGTTGACCGATGTGTTTTTGCTGCGAATTATATCCCCCGACGATCTGCGCGACATGATTCATCTCGAGCGTCCATTGGCCGAGCATTCGGCCGTAAAGCTCACTAAGGTCGTTGTATGGCTGGCCTCTTTCAGTTGTAGTCGCCGGCACGAGGAGCTTGGAAATGCGTTTTAGGTTACGCAGCCCGAGTTCTGATGAGGCGATCGCATCTGCATCGCCAACCGCTTCGGTAAGTTCTCCGGGGTCGCTCCCTGCTGAGCCGGTGGTCGAGAAACGGTACCATGGTGTTTCATCCTGTTGGCGTGCCCAGGTGTCCAGTGTCGCCAATTCCGCATCAGGCGTCCTTGCCCCGGCGATAGGTTTGTATCCCCACATCGCCGCCCAGACGTCATATGGGCCGATGCCCGGCACAAGGTCTTCGACATCAATGTTATCTTCGGGCTGCGCGACGTAGTTGAAGCGTGAATAATCCATCAATGTCGGCACATGGCCCATCTTCTTGACCCATTCGCGGTCGCGGACCTTTTCCTGTGGATACATTGAGCTCGCCTTCATATTGTGTTGGAAGCCGAGCGTATGGCCGACCTCGTGAGCGACGACGTATTCGACCAGTGTGCCCATCAGTTCATTAGGCATCGGCAGCCTGTGAACACGCGGATCGACTGCGCCGGCCTGAAGGAAATACCACGAACGCTGAAGGTTCATGATGTTATGGTGCATCTGAATATCCGTTTCGAGGATCTCGCCTGTACGCGGGTCATTGATGTGCGGGCCCGAGGCATTCTCGACGGTCGACGGCAGCCAACGAATGACCGAGTAGCGAGCGTCTTCCGGATCGAAATCGGGATCTTCGGCTTTCGACGGAGCCATCTTTGCGATCACCGCATTTTTGAATCCCGCTGCTTCAAACGCTTTCTGCCATTTCTCGACGCCTTTCTTTGTAAACGGCACCAGCCACGCAGGTGTCGCGCGGTCGATATAATAAACGATAGGCTTTATGGGCTCGGAAACTTCGGCATTTGGATCCTTTTTCTCAAGTCGCCAACGCGTGATGTATCGTCGCTGTTGTGAGCGGTGCTCGGGACGGCCGTAATCCATCTGCGTGATCGAGAAGTAACCCACGCGATCGTCAAATAGCCGCGGCATCATCTTATTCTCAGGAAGTTTGACCATGCTGTAATGCATCACAACGCTTGCACTGCCCGGCGGCATTCCCTGTTGTTGGGCGCCACCACCCGGGCCTTGTCCTCCACCGCCGGCGCCTGTTGGGGTTGGGGTTCGGACATAAGTGTGTGTAGCTCGAGCCTCGATGTTTTCGGGAAATGCTTTGATCGTGTCGATATACGTACGAGAAGCATCCATTGAGTTTGCGTTTAGACGCTGACGTGCGCTTATTTCAAAAATATCGGTCGTGAAGAGACGGCCGATATCGATCACTGCGGTTGCTTCATTTGGTCCCCACGCCGCGACCGGGAATGACATCAAGATGGTATCGTTGTTGGCATTCCTGACCGCTTCAGCGATCGGAAGGTTTGGATCGGCAACAATATTGTAATTGACGTTTCTGAGGAATACGCGATTATCGTTCAATTCCCAGCGAACGACGCGTCGGCCCAGGCTCTGCCCGCCGTGGCCGACCCCAAATGTAGTACTGGCGATCTGCGTGACCCACAGAAATTCCTTTCCAAACTCGGTTTTCGGTATCTCGTAGTAATGTTTATCCTTTACCTGGTGAACAGTAAAGACGCCCTTTTTGGATTTAGCATCCTTTGTGATCACACGTTCATAGGGCTGCGGATCCTGTGTTGGAGCGGCCGCACCTCCAGGACCGCCCGGCCGCTGTCCTCCCGCCGGGCCAGCGGGGGACCCCGTTGGAGCAGGCGTCGGGTCCTGCGCATTGACAATAGTTGCCGTTGAAAAACATAGTGATGCAAACAGAACTCCTGTTGCGATTCCTTTCATTAGTAAACTCCTCCTAAACTGCAGATTAAAGATCATATCCGGCGGACCAGACATGAACAAAACAGACCAAGGGCCTGCTTTTTGGGCCCCGGGAAGAATGCTAAAATCTGGGTCACTCAAACTGTTCAAAAAATTGTTATGGAAAGCGATACTTATAGCACTGATCGACGCCCCATGCAATCCGAGGCATCGCTCTCCTATATTGTCCGAACTCTGATCAGCGATACAATAGCATTGCGGTGCCGTCACTTAAAGAGAACCGATGAAAGAATCATTTCCACTACCCAAATACACAAAGCTCTGTTTTAACGAATTAGACATCGCGAATCAGAAAAAGCTGGCAGACGAGTTCTTTGAGCTTCTAAGCCGCCGCCGAACTGTCCGCGAATTCTCAGACCGCGATGTGCCCTTAGAGCTGATCGAAAAGGCGATCGCTACTGCAGGTACCGCTCCTTCTGGGGCGAACATGCAGCCATGGCGGTTTGTGGTCGTTCGCGATCCGAAGATAAAGAATAAGATCCGGAAAGCTGCTGAGAAAGAAGAGCATGAAAGTTATCACGGCCGCATGAGCGAAAAATGGCTGCGGCGCCTCGCCGTGCTCGGTACAGACGAGCATAAACCGTTTTTGGAAATCGCTCCATATCTTATAGTCGTATTCCGCATAACCTCAATTGATCATAGCGGCGAAACCGAGCCGACATACTACTCTCAGGAGTCTGTCGGCATCGCTGTTGGCATGCTGCTCGCCGCCCTTCACAACATGGGTCTTGCGACCCTTACGCATACTCCGTCACCGATGAAATTTCTACAAGAGATCCTGGGCCGGCCGCGAAACGAAGTGCCGTTCGTATTAATCCCGGTCGGCTATCCTACCGAGAACGCAAAGGTCCCGGACATTGAGCGAAAACCCCTATCGGACATCATGCTGATAGTCTAAACGGCTAAACATTTGCCGTCACGCGAAGGTAGGTCGCCGGGATTGTGGTGCGGTTCGGGTCGTCGCTGCGATTCTCATTTGTAAAGAGATCGACCAGCTCAGCTTCGAGTTCCGAAGCCTTCCCGTTTGCCGCCGCCGCCGCAAAGGCGTTCATCGTCGGGCCGTAATAGGTTTTGAAGACGCCGACGAACTCCGCCGGCCTGCCGGAGAATTCGAATGTGTAGGTTTCACGGCTGAACGAAATTTGGTCGGCCGGTACGCCCGCCGCTGCGAAACGCTCGACAACGTTGTCCTCGATGCCCCACGTCATCGGGCTGACAAAGCCCTCGGGCGGCGCCGGCGAATACGCCGAACTTATCTTAAGGATCTGTGCCACCAACGTCGGATCGTTGGGTATCCAATTACCCATCACGATTCGTCCGCCTGGCTTCGTTACTCGTGCCATTTCCTTTGCCACATCGAAGGGCCGCGGGGCGAACATTGCCCCGAAGATGCTGATCGTCAGGTCAAAGGTATCGTCATCGATGCCCTCGATATTCGAAGCGTCTCCCTCTCTGAATTCAGAGTTGGAAAGTCCGGCCTCGTTAGCCCTGCGCCTTGCCGCTTCGACGAGATAACCGGCAATGTCAACGCCGAGCACGTTGGCACCCCGTCTGGCTGACGGGATCGCGGTATTCCCATCACCGCAGGCCAGATCGAGCACCTGCATACCCTTCGCGACCCCTACCGATTCTATAATTTCTTCGGCGCTTTGACGCATGGTAGCCGCGATACGCGTGAAATCACCTTTTTCCCACAATGCTTTGTTTGGATTCATATCTATTCTCCTAATTTTTATTGGGCTGCCGGGTTAACACAAGGTTTCCCAACTGCTCGTTAAATGTAGACGAAAAAGCAGCCTAAAAGCGGACAGACTTGCCATAATTACGGTTCCAACTCTACATCGATATCAACCCGGAGATAGATCCGCGGATCGGGGACACCGGCCCGCCTTTATAGAACGCCAGCAGTTCAGTCTCAGGAGTTCCGGCTCGAAAGCCCGCGAGAATCTCGTCGGGGTCATACTCGACGCCGACCGGATTGTCGCCCCAGTTGTTGATCATAAAGTCGGTCGATTCCTCGCTGGAACCTAGTCGATCGACCTGAAACTCCATCTGGTTACCGTCGGGGTCGGCGTAATACATCGATACTGTTATTCCGTGATGAACGCACCAGTACGGCATGATGCCCTTCTCTTTCAACAGAGCATAATTCTCAAACAAGTCACCCAAACTCCCGAGAGAATAAGCGACATGATCGACACCGATCGCATCGTGCTTATCGGAATCGCTGTCATTTGGGCTCAGAACGGACATATCGACAAAAGCAAGCCGGTGATGCTCGTCGTCATACGTCAGAAATGCAAGTACCGGGTTCTGATACTGCACGTTAGCGTCAAAAACAGCAGCGTACCAACCGAGCATTTCCTTAAGCCGACGGGTGCGGTAAACAACATGAGCGAATTTCGTAGGGCGTGCGATTTTCATTTTTCCTCCTCTGAATTGAATTGTATCTGTGATCAGCGAATGAGCGCGTCGAGTTTGCTCAGATCGAGGCCAGCCTCACGATAGTATGCCCGGCTAAATTCGAGGGCTGAGAATGCATCCTCGTAAGCGGCAAAGCCGCCGTTGACCGGCTTGTCCAGATAGATCAGGGCTCCTTCGATCATAAAAAAGACGATCGCCGTTTCGGGTGAGTCTTCGTTGATGACCAGCGTGTGAGCCTCACCGGCCGGTTCGAAGATGAACGTTCCCGGTTTCGCAATCCAGTCGTGCTCCAAATATCTCCAGTGGCCGCGCATGGTATAGCCGTGGACCGTACCGACGTGATAATGGATCCCCAGGCTGGCACCTGGTAGGGCCTTTAACACGAGACTCCAACTTCCGGAAGACAGGTTGAAGCTGCATGGCTGAAACCACACCCCTTCCGCGTATGGAATCCAGAGTTTCTCATCCTCCGTGTCGATATTGGTAATGAAATGTCCGCGGCTCCTTTGGTCCGGTGTTAGGCCGTCAGTAAAATTGTTGAAAGTTGTGATGGGCATTATTGGGTCTCCTTTTCGGTTACTTGAGCTCGATATCGATAGCCTCAAAGACGGTCGATCCGATATTTTTGATAATGTGAGTCGTACCTGCATCCTGCCAGACGAAGTCGCCGGCCTTTGGTTCCAGTGTTCGCGGCGCGCCATTTGGAGTGCTGATCTCGATCTTCGAGTCGTAAAGAACGACTCCAAGGCCCCGCATCGAGTGTTTGTGGAGTCTTGAAGATTCGCCGGGTTTGAGGATCAGGCGATTCACTCGCACCCGCGCATTGTCGATCAGGATCGTGTGAGTGTCTGAGAGGATAGGAAATGTGGTGGCTGCCGCCGCGTTCTTGAAAGGCAATATCTCAATGAAAATATTGCGGAAATCACTCTTGCCGCTATTGACGACCCGGTGCGTCAGAGGCGATGGCCGCGCGCCAAATGTTGCCTCCCCGTAATTGATAACAAACGGTGTTTTCTCGCCGCCGACTACTTCGTCGATGATCTGCGCATTGCTTACCCGCACACTCACGCCGTCGTAAAGGTGCGTATGATATTGCGTCGTCTTGCCGATCGGCACCAGAACGTCGAAGACGCGGACAAACTCGTTCTCAAATTTGAACCGGTGCATCGGTTCCTTCTCGACCGGAACGCCAACCTGCGCGATAGCTACCGGTGTGTAACCCTGAGACTTGAAAAGCGCTCTAGCGGACTCGGACTGAAGGAATTCCAAGAATGCACGCACTGTTGTATGCCCAACGGCATCTGAACTGGCGGCGGCTGCAACGCCGATGTACGTTTGAATTTCCTCTGGGAACTTGCCGGCCATTTGAACGCCAGGACCGAGCCCAACACCTGGGAAGGCCGTGTATTGAGCACTGCCCTCGGCCACTGCCAGAGTGGAAAATCGACCAACAACCGGCATCAGTTTCGGCTTCAGTTGGTCCGTGAGACCCATTTTTTCGAGCGTGCCAAGGAACACAGATCCACTATGTCCGTCCGCCGTGTAGGCGATGGATCTTGCCGAGAGCAGTACCTTCTTGAAGGATTCCACGCTGCTAGTATCTACAGCAGGTGAACCCTCCTTCGATACCAACGCCATGCCAACTTTCGCCAGATCCACAACGGAGTTTTTATCAATGAAACCCGCTTTGGAAAGCTCTGTCAGCATTTGTGGTTCGATGATCACCACATCGAACTTGGACCCCGCCTCGATCTGCTGCTTGAGTATGGGATTATTCGCATACTGGACCCTTACCTTGACCTTGTAGATCTTTTCGTACAACGGGATCAGTTCCAATATCGCGGGCCGGGCAAGGTTGCTGCTGAGCACCCTCAACTCGCCGGATCCCTGCGCCGTAGCCAACGGGTTAACCGAGAGGCAAAAGATCGAAGCTACTAATGCAAGAATAAAATTCTTAATATTCATGTTTGTTTCCGTATGCGATTTCTGCGTGTCGGGCTTCTCATACCGTCATCGTAAACCCGCCATCAGGCGTCAGTGTCGTGCCGGTAATATAACTCGCTTCGTCTGAACAAAGGAACTGGATCGCGGACGCGATCTCCTCTGGCTTGCCTACACGCTGGACGTGAACCTGCGGCACCATGGCATTGTCGAAGATCTCGTCACCGATGATGCCGCGGATCCGATGATGCATCGGCGTATCAACAAACCCGGGGCAAACGATGTTGACCCTGATTCCGTGAGGCGCAAGTTCGGCGGACGCGCTTGTCGTCAAGCCGACCTGTCCGTGCTTCGACGCGACATATGCAGCTCCTCCCCCAAAACCGAGAAAGGAGTTTACCGATCCGACATTGACGATCGCTCCGCCATGCCCGCCATCGAGCATCGCTCGCGCTTCATATCGCAGGCAAAGATAATTACCTTTCAGGTTGATGTCAAGAACCTTATCCCAATCATCTTCCTCGAGATCGACAATGTTCGCGATCTGCCCTTCGATACCGGCATTATTCACGGCGTAGTCGAGACGCCCAAACGTCGCGATCGCGTGAGCCACCATCTGTTCGACGTCGTGAGCTTTCGATACATCCGTCTGAATAGCGGTCGCTTTCCCGCCCGCGGCTTCTATCTCGGCGACCAGCGAGTCGAGTTCCTCTTGCCTCCTCGCCGCAACCACTACGCTTGCACCCTTGGCAGCAAAAGCCAGGGCCGTTGCCCTCCCGATCCCGCTACTGGCACCGGTGATCAACGCAACTTTGTCATCCATAATCATATAGTCTCCTCAATTTCATGCCGGCTCCGCAGTCCGCCCCATTTCATCGAGAGCACTGCCTGCTTTTGCACCGCCATCGAGACAATACAGCAGCGTGTCGTCGTCGTAATCCCGTATGCATTCAGGGCATCGTTTCATATGTTCATCATTCATCGAGCAAGCTCCCGGTAAACAGCTTTTGACCTCCGAGCGAAGTGTGAAATGCCCAGCCGGCGATACCCACGATCGCGGCTAATGAGGCGATCATATAGGCCGAATACCATGCCGTTAGATCGGCGGTCAAAGGTGCCGCTGAAAGCACGGTGTAAATGAATATTGACGTTACTAGTGTCAAGAGGCCGAGCCGCAGAGCGACGACAGCAGTAAGTCCGTGGAATAAAACGACGAAGATCGCCACAACCAACGTGTCGGATTCTTTCACCACATTGTTCATGAAGAAGATCAGAACAAAGATCATTGCGGCGATCCATTCCCGGCGAGTCAGTATCCGCAATATAAAGGCCAGGAAAAACAGGAACAACCCGATACCGACCGCCTCGTTGATGGGGCTCAGAAATCCCGCAGCTATAAGCTGACGAATGCCGAGCCAGGCATCCAGCATTTGCACTGAAGTCGGCGCCGTCCCTTTCTCGTGCTGCACAAGAATTTTGAACATATTTATGAGGCCAAAAGTGACGCCCAAAGCAATGCCTACTAATACGTCTTTCGCTACAAGCGGATCGCTGATGGAGCCTCCAACAACACGGGTCCACGTGATGATCGTATTCGGCCATCGGCGACGTACATACGGCTCCAGTGCAATGTAAAGCAGCCAAACTATGGCTGCGAGCAATAGGGCCTGTCCCAGATACAAAAAGAAGAAGTAGACAATTTGGTTAGCCGTCGGTGCGTGGTCAGCTCCTACGACCCAGACAAGTAGGTTCACGGCAAAGATGAAGAAGGCCAACCGCGTCGCGCCGCGGCGGTCGCCGCGGCCCTGCCGCAGATTTTTTCGACCCAACATTATGGCTCCAAGAAAGATACCTAAGACGAGGGTAAGAATTATCGCGAAGCCGACCTGTTCGCCGCCCGTCCGCTGAATGCCTACTACCAATCGAGGCGTCTCCCATGGCGGGATCACATTGAAGTAAACCGGTTTGCCGCGATAACTAGCGGCCTCTATCCTTATAGGAATATCTGGCTGATCTGGCAGCGTCCCCATCCATGCCGCTCTGTCGTCAGATACTGTATATGGGGTCCACGTAGAGTCGGTCGGAGTAAAGGCGCCCAGATCAAGGCCGGCGGCAGAGAACAACGCCGGCCAATCGGCAGGCGGCGTTCTCTCAACCGGTCCCTCGACCTGTGGGGGAACCGCGAGCAGCCATATCAAACGTCCGGACGGATCAAGGTTGACGGTGACAAGCCCAGATGCACTTGTATAATGCGGATCATTCTCGGTCACCCACCCAAAACTATCCGGCCGCTCGGATTCTAAATAACGCGGACTTTGCCGGTACCAGAAAAGGACAGGGCCCGGCTGAGAGTTCGTATATTGATTCCATCGGTCCAGTGACTCTGTGTTTTCCTCAAAATAACTTACGGCGCTGGTGATCCGTTCAAACCCCCAAGCGGTACCGGTCGGCGGGTCGGTGTAGCCGAGTCGCTGAATGATATCCTCAGCCTTATGGGCGAGAACCGTGGGTGAGTTTTTTCGAACCTTTTGAGCTACCCAGCTGGTTTTGCTGCCAACGAACGCACTCGCGACAAGTCCTAAAACGACCGCTGCGAGCAAGGCAACCGCGAAGGCGGGCCTCAGCCCCGTGTTTTCGCCCGAAGCCGCGACCATCTCAGGCGACGGCGTTTCGCCGGCCGCTAACGCCGCGGCAAGCGGATCACCGCCGGGCAGTGCAGCGGCGACCTGGATCGCCGACGCTGGCCTTTTCTTCGGATCTTTTTCAAGGCAGCGTAGGATCACGCGTTCGACCAGCGGATCTAGGTGCTGAACGTGGCTCGAAGGGCTCGTCGGAGATGATGCCTCGTGCATCGACATCAGCTCGATGAGATTGTCAGAGTTGTAAGCCCGCTTGCCGGTGAAAAGCTCGTAAAGCACCAGCCCGAGGGAATAGATATCGCTCTTTTGCGTGACCTCTTTTCCCGTCAGTTGCTCGAAAGCCATGTACGCCGGCGTTCCGGACATCGCTTCGGCGCCCTGCACCTCTCTCGCGACGACCGACACTCCAAAGTCGGTGACGCGAGCCCTGCCGCGGCCGTCGATCATTATGTTGGCCGGCTTCAGGTCACGGTGGAGCACCCCGTTGTCGTGTGCCGCTGCAAGCCCGGCACAGATCTGACGTGCTATCTCGTTCGCCTTATCGCTCGGCAGGCGCCCGATACGGCGGAGCAGAACCGAAAGGTCTTCGCCGTCGATGAACTCCATCGACAGAAAATGCATGCCTTGCGTTTCGCCGATGTCGTACACACGGCAAACGTTCGGATGCGAGATCTGGCGCGTGATCCGAACCTCGTTCTGAAATCGGGCCAGGGCAGCCCCGTCCATCGACACGGCTTGAGGCAGGAACTTGAGTGCGACGATCTGCTTGAGTTTCAGATCCTCAGCCTTGTACACCTCGCCCATCCCGCCGCGCCCCAGGAGACTGACGATCCGATACCGGTCGGCGAATATGGTGCCGGCTGGGAACCTTGCCCCATCTGACGACTCGGTTGAGTGGATCGACGCCGGGCCGCTGGCATCGTCACGCGGCAGCACGGCCGTCGCACCTGATGTCTGGTCGAAGGACAGTCCGCACTTTGTGCACTTGAGGGCTCCGCGGGCGACCGTGTACTTACAGGCTGGGCATGTTGTCATATCTTCGTTTCGCGCTCATCACAACCGTTTCGAGCAACGCAAGTCTTTAGAATCGCGGCATATCCTGGATCGAGCGGTACGCAGTGAAACCTTCGTCCATGTTGATGGCGGTCGCTTTCTCGCCACCCGACTCAATCTCAGCCACAAGCGAATCAAGTTCCTCTTGCCTCCGCGCCTTAAGCACAACGCTCGCCCCTATGCAGTCCTTCTTTGCACATTACAACCTAATTTTTCGCAAAATTCCGCCTACTTTTGTGGGCGCCGAATGGCCTTCCCCGGCTTGGCGTCCTCAATGATCTTTTCCTCGCGGACAACGAAGACGCCGCCGACCAGCACGTGGCGGATGCCGGTGGAATATTGCGCCGGGTTTTCAAAAGTCGCGCGGTCGATCACGGTCGCCGGGTCGAAGATGGTAATATCGGCGTCGGCTCCGACCTTGATACGGCCCTTCAAACGCATTGCGGGGACCACTTTTTCCAAACGCTGCGCGGGCAGCAATGACATCTTGCGGATTGCGTCCATTAACGACACGACCTTTTGCTCACGAACGTAGCGGCCAAGAACGCGGGCAAAGGTTCCAACGCCGCGTGGGTGGCCCTTTCCATTCTCAAGACGTCCGTCGCTCGCAACCATCACACGCGGGTTGGCGGCGGTTATGCGCGCGACCTCTTCCGGTATCGCATGTCCGATCACCGGCCCGCCCTCCTTGCGGTACCGCGCGAAAGATTCGGCCGTTAGCCGTTCGCCGGTTGCCACCCATTGCAGGTCCTTGTATGTGATCCCGAAATTCTCCTGCCAGCCATCATTGTAGAGGGCCGATTCAATGCGGGTCTGCGTTGCTGTGTAGGGATAGGCTTCGGTTGTCACGTCCATGCCGCGTTTGGCGGCGCCCTCGATCATTTTCAGGCAGGTGGCCGTTTGCGCAAGGCACATGCTGTTTATATGAACGACGTGCAGCGACGCGCCCGTTCCTGCCGCGGCCGCAAGGATCTCCTGCAACCCTGCGATCCCGCTTCCCGGCTCCTTCGCGCCGGCGAACCGCATGTGGACATAATTCGCGACTCCGCGCTCAGCCGCGACCGCAAATAGATCAAAAACCTCGGCACGTGTCGTAGTCGGCACGTAATTGATACCAAAGCCAATACCGAGACCGCCTTCGTCCAGGCCCTTTTTAATTAGATCAGTAACCTGTCGGACCTCGTCGGGCGTGGACGGGCGATTTATCGCGTTATCACGCGGCAGAAAAGCGCCGGTATCTTTCATCACAGCCATCTTTGCCGGGATGTGCCCGACGGTCGCGCCGAAATTAATGAGCGACGTGCCCACACGAGCGGCATACCATGGGGCAACCGGCGAAACGCCGACTTCCATCTCCAATGCCGTGGTCACGCCGTCGCGGGCCTGGTAACGATTGTTCTCGTCGTTTACGCCATGCGCATGCAGATCGATGAAACCAGGCGCGACGACCAGACCTTTTGCGTCAATGACCGTTCGCCCACGCAATGGCCGCGTTGAGATCGCCGCGATCTTGCCATCGCGGATTCCTACATAGCGGACCGCATCGAGATTTGATTCCGGATCCATCACGCGACCATTCGCAAACACAATATCGAACCCGGTGCCGCCCTGAGCTATTGCAGAGGAAGCCGCGATTGAAACGATCAAGAGTACAGCCAGCCAAGCACGCACGGCTCTTCCGATCGATGTCGATTTGCGTCGGGTGAGTCGGTCGTGTCTAGAAGTTGTTTCCTTTTTAGTGATTGCGTATAGCATGAATATCCATACCTCCAAACTAGTCCAGATAGAAATGAAGATCCTTCGAGCGAAACTTATTTGCAGGCAGCTTTTCCGAAGTGATAAAGCCAGGTTCTGCCGCGATCAGATCCGGGATTCGATTGACGATCGTCGCGCAGGTCAACTCGACCGTTGCGGGCCGGTTGATGATGACCTCGGTATCGGGCTCGCCATGGATGGTCCAAACATTCTGATCGAACTCGCCCGGGGCATAGACCTTGCCGATGCAATTGCCTTCGATCACGATCCCTTCCTCTGTTGTGGTCGTAACAACGGCTGACATTCCCGTGGCGTGTCCGGCAGGAATGACCATGTTGAGCGTTTCCGAACGCAGTTCCTCATCATGGGTTTGGGCAACGCACTTTTGAGTTTGTTCCTTTACAGTGAGCCCGAGCTGAGAGCAAAGCCAGCCATTTGAATTCCACATATAGGAAGGCAGGAATGCTTCCTCTTTGATCAGGGCTGCACGCTCCGAGTTCGAGATGTTGTCGGATGCCGCGATCTCTTTCTCGAAGTCCGTCAGTGACAAGCCCGCCCCATGGACCTTTGCCAGTGCAATACCATAATCCTCTACGTTGTAGCTCGATCTGCCTGTGATCCTCGTTATCTTGTGAGTTGCGCCGGCGATGATCGTGATCAGATTCCCCCAAAACACATCGCCATATCCCGAGCCGCACAAGGTGATACCTTTCTCCTTAGCCAATCCGTCCAACATTTGAGTGGTCTTCGGGGCGGAATTCCACGGATAAAACGCTTCCTCGCAAAGCGTGATCGCGTTGACGCTACTTTCGATACAATCCAGGAAGGGGCGCTTGAGATCATGCATTAGGCTCGCGGTGGTGATTATGCAAGCCTCGGGCTTCGTTTCCTTCATGATCGCGGCTGCGTCCTTCGAATCCTGGACGAGCACGCCCGTTTTTCCTATGCCCGCGATCTCGCCAATGTCCACGCCTATGTTAGAGCTTCGGCCAAATGCACAGACGATCTCAGCACCCTTTTCGATGGCGTAGCGCATCGTGTACACGGACATCTTCCCGCAACCGTACTGAGCGATCCTGAGTTTTCTATCCATAAAATATTTGCGCGATACGTGGAACTACTTTATGGCGATCGGATTGATCCACGCCTGCACGCCGCCGGTTATCCGTGCCGGGCCTAAGGTAAAGAACGACTCCCAGGCCTTATCTCGTGCCATCTCGTCAAGCTTCAGGTTTTCGAGAATGTAGATTCCATTTAGAGCAAGAAGTATCTGATGGACCTCATAAGTTCCTGCACCCTGTTCGAACGGGATCACCTCGAAATTTGCTGTGTCAGCACCGACCGCGGCTACGCCCAGCGAGGCGAGATAGCGGGCTCCTTCGCGTCCGAGGCCGGGATTTGCCGCTACGAATCGCTTGTCGTCCTTGCCCAAGAGGCTCATCCAGCCAGTGTACAAGAGCACGATGTCGCCTTTGCCGATCTCCTTGATGCCCTGCCGCTTCATAGCACCTTCGATCTCGGCCCGGTTAAAGGCAACGCCTTCCTTGACCATATCGGTCCCGAAATACCCTGCCATGTCAAGCAAAACGGCACGCGTAGCAATAGCCGGAATATTCTCAATGCCGAGTTTCTTGAGTCCATCGACCTGAGCAAAATCTCTACCTCGGTTGCAATTAAAGTAAAGGTCGTCGAATCCGATATGTCCAAACCCATCGATCTGTGACCCAATTCCGACCCAGCCCGTAATGAGGTCATCGTTATAGGTGGCTTTATTTGGGCCAAAGCTCACACCGCCTGCTTGGCCCGGCTGGACGACCGTGATGCCAAACGTCCGTGTGCCGAAGGCCGGCGTATTCTTATTAGTCTCAATACCCAGCCGATACGACTTTCCGGTCGTGACTAACTTCGATGCGGCAAGCGTTTTCGCAGACGTGATGTAGATGACGTTTCCGATCTGGTCACTGGGGCCGAACTTCGACGCCGTTAGACAGGGCTTTTCCTGAGCGAGCATCGCGCTGGAAAGCACTGCAACAACGATGATCGTTCGCAAACTAGAATAGAATTCTTGTTTCACCTTTCCTCCCGTTATTAATCCTCGGGATGCAGATAGAACACCTTGCTGATGATCTTCCATTCGCCGTCTGTTTTGAGCAGGGTGAACATATCTGTGAACTTGTGGCCAGTCCAATTGTCGAGTTCGAGGCGAACGGTCGCAATTGAGCCTTCGATATCTATATTGGCGATATTAGACTTGAGATCGGCTGCTGGTCCGTTACCGTCGTTCCATTCGTATAACCCCTGGATCGGGCCGCCGAAAAGGTCGGGGCCGATATAGCCGTAAATGGTTGCTCCCTCGTGGAAGGCTGGTTTCATGTCATCTCCTCGACCCGAAATACCTCCATTTACATAAGTGTGAATAGTTGTTTCGATAAGCTCCCGATCGCTTACCTGTACAGGCGCATTGCTCATGATCGTCTCCTTTTTTAGTGAGTTGTCTTGTGAAAAGTGCAATAAAGATAGTCCATTCTCTTAATTAATGCAATTAAAGCGATTCAGACGCCGATCTCCACAATGACCGGGCCGTGGTCGCTGGGTTTCTCCCACCCCCTGGGCTCTTTGTCGATCCAGCAATCAGTACAAACTTCGGCCAGCGGTTCAGTAGCCCAGATGTGGTCGAGCCGGAGTCCCTTATTTTTTGAAAACATATTTGGTTGTAACATTCCCCACCACGAGTATTCGCGGGCATCCGGATTGATCTGGCGAAAGAGGTCTACAAATCCCCAGCGTTTCACATTCAATAGGGCATCGCGTTCCGGCTTGGTACAAAACAGCTTATTACGCCATATAGCGGTGTTCCATAGGTCCAATTCGTGCGGCGTTATGTTAAAGTCGCCGCAGAGAAGTACTTCGTCCGCAGGATCGTAAAATTCGTCGAGGTATCTTCGAAGGAATGCCAGCCACTCAAGCTTGTATTCGAATTTAGGCGTTCCGATCCGCGTGCCATGCGGCACGTATACGTTAATGATCCTGATACCTTCAACGGTTGCGGCCACCAGTCTGCTCTGAACCTCATCCGTATCGCCGGGGAAATTCTTTTGGATCTCTGTCAGAGGATGTCGCGACAGTATAGCTACCCCGTTGTACGCGCGTTCACCATGGAAGACAGCGTACTCAAACCCTGCCTCTCTAAGCCTCATATGCGGAAACCGGTCATCTCTAACCTTTGTCTCCTGTAAGCACAGTACGTCCGGCCGGACTTTTGCCGACCAGTCCAGCACGTGCCCAAGGCGCGATCTGATCGAATTAACATTCCAGGTCGCGATCTTCATAGGAGGTTAATGTCGAATCACCTTTATTTCCCGGCCCGACGAGATCTGGCCCGAGGTGATGACCCTGGCGTTTATGCCGCGTAGATTGTGCTGACGACCAAATGCCGAGTTTGCATATTTCATCGCATCCAACCCGAAACGCTCAACGAATTTCTTGCAGCCGAGATGCGGTATCGCTGTTACTTCAACAACAGCCGCTCCGATCGAAAGACGTGAGCCGGGCGGCAGGTTTTCACCGCTTAGATCGAGGTCGACAAATAGCTGATCGCCGGCAAGTGGAACGCGATCCGGACCACATGCGATCAGGTTTGCAAAGCGATAGTTCATTATGGTCAATTGCATCTCAGGATGGCCGAGGCCATTAGAGGTCCGCGAACTTCCTCGTTTCAGCCAGTTATCCCCGATCAATCCCTGATCCGAATCGAGAAAACCAGTGGTGAGAATCTTGCGCTTACCAACTGCCGGACGGCACACGATCAATTCCAGAGTGCCGTCTTCTTTAGGGGCCTCCAGCACCTTGTCAATGCCAGCTTCGATCTCGAGGGTCGTCAGATGTTTATTGAATAGAACTCCAGACATCATCTTCAGATATCAAACTCCCCGACCACCGGCGTGTGGTCCGATGGCCGCTCCTGTTTACGGGGTTCTTTGTCGATCCAACAGCCGGTACATAAGTCTGCGAGGGCGGGCGACGTCCAGATATGGTCAATCCTGAGGCCATGATTTCGGGGGAAAGCCCCTGCGCGATAATCCCACCAGGAATACTCACGTACATCGCCATTTATTTTTCGAAAAACGTCCACAAAACCCCATTGCTTTACGAAATGGATGGCGGCCCGCTCGGGCTTTGAAAAGTGAATGTGCCCTTCCCACGCAGGCGGGTCCCATACATCGAGGGCGTCCGGTGCCACATTAAAATCGCCGCAGAGCAGCACCTTTTCATCCGGTTTGTAGCCCTCGTCAAAAAAACGTCGGAGCCGTTGGAGCCAATCGAGTTTAAAGCGAAACTTATCGCTGCCAAGTTCCGAGCCATTGGGAATATATGTATTCACGACCCTGACACCGTTGACGGTCGCGGCGATCAGCCTTTTTTGCGAATCGATCTCGTCATCGGGAAATCCCTTTACCACATCCACCGGTTCGATCTTCGAGAGGATCGCAACGCCGTTGTACGATTTTTGGCCGTAAAAGGCCGAATGGTAACCGAGGTCGAGGATCTCCTGGTACGGAAAGCTCTCGTCGATACATTTTGTTTCCTGTAGGCAGATCACATCCGGTTCCGCCGCCTTGCACCACTCGGTAAGGTGCGGCAGACGAGCTGTTATCGAATTCACGTTCCAGGTAGCGATTTTCATAAGGGTTTTATTTGTTTGAAGCTCGATGTCCAAGGCCCGGGAATCAGAGCTTATACTGACATTATCGCGGCTGAAAACCTCGTTTACTGTCCCAGGCTGGGACAGTAATATTGCCGGAACCGCTGTGAATTGTTATAGTTGCGGACTTCTGTCCTGTCCCACGCTGTAGCGTGTGGTGTAATACACCGTGTGTGTCGTCCTGAAAAAAGCTGTCGGTTTTTGTCTTAGTCCTGAACAAGGTTTACGTTACCTCCTTTCCTGGTTTTAGATATTCCGCAAAGACGAACTCCGCCCATATATGATTGCCATTGTACACGAGGCGGCGAGCCAGAATATCACGCGTTTCGATAATAGTCCAGTGTTTTAGGGATAAAACATGGTTTCTTGCCGGGTCGTTTATTTCCAACCGGGATTGGAGTTACGTTCCCAGAAGACGCCGTCGGAAAATCCCTGGATCGTTTTGTCGGTTTCGGCAAGGTCGAGGCGTTTTTGGGCTAAGAGGCAGTGATTTTCATCTGATTCAATGGCAATGAAGTTGCGGCCTAGCTTCTTGGCAGTGACGGCGGTGGTGCCTGAGCCGGCGAACGGGTCTAGTATCAGATCGCCTGCGTTCGTGCTCGCAAGGATCACCTTCGCAAGTAACTTTTCAGGCTTTTGGGTCGGGTGGTCGGTATTTTCGGGCATCGACCAGAAAGGAACGCTGATATCAGTCCAGATGTTAGACGGGTGCGTGTCACGGTAGCTGCCACTTTTGTCTTTGGTCCAGCCCTTTGGCTCGCCGTTTTCTTTGTAGGGCGCCAGCACGCGTCGACGCTGTTTGACCGCATCGAGATTAAACGTGAATTCATCGGACATCGTAAAGAACCAGATATCTTCGGCCGTATTTTTCCAGCTGGCCTTCGCACCCCGGCCTTTTTCGCGTTCCCACGTTATGCGGTTCTGAAGTTTGAAATATTTCGATCCGACCCGCTGGATCGCTGAACTCGAACGCCAATCTCCGCAGATGTAGATCGAACCGGTTTTCTTTAATAAGGGAATACATTGCCGCAGCCACGAATCGAGCCATACTTCATAGTCGTTCGACGTTCGTTCGCTAAACCGCTCAGAGCCAAAGGATTTCGTTAGATTATACGGCGGGTCGGCGAAAAGGAGATCGAACCGCTTTAAAACTTTGAGCTTGTCGAGGATCTCAAATGCATCGCCGCAAACGACCTTGTTTTCGGAGATGCTGCCTACGTCACCGCTGAAAACTAGTCTTGAACGAAGGGTGGTAACCTCGCCATCCGGAATCTCAAGTGTTCGGTTACGTGGGGCACGCAGCTTTTTAGGGATTGCCGGAGTTTTCATAACGGACCGGAAAAAAAACACATGCTGAGGACTCAGCGTGTACTGCGCTTAAATAAAATTCTAAAAAAACTCTATCACAGGAACAACTAACGTAGTATAGGGACGAGCACCGAGATCGCGGCGATTATGACCACAGCGCCGATGATATCGAGGATGACGCCGTAGCGGACCATTTTCATTAGAGGAATATAGCCCGAACCGTAGACGATCGCGTTGCAGGGCGTGGAAACGGGCAGCATAAATCCGAGGCTCGCGGCAAATGTGGCCCCGAGGGCAGGCATGAGAGGGTCGACGCCCTGGGCTTGGGCGATGGCGATGACGACGGGCACGACCATGTTGGCGGAGGCGGTGTTCGAGGTTGTCTCTGAGATCAGTATCGCGACGATCACCGAGGCGACCAGCAAACCGAATTCGCCGCTCAGCGGCAGGAGGTCAGTCAGGCCACGGCCGACCGATTCTGCGAGGCCGGTCTGAAACGACATCACACCGAGAGCGAATCCCCCGCCATAGAGAAGTATCACGCCCCAGTCGATCTTGACGGCGTCTGGCCAGGTGATGGCTTTTTCGCCAGGCTTATTGCCGGGGAGCAGGAAGAGAAGGATCGCACCAATTATGGCTCCGGCGGCTTCCGGAACACGCGAGTTTATTGCTCTGTAGATCTCACTTGTATCACCGGCGATCACAGCAACGATGCCGGCAAATACCCATAGCGTTACAGCGGTGCCAAACGCGATGATCGTCGACCGCTGCGCCCTGGTCCAGGGACCGAGAGCGGCCTTTTCGCGGGCGATCATTTCCGAGCTGCCGGGAATTTTATCGACGCCGGCGGGCGAAAGATAATTAAGATACAGAAAGAGAAAAATGTACAGAACCACGACGATCGGAACGCCGATAAGCATCCATTTGAAAAACGGGATCTCAGCCCCAACGAGGTTGCGGATAAAGCTTAGTCCGATGACATTGGGCGGCGAACCGATCGGCGTGGCCAGCCCGCCGATCGAGGCTCCGAATGACGTTATGAGCATCATGGCCGTCGCATAACTGCGATTTATCTTGATGCCGGTCTCTTTTTCCTGCTGCATCAGGAACGCTATGATCGACATCCCGATGGCGAACATCATCGCGGTGGTAGCGGTGTTCGATATCCACGCCGACATAAAGGCTGTTACCGCTCCGAACGCAAACAAGATCCGCGACGGCCTCGCCCCGATCCATTTGATCCCGAGAACGCCAAAGGCGAATCTCTTGTCAAGATCGTGAAGAAAAATGGCCCGTGCGAGAATAAAGGAGCCAATAAATAGGAACATCAGTGGATCGGCAAAGGGAGCAAAAACCTCTTTTGCCGGGGCCACCTTGAAAACCACACACAGGGCCGCGCCAAGCAGTGCCGTAACAGGCATCGGCAGGCTCTCGCACATCCAGAGTGTGATAACCGCTGCAATTATAGCTGCCAGGCTGTGGGCCTGGGGACTCAAACCAAGCGGAGCAAAAAAGATAACGAGAAATACGAACGGAGCGAGGAAGAAGCCAGCCTTGTTGCGGATGGCATCGAATCGGGCCTCGCCCTCGCTGATGGTTTCTCTTATGTTTTCGTCCATCTATAAGGCTGTTGACGAAGATGTTGAATTTAGATCGATCGGACGGCGTTAGTGCTTGCTGGAATGTAGCACACGGCGGCGGATGATAAAAACGACGGCAAGCGGTGCCGTACTTCGAGTGAACCAACACTTCGAGACCGCCGCGTGCCCGCCGAAAGAAGGTCCGGGGCACTCCTTGACCCTCAAAAAGCGCGCGTGATACTCTTATATCTTTTGAGAAGAAGGGCGGATTTCGCCCTGACGGCACCGTGAAAGCGGCCCTTTAAGAATATGCACTTGCTGGCCTTTGCCGAAACAATACAACTCTTTCCAGACGGCACAATTTTTATCCATATCGCGCTGATTCTCGTGATGATATGGATACTCAACCGCACGTTCTATAAACCCATAAACCGCATTATCGCCTCACGGGAACTGAACAAGGGTGGAAGGTCCAGCGAAGCGGTCGGGCTCCTGAAGGATGTCGAAGAAAAAGAAGCCCGCTACGTCAAGGAAATGCTTGAAGCCCGGTCAAGCGGATACGAGCTAATCGAGAAAGAGCAGAAGAAGGCAGTTGCGGCGCGGGACAAGAAGATCCTCGAAGCAAAGGCAGAGATCGCCGAGAAGTTCGAAGCCAATAAGGCGGAGCTTGATAGGCGTGCGACAGAAGCAAGGTCCACGATGGAGATCGAAGCCGAGAAGATGGCTGAACAGATCGCGACGAATATTCTGAGAAATTAGTTTAGCGTTCGGGCGAAAACAATATGTTAGCGTTCATTTACAAATTGAATTTTGTTCTGGCTGCATCAGGCGGCGAGAGCGGCTTTTCGCATTTCTACAACGAGTACTTCAATATACCCGGGTTTGAGCTTTGGAAGTTTATAAACCTCGCTATATTCATTGGAATAATTACGTATCTGGTTAAAAAACCGCTCAGCGAGGCCTTTAAGGCGAGACGCGAGCAGATTAGGTCAGAACTGATCAGGGCAGAAGCAGAAAAGCAGGCTGCTCTGGAACGACTGGCTGAAACCGAGGCCAAATTAGAGCGGCTAACGGACGAAAAGGAAGCGATTGTCCAGAATGCCAAAGAAGAGGCTGCCGCCGAGAAAAAACGGTTGGCCGCATTTACCAAGGCAGAAATAGATCGGCTGACACGGCAGCGTGAAGGTGACCTGGACCGTCTGGAAAAGCAGACCCATGCCGGACTCCGACGATTCTCGGCAGAGGAGAGCATTCGCCTTGCTGAAGAAAAACTCAAGTCAAAGATCGACAGCGATCAGGACGCTCGGCTTGTCAAAGCGAGTATTCACGAGATCGGAGGGCTGAACTAACATGAGCAACGAAACGATCGCCCGCCGGTATTCCACTGCACTCGCTGATGTAGTGTTAAAACTCGGTGACACGGAAACTGTAAAGAACGAGCTTGTAATGATGGGAGAGCTGTTTAAGAAGAACAGCGACCTGCAGATTGTTTTTGGTAACCCTGCGATCGCCCATGCCAATAAGGAAAAGGTGCTTGACGCACTGATCGCCAAAGCAAAGCCGTCTAAAACAACTTCAAATTTTCTTAAGGTGCTGCTTCAAAATGGACGGCTTGCGGACATTGCCGATATAGGTGATCGATTTGGGACAATTTTGGAGGAACGCAGCGGAGTGGTTTCGGCCGAGATCATTTCAGCTCGCGAACTTCCGGCTGACGAACGTGCCGAATTCGAAAAGAATCTGGAGAAGATCACTGGCAAGAAAGTGAATATTAATTACGCTATTAATAAGGACATTATAGGCGGTGTAGTCACCCGCATCGGATCGACCGTGTATGACGGGTCCGTTAAGACCAAATTAGAAAATCTTAGAGAACAACTGATCAGTGGTTAGTGATGAGTGATGATCAAGGAATAAAAAAGGATCATCACTCAACACTGGTAACCCATCAATACAACAACATGGAAGCAATTAAAGCTAACGAGATCAACGAGATCATACGGGCGCAGATCGAGAATTTTGACGCCAGCATGACCGTTAACGAGGTCGGAACGGTCATTAAGGTCGGCGACGGTATCGCTGAGATCTATGGCCTGGCAAAGGTAATGGCAGGTGAACTGCTCGAATTTCCTTACGGCGTACGAGGGCTTGCACTGAATCTTGAAGAAGATAAGGTCGGATGCGTGCTCTTCGGTGATTTTCAGAAGATCAAAGAAGGCGATGAGGCAAAGCGCACCAAGCGTATTATGAGCGTGCCCGTCGGCGACCCGATGATCGGCCGTGTCGTTGATGCCTTAGGCAATCCTATCGATGAGGCCGGCGAGATCATCACGGATACTTATTATCCGATCGAACGCATCGCTCCGGGGATCATCGACCGCCAGCCGGTGAAAGAGCCGCTTCAAACGGGCCTCAAAGCTATCGATTCGATGGTACCGATCGGCCGCGGCCAGCGTGAGCTGATCATCGGTGACCGGCAAACTGGTAAAACCGCTGTTGCGATCGATACGATCATCAACCAGAAGGGCAAGGATGTAATTTGTATCTACGTCGCTATCGGCCAGAAGCAGTCGACCGTTGCACAGGTACGACAAAAGCTGGAAGAGTACGGAGCGATGGACTATACCATCATCGTTTCCGCGACAGCTTCGGACCCGGCGGCCATGCAGTTTCTCGCTCCTTACGCCGGATGCGCGATGGGTGAGTATTTTCGCGACAACGGCCGGCATGCTCTCACGATCTACGACGATCTTTCGAAACAGGCCGCTGCTTACCGTGAGATCTCATTGTTGCTTCGCCGTCCTCCGGGCCGCGAAGCATATCCGGGAGACGTATTTTACCTTCACTCACGCCTGCTCGAGCGTGCTGCGAAAATGTCGGATGCCCGCGGTGGTGGTTCGTTGACATCGCTGCCTATCATCGAAACCCAGGCCGGCGATATCTCCGCTTATATCCCGACAAACGTGATCTCGATCACGGACGGACAGATATTTCTTGAATCGGACCTCTTTAATTCGGGTGTTCGTCCCGCTATTAACGTTGGTAACTCGGTCTCGCGTGTAGGCGGTTCGGCACAGATCAAGGCGATGAAGCAGGTCGCTGGTACGCTGCGTATCGATCTAGCTCAATATCGTGAGCTCGCGGCGTTTGCCCAGTTCGGCTCAGACCTCGACAAATCGACCCAGGCCCAGCTCGAACGCGGAAAACGCCTGACTGAGATCCTCAAGCAGCCGCAGTACAAACCGATGGATGTTCTCGAACAGGTCCTGATCATCTGGGCGGTGACGAACGGGCTGGCGGATGATGTAGAGGTCGAAGACCTAAAACGGTTTGAAGAAGAATTGACCACCTTCGCTGAAGAGGCACATCCAGGTATGTTGGCCACACTCCGCGAAAAGAAAGCCATCGATGATGATCTTAAAGCGAGGATGAAGGAAGCGGTCGAAGACTTCAAAGCGACACGCTGGAATGGTGAAAGCTCTCAGGCCGCAGGCGCTTAGCCAAGCTTGATGGTACTTTCTCAATGGCTAAAAAGGACTTAGCGTCTGAGATCGCCGGTTTTGACGGATTGTGGCAAGGCGGGTACTTTGAAGGAGACCCGACCCTACCGGTGGGCCGCTCAAGTTATGCGAGTTTTGGCTATATCTCGATCCTGTATGCCACGTACCTGCGGTGCATTCGGCCGTTTATAAAACCGGAAACAGTCGCCCTTGAAATAGGCCCTGGCCGGGGGACATGGACGAAAGGCATGCTGGCCGCACGCGAGATCTGGGTGATAGACGCGCTATCGGCGGAATACAACCGGTTCTTTGAATATTTGGGGAATCCTGAGAACGTTAAGTATTTCCAGGTGCGGGATTTTGAGCTCAAGGAATTGCCCGACGATCATTTTTCGTTCTGTTTCTCATTCGGGTGTCTTTGCCACGTTTCGTTTGACGGGATCGCGGAGTACGCGAGAAACCTCTTCCCAAAACTCAAGCCGGGAAGTAGTTGTTTTTGGATGGTCGCGGATAGGACGAAATTCGATAGATTTCTTGCCGATGCCGACCGATTTGATATTTGGAAACAGACCTCGCCTAAACGAGGTGGACTGGCGCCCGTGGGTATGCTGTTCGACTTATTTTCAAGGGTTCAGCGTCCGGAATTTCTGACGATCGATCCTTTTGCTGAGCAAAAGGGACGGTGGCATGATGCCGGGATCGATCGCACATGCGAGATGCTTGAAGAGGTCGGCTACGAGATCATCGAAAGAGACGTGGGGACGATCCCGCGGGATCCGATCATTTATTTTATAAAGCCCAATGCGGGCTAGTTATATTTGGATATGGCAAGTTTGTTAGACATGCGCCGACGAATTAAGTCGGTCAAGAATACACAGCAGATCACCAAAGCGATGAAAATGGTCGCCGCGGCCAAGCTCAAACGGGCGCAGGACCGGGTAACGGCCTCGCGCCCGTTCGCTGGCAAGATGTCCGAGGTGCTTGGGAATCTGAGCTCTACAGTCGCAGGCGAATTTTCGCATCCGCTGCTCGACGAGCGTGGCGACAGCAAATATCTCGTTGTGCTTATCAGCGCCGACAAGGGGCTTGCCGGTGCCTTTAACGCCAATGTTATAAAGGCCGCACAGGCCTTTTTGAAGGAAAACGAAGGTAAGGTCGATGAAATGATCCCGGTTGGCCGAAAGGGCCGTGATTTCTTCAAGCGTCGTGATGTGAAGTTTGCAGAAGAATACATCGGGCTGACCGGTTCCGGACAGGTCAATCACGCGGATTCACTGAAGATCGCGCGGAAGATCATTGATACCTTTACCGAAGACCAGACGATCGACAAGGTATTTGTCGTCTTCACAGAGTTTAAAACGGTCCTCTCGCAAAGGCCCGTTATCCAGCAACTTCTGCCCATAACCCAAACAGGTGACGGTGCTGAAGCACAGGCCGGACCGCAAGCCGAGTATATTTACGAGCAACCCGCCGACGAGATCTTTGCCAGGCTGCTGCCCAAGCAGGTCGAAGCACAGATCTACCGCGGTATGCTTGAGTCTGTCGCATCCGAGCAGGGCTCGCGGATGACGGCGATGGATTCGGCGTCTAAGAACGCGGGCGAGTTAATAGATAGCCTGACACTAAACATGAACAGAATCCGCCAGGCAGCGATCACAAAAGAGATCATTGAGGTCGTGAGCGGGGCGGCAGCAGCCTAGGAAATTGTAGGGTACAAAGTGAGGTTGAAGCTATCGACGATTTAGTTTATGCTTTGCTAGTTTTTTCAATTACCACAAACAGTTGATAGGGAGGGAAGATGGAAATTCTAGGCGGACTTGGAAGTCTTTTGGTGTTAGTTGGTTTCATATGGACGATTATCACAGCCTTCAGATTAGGGGGCACATTATGGGGTATCTTAAACATTCTAATTTGTGTTCAGCCGATTATTGGGATCGTCTCGGCCGCTATGAAAAAAGCTGAATGGCTTCCGGTAATCATAATGACGGTGGGGGGTATTTTGTCTAGCATAGGTTGGTATCCGATGATGATGCAAACGATGCAAGACATGCCCGGTAGATGACAAAGAGAAATCCTTTAGGGGTGACGAGGCGCGAACGTATTATTGCGTACGCGCCTCTTATTTTTTGGATCGGCGTGATCTTTTTCCTGTCCAGCGATAGGGGCGCCATGACCGAAACATCGCGTTTTATCAGGCCGATCCTTCTGTTTCTCTTTCCTAACGCATCCGAATCTACGCTTCTCATTTACCACGGATATGTACGTAAATTCGCGCATTTGGCGGAGTATGCGGTTCTGGGCTTTCTTGCGGCCAGGGCCTTTTATAACCTGGCACCGGTAAGAGTGCGAAAATACTGGTTTGCATTCGCCTTGGGCCTAACTGTTCTTGTGGCCTCCCTTGATGAGATCAATCAGTCACTCAATCCCGCCAGGACGGGCTCTGGGTGGGACGTTTTGCTGGATGTGGCCGGGGGAATATTTGCTTTATTTGTTTTCTGGATCATCATAGCGCGACGACCTGAACGCCCGAACGGCCGTGAAAACTCCCCGGGGCAGTCGGCTGATTGATCAAGTAATTTTGAAAGTCTGATCGTTCATAATTTCTTAGAAACCGTTTAAGGGTTAAAACTTTGATTTATCGAAACAATATGGCATATTTTATCGTTAGGTTCGCATAAGGAGATTTTTGCAAATGAGTATTTTTGACAAGGTTAAGGAAGCGGCTTTGAATCAGTTTATCGAGGTAATCGAATGGCTCGATGATTCGCAGGATACGTTGGTCTATCGCTTTCCGGTCGCCGGACAGGAGATCAAGAATGGCGCTCAGTTGATCGTTCGCGAATCGCAGGCGGCCGTTTTCGTTTTCGAAGGCCAGGTGGCTGATGTTTTTACTCCCGGCAAGTATGAGATCGACGGCGGTAATACCCCGATCCTGACGAAGTTGGGAGCCTGGAAGTATGGTTTTAACTCTCCTTTCAAATCAGAGGTCTATTTCGTCAATACCAAACAATTTACGGACATGAAATGGGGCACGTCTAACCCCGTAATGCTGCGTGACGATGATTTCGGTATTGTCCGGCTTCGGGCATTTGGAGCATACAGCCTGCGTGTGGCAGATCCGGCTGGATTCATTCGGGAGATCGCCGGAACAAACGCTCATTTCCAGACCGAAGACATTGACGGCCAGCTCAAACGCTCGATCGTTACTGAGTTTTCCGATGCACTCGGCGAACTGAAAATACCTGCCCTTGACCTCGCGGCTCAGTACAAAGAACTTGGCGAAGCCATCAGAGCCAAGATCAATGAAGATTTCAAGGGCTGGGGCCTAGAGGTGACAAAGTTTTACGTCGAGAATGTCAGCCTGCCGCCGGAAGTCGAGGCAGCGATGGACAAGCGTGCATCGATGGGAGCCCTAGGCGATGCTCAGAAATATATGCAGTTTCAGGCGGCAGATGCTCTACGCGATGCAGCACAGAACGAAGGCGGTGGAGCGGGCCTGGGAGCCGGACTTGGTGCCGGTTTTGCGGTTGGCGGACAGATGGCCAGCGCCTTTGGCCAGCAGGCAAGCGGAGCCGGCGGGACCGGGGCGGCGTCTAATGTACCGTGCCCGAGCTGCGGTACGCAGAATGCGGTCGGAGTCAAGTTTTGTTCTGATTGCGGCGGTAAAATGCAGGTTGCGAAGGTCCCTTGCGTTAAATGTGGTGCGGAACTGCGCGAGGGCGCTAAATTCTGCTCAGAATGCGGTTCTTCGCAGGAAAAGGCCAAATGCTCTAGCTGCCAGTTTGAGCTGGCGGCCGGAGCAAAGTTTTGCCCCGAATGCGGTACTAAGACAGAGGAATCAGCTTAGTCATTCGATCGGCATTTGACCAGAGACTATTTGAAGCTCTTTAAGGGCGAGGAGCATTCTTCGCCCTTTTCTATTGTGTCTTGGTACTCACTATGGCGATGCGATAGAATCTTCGCAGTCCAGGAGAAATTCGTTATGGCGATAAGCCCCGAACTTTTAGAGATCCTTCGCTGCCCAAAGTGTAAGACGGAGGTCAAGATCAACGAAGAACAGACCAAGCTCACGTGTCAGAATGCCGAATGCCGGCTCGTTTATCCTATCCGCGACGAGATCCCGGTGATGTTGGTAGATGAAGCCACAGTCGAGAGCTAACCAATGGACATTGGACAACGGACAGTGGACAATTACCGTTGTTTGAAATGAGCATTGACTGGCAGAAGGTTGACCGTGTTCTCGTCGTTCGGCTGCGTTCGATCGGTGATACCGTTCTCGCAACGCCCTCGCTCACCGCTCTCAGGCAGTTTCTTCCACACGCTCAGATCGACATTTTGCTTGAAGACTGGGTCGCGCCGTTGCTTGACGGGTTTGAGGGCGTCACGGTCGTTCCGGTCGGTAAAGGAACCGGCGAGCGGCTGGTCGCTGCTCGGCGGCTTCGTCAGCGGCGTTATGATGTCGTCTTTAATCTGCACGGCGGTTCGACCTCGACTTTTCTTTCGAGGGCCACAGGCGCCAGACATCGCGTCGGGTACTCAAACTATCAGTATTCCTTTCTTTACACCCATTTACTATCGTCGTCTGCTGATTTTTGGGGCCGTGACAATACGCACTCGGCCGAACAGCAACTCGCGTTACTCGGTTTTGCGGGCGTTCCCGTCGAAGACCAGCCTAAGACGCACCTCGCGGTAACCCGGAATGCCTCCCTGAAGATCGATGAGCGATTGGGTTACGCCTCCAAAAAAGATCTCGTCCTGATCCATCCCTCTTCAGCCTTTATGACCAAACAGTGGCCAACGGAAAATTACGCACGTGTTGCGGAATATCTTGCGAACTACGGCCTGCAAACGGTCGCTGTCGCCTCAAAAAGTGAATCTGGTGTGCTCGATAACCTGGCCGCGCAATCAAAAGTACCGGTGACCATTTTTGACGATCTGTCACTGCCTGAGATCACGGCTCTCGCCGCCCGGGCAAAGCTCTTTGTCGGCAATGATTCCGGCATAGCGCATATTGCAGCCGCCGTAAAAACTCCTGTCGTGGTTGTATTCGGTTCGTCTAATCGCAGCCACTGGGGTCCATGGACCGATTCGCCCAATGAGATCGTGTATCAGGAGTTTCATTGTCAGCCCTGTGCAGGTTACGAGTGTAGGGAATTCGGCGAACCGAGGTGTATCCTGAGCGTTTCTCAGGAAAGTGTTTTTATGGCGATAGCAAGAACGCTGGAGAAGGCGGCCGGTTGATACTTTATCGTTCCTGAGAGCGATTTATATATGGCCGACGACGAACAGTATTACGAAACCACGCTGCAAAATCTTATCCGCGATATTGCGGATGACGCAAGAGATGCCGCGATCGTCGATGAGATCGGCGATCTCAAAGTCGAACGCGTTTTGGATATAGGCTGCGGAATCGGGCAGGCATTATATCCCTTGGCGGTAAAGAAGGGAGCGTTCGGCGTTGGCATCGATATATCGAACTATGGCCTCCGAATGGGCCGCGAATTCTACGCTGAGAATGTGCCCGAGGCTAAGGTCGCCTTTATGAATGCGCGTGCCGAAGCTTTGCCTTTTGAATCGGAGACATTCGATCTGGTCAATTGCGGCCTGGCCTTGCCATATACTCATAACCCTCGTGCTTTAGCGGAAGTGGAGCGAGTGCTGCGGCCCGGCGGGTTGTTTCTCTTAAAGATCCATCACGTTAGGTATTACCTGCAGAAGCTGAGCCAGGGACTGTTCGGGGTCAATTTGCTTTCTATGATACATTGCGGCAGGGTGCTGACGACCGGCACTTTATATCATCTCTCTGGGCGACAGCCGATGACAAGAATACTGAACGAGACGTTTCAGACAAGATGGATGCTAAAACGCGAGCTCAAGAGAAGCGGGATGTTTATTGACAGCGAACGGGCGGATACCAATCCCGCGGCCCCGTTCTTCTATATCCGAAAGAAAGGATTAATCGAACAAATATAGCGGTGTCTAAATCAATCGAAAGGCGGACGTGTGGGGCATCCGCCTTCGATGGTTTTTTATCGATTGGTGTTCGATCTGTTGCCGTTCGATGACATATTGGTCATTGAGTCATTGGGAGCGACGGTTAGCTGATTGACCACTTTGCTCTTGCCTTCGATACCACTGGCGACCTGTTCAGCCTTCGTCTTTTGAGCTGCCGTCGCCACAGAGCCTTTGAGCGTGATCACGGCGTTCTCGACATCAACATTGATCGTCGATTCGCGAAGGTCATCCGTTGTCATCAAAGCTGCACGTGTTTTGAACCATAACCAGCTGTCGTTTGCTCCGGTGCCGATAGTGCTCGAGCCTCGGTCACGTTCGTATTCGGCCCGTTCCCGGTCGTATTGCTCACGCGTGACGCTGTTGGTATTGGTCCAACGATTGGTGGTTGTGTTGGTATTGCTGTTAACAACGATGGCGCCGACGTTGGCGTTATTGGCACCAAGGTTGGTGACACCATTATTAGATCGAGCGTTTGTATTTCCTGTATCGCCGCATGCGGTCAGCAGGGCTGCAAGCAAAACTGTGGCCGTGCCTGTCATTAATATAGTTTTCATAGTCATCTCCTATCTTCTCAAGCTTAAAATGCCCGCCAGGGGCGTTAGCATAGATTCAGCGCCAACGATAACAATCTATTAACCAATGTTCGGTCAGGTGTCATACTTAAGCGAAGTAAGAGAATTAACCACCAACGCGCATTCTTGACACAAACTAGCGTAAATAATAGTATTTATAGTTTCGACTATTGTGGCCGAAGTGTATCTATATGTTCGAATCGCTATCCGATAAACTTAAGAAATCGCTAAAGAATCTGCGTCGCCAGGGGAAGTTGACCCCTGAGCATGTAGATGCGGCTCTTCGCGAGATCCGGATGGCGTTGCTTGAGGCGGATGTAAATTATAAGGTCGCCAAGGATTTTGTCGACGCGGTTCGCGTAAAGGCCGAAGGGCAAGAGGTTTGGCAGGACCTTAAACCTCACGAACAGGTCGTAAAGATCGTCTATGACGAACTAAGCGAACTGATGGGCGGCACATCGTCGCGGCTGGTATTTACAAAACAAACGCCGAATGTCGTGATGATCGTTGGCCTTCAGGGTTCGGGCAAAACGACCTCGACCGGCAAGATCTCCAAGTGGCTTGCTGACAATCAGGAACGCAAGCCTCTTCTGGTTTCGACCGACGTTTACCGACCGGCGGCCCGCGAACAGCTCAAGGTCGTCGCCAATGCTGTAAACGTAGCTGTTTACGAGGGTAAAGAGAGCAACGACCCTTTGACGATCGTTCGAGGAGCGATAAAGCACGCCAGCGAATTTGGGTTTGACACGCTAATGGTCGATACGGCCGGGCGTCTGCATATAGACGATGACCTGATGGTCGAACTTGAGCGGATCAAGGCGGAGACCAAGCCGATCGAAGTGCTTTTTGTGGCGGATGCGATGACAGGCCAGGATGCTGTCCGATCGGCCGAGGTTTTTCACGAACGCATCGGCATCACGGGCGTTGTATTGACCAAAATGGATGGCGACGCTCGCGGCGGTGCTGCCCTTTCGATCAGACAGGTTATCGGCCAGCCGGTGAAGTTTGTCGGCGTTGGCGAAAAATACGACGCGATCGAGCCTTTCTATCCAGATCGTATTGCCCAGCGAATTCTCGGAATGGGCGATGTCCTGACCCTTATCGAAGAGGTGCAGGGCAAGATCAGCGAGGACGAAGCCAAGGAACAGCTCGCGAAAATGACGCGTAATCAGTTTACGCTCGAGGATTTTCGCAGTCAGCTTGGCCAATTCAAGAAGCTCGGTTCGATGTCCAAGATAATGAAGATGCTGCCCGAGCAAATGACGGGCGGCATGAAGATCTCAGATGAACAGTCGGAAGTGGTCGATCACCAGCTAAAGCGGACCGAGGCGATCATCGATTCGATGACACGGCAGGAACGCCGTGACCACAAAGTAATCGATGCGAGTCGGAAGACGCGGATCGCAAATGGTTCAGGCTCGTCGATCAGCGAGGTAAATCAACTGCTGCGCCAGTATGAGCAGATGAAGAAAATGATGGCCCAGATGAACCGCGGCGGCCTATTCGGCGGTTTGGGCAAGAAAATGATGGGCGGCCTTGCCGGCGGACTTGGCGGGTTGCTCGGCGGCGGCGATATGGGCCTCGCGGATACAGACGGAGACGCGAACGATTCGATGTCGCGGAGTATAAGGAAGAAGAAAAGACACAAGAAACGGAGATAACGGTTTTGAGTCCTGCCTTTAGGCGGCTTTCCGCCCAGGCAAAGGGCCGCCTAAAGGCGGGACTCAAAACTAAGAGTTCAAAACTAAGAATATTATGTTAGCAATCAGCTTAATGAGAATGGGCGCAAAGGGGAAACCTTTTTATCGCCTCGTGGTAAAGGAAAAACGGTCAAAACGCGACGGCAAATATTTAGAAAATGTCGGCACATATGACCCGATGGTCGATCCGGCCGAGGTAAAACTCGAACATGAACGCATCCAGTATTGGATCGGCGTGGGTGCCCAGCCGACAGAAACGGTGAAGAGCCTGATCAAGAATAATCCGGCCGAAGCTGCAGCAGCCGACTAGCACGCCGGGGTAAATTGCCGTTGGTGTTGGACCGGCAGTGTGCAGCCTAAAGGCTGGACTCAGAACTTATGAAAGAAGCTGTCGAAAGGATCATTAAATCGCTTGTTGGCGAGCCCGATGCTGTCGAGGTTTCGGAAAATGCCGACGGTAAGACCGTGCGCATCGAGGTTCGGGTTGCCGAAAACGATATGGGCCGGGTCATTGGCCGCGAGGGGCGTACCGTTAAAGCGATCCGAAGCACTCTTTTCGTGGCGGGGCAGAAGCACGGCAAACGCTTTCATCTTGATCTGGTCGAAGATTGAACGGTCGAGCAGAGTTGAAGATGGACGAGCTTGTAGCAATCGCAAAGATCGTTCGAACACGCGGCCTGAAGGGCGAGGTCGTTGCGGATCTCTTAACGGATTTTCCTGATCGGTTCGGGGTCCTTGAGACGGTCGCGGCTCTTTCGCCAGGGGGCGACCGACTGGAATTGACGATTGAAAAATTCTGGTTCCAAAGCGGCCGTGTCATCTTGAAATTCGAAGGCTATGACACGATCGAACGCGGCGAGGAACTCAGAGGCTTCGAGATATGCGTTCCGGAATCCGAAGCTGTTGAGCTGGAAACCGGCGAATACTTTGACTGGCAGCTCGAAGGCTGCGTTGTGGAGGATTCCGCGGGCCAAACGATCGGCGAGGTTCGCGAGCTTATGCGGACGGGCGGAACCGAATTGCTTGTGGTTGCCGGTGAAACCAAAGAATATCTGATACCCTTCGCCGAATCGATCTGTGTAGTGGTCGACATTGAGAATAAGCGGATAAAGATCGATCCGCCGGCAGGATTGCTCGAATTTTGAAAATAGACGTTCTGACAATTTTCCCCGAGTTTTTCGGCCAGGTCTTTGAATTTGGTATTATTCGCCGGGCAAAGCTCGCAGGAATAGTCGAGATCAACGTCCACGACATTCGCGACTATGCTTTTGATAAGCATAAGATGGTCGATGACCGGCCCTTTGGAGGCGGCGACGGGATGGTCTTGAAGCCGGAGCCATTATTCGCCGCGATTGAAAATTTGACAGGCACGAGCGTGCGGGAAGAGTATCCGGAAGGAACCCGCGTTGTGCTGCTTTCTCCGCAGGGCAAGCCCTTCGAGCAATCAGACGCCAGGGCGTTTGCCGCCGATGCAAAGCACCTGGTGCTTATCTGCGGCAGGTATGAGGGCGTTGATGAGAGGGTCAACGATGCTCTCGTGACTGACGAGATATCGATCGGCGACTACGTTCTCTCCGGCGGTGAACCGGCGGCGATCGTTTTGGCCGACAGCATCGTCAGGCTGCTGCCAAATGCCCTTGGCAGCGATACGTCGGCGGATAACGATTCGTTCTCGAATGGGCTGCTCGATTGTCCGCATTACACGAGGCCGGCGGAATTCAGGGGAATGGCCGTTCCCGAAGTTTTATTGAACGGCAATCACGCCGAGATAGAAAAATGGCGTCACGAAAAGGCGCTTGAGAAGACAAAGCTTTATAGAAAGGATCTTTTAACAGGAGAAAATGGTGAACGTGAATAAAGTGCGATTCAGCTTTATTGACCTCTGGCCGAAAATAAAATGAACAGACTGGATTCAGTTGAACAAACCCAAATGAAGGAAGGCACACCTGCCTTTCAGCCGGGTGACACGCTACGCGTGCACGTCCGTATCAAGGAAGGAAACAAGGAACGCCTACAGGCCTTCGAAGGCATATGCATCGCTCGAAAGCATGGCGGCGTTCGCGAGACCGTGACCGTCCGGAAGGTCAGCTTCGGCGTCGGCGTCGAGCGTATCTTCCCGCTGCATGCTACGGTTATCGATCACATCGATGTGATCCGACGTGGTAAGGTGCGGCGAGCCAAGCTATACTACCTGCGTGAACTTCGCGGTAAGGCGGCCCGTATCAAGGAACGCGACACCAGAGCGAAGAAGAAATCAGTTTAGGAGACCTACTACTTGTGCCAAACGCGGAGCGGCCCGGATCAAAAAATGATGATTCGGCCGGCCGCGTTTCGCTGTTTCCCGGCGCGAGGATAAAGAAGCCCGGACTTCATTTCGAGAAACAGGCTCGCTCCGAGGGTTTTCAGCTGATCGCCGGTGTTGACGAGGTGGGCCGCGGCTGCCTCGCCGGGCCGGTCGTAGCTGCTGCCTGCATCCTCGATCCCGCCCGGCGCCTGCCGAAGGGCCTGAACGATTCAAAAAAGCTCACTCCCAGACTTCGCGAAGAGATCGCCGAAAAACTAAAGAACGTCTGCGTCGCCTATGCGATCGGCCAGGTCGAGGCTGACGAGATCGACGAGATCAACATCCTTGAAGCTACCAAAAAAGCGATGCGGTTGGCGATCCAGGGCCTCGCCTGCGGTACGGATTATTTGCTGATCGATGCGGTGCGGCTAAAGGAGATCGATCTGCCGCAGATGCCGATCATTCGCGGCGATTCTATCTCTGCTTCGATCGCCGCCGCATCCGTTCTGGCAAAGGTCTATCGCGACGCCCTGATGACCGACTACCATACCGAGTTCCCGCATTATGGTTTCAACGGTCATAAAGGTTACGGAGCAACCGTCCACCTCGCTGCCCTTCGTGAGCACGGCCCGTGCCCGATCCACCGAATGACCTTTCACGGCGTTAGGGAAGATATTCCCGGTTCGACCGAGCATCCGATGCAAACGGAACTTTTCTTGCAACCTGCCGCCTAAGATCCACTGACAACCTACGAGTGTCTGCGTTTAGCGTAAATTTCGAAGTCTTTTGAAACTAATTGCTGACCAGAATCGTAATCTGGTCAGTATCGAATTTTGGCTGGAGGAAATAAAAATGTTCAGGAAAATACTTACTTATGCAATGGCTGGCATGATTACCGCCTTCTCGCTGTCGTTCTCAGCCGCGGCCCAGTCTGGAGAACAGAGCATTGCCGAGAAACGGGCACGAGATCTCGTCGGTGCCATGTCGTCAGGAAACCGCGGCGAAGTGCAGAAATTTGTCGAGGCAAATTTCAGCGAGGAGATGCTAAAGATGCCAATGAGCCGGCATTTTGGCTTCTTCATGTCCGTATACGATACGTCTCGGGGATTTGAAATAGGCGGCGTACAAGACCTAAAGCCCAATTCGGCCACATTACTCGTGAAAAACAAGCTCACGGGCGAATGGGACGCGGTTTATGTCGCGGTTGAGGAAAAAGCACCAAATAAGATAAGCGGCATCGGATTGAGAGAGCCCAAGCCGCCCGCGACCAATAACAAAGTACTCAATAATAAGGAGATCGCTCGCGAAATGGACGTCCTGATGAAAAAGCTGGTGGATGCCGATGTCTTTTCCGGAACTGTCCTGCTCGCGAAAGACGGCAAGCCTGTATTTACGGGTGCTTACGGTATGGCGAATAAGGACTTCAACGTGCCGAACAAGCTCGATACCAAATTCAACCTTGGTTCGATGAATAAGATGTTCACCGGCGTGGCGATCGCCCAGCTTGTCGAGAAGGGCAAGATGTCGTTTGATGATCCGCTGTCAAAATTCCTCCCCGATTTTCCCGATGCCGAATCCGCAAAGAAGATCCAGATCAAGCATTTGCTCACGCATACGGGCGGGCTTGGCGGTTATTTTACACGGCGTTATCAGGATATATCGCGGGCAAACCTGCGAACCGTTGACGATATGATGGCCCTGGCAAAGCAGGACGAAAAGCTGCTTTTTGAACCGGGAACAAAGTGGCAGTACAGCAATACCGGAATGCTCGTGCTCGGCAAGGTGATCGAGATCGTCAGCGGCCAGACGTATTTTGATTACGTACGCGATAACATCTACAAGCCCGCCGGGATGACGAATACCGATTGCTACGAGCTGGACAGGGTAAATGCCAATCTCGCCGTCGGTTATGACAAACAATATACCGACAATGGCATCGCCTGGGGCAACAACATTTTCATGCACGTCATGCGCGGCGGGCCGCAGGGCGGTGGCTACTCGACGGTCGAGGACCTATTGAAGTTTGACCAGGCATTGCGATCGGGCAAGCTGCTCAGCCCCGCGATGGTCAAGGTGATCACCACGCCTAAGCCGGAACTAAAGTCTCCCGAATATGGATACGGTTTCGGAGTCGACGCCGATGCACAAACCGCCGGACACGGTGGGGGCTTCCCGGGAATCAATTCGAACCTGAGGATGTTTCTCGGTTCAGGCTGGACAGCGATCGTGATGTCCAATTACAGCCGGGCGGCTCAGCCCGTCGAACAGAAAATGGAAAGACTGATCAAGCGATCTGAGAATTCAGGTGTCGCGGGGAATAAACGATAAGCTTAAGATTAGATCTCAACACAGAGAACACGGAGTTTAAGACACAGAGGGCACAAAGATTAAGATCCAACATCTTACTTTGTGTCCTCTGTGGTCTTGCTCTGTGCCCTCTGTGTTAAAAAAACACCGGAGCCACCCAAAATTAAGTTGTCAAAGATCAGAACGTGAACCACTGAGTGGGTTCTTTATAATTCGAGAGCGAAACGGCCGTTTCGGCCCGGAACAATGGAGGCCGCATTGCTAAGGCCGATTCGGCGGTGATCCTTGCGAGGTGCGGTTCGTTTGCACGCTGCGATAGGTGAGCGAGCACGATAAACCGGGCACATCCGTCAAAATCATTCATCAGCCAATCCGACAGGTCTTCGTTAGACAGATGTCCGGTGCGTGACATTATCCGCTGCTTTAGCTCCCACGTATAGACTGGGCACGCACGGAGCATATCGCGGCTGTGGTTCGATTCGACAACGATAGCGTCACAGCCCTTGAGCTTTTCCTTGATAAGCTCGCTGATATGGCCAAAATCCATCAGCGTGGCGACCCGAACACCGGCCTCTTTTGCCACAAAACCAAAATTATCCGCCGCATCGTGCGGTACGCAGAAAGGCTCGAAATCGATATCTCCGATTCGAAACTCCTCGTCAGAAACGATCTCGACCACCTTTTCTTTTAACGCGGCCTGGCGTTTCGAAGATTCACTGTCACCATTCTGCCCGCCGGCCCGCGTGTCGTAAAAGGCATCTTCGGTACATTTCGAGATAAACACCGGGCAATCCACCGCATTGAGCAAGACCCTAAGGCCGCCGGCGTGGTCGCTGTGTTCGTGGGTGATGACGATGCCGTCCAGATCATCACTGGATACGCCCACCTCACCGAGCCGCCGCAATATCTCACGCGCGCTGAGGCCCGCGTCAATAAGAACGTTCGTTTCTTCGCTGGATATAAGTACGGCGTTACCGGTCGAACCGCTGCCGAGAACTGTGAATTTCATGCTTTAGCTATTCGGATGTGAAAGACACCCCTCGATGGCCTCGTAAAGATTGCTAAGCAGTTCCTCGAAGGTTTCCCCCTGTGTGGCACAGCCCGGTATTGCCGGGACCTCGGCCCAAAAGCCACCTTCTTCCGCCTCGTGAACTATTACTTTGATCTTCATTCTTCGATTATACGTTTATGGTGAAACATAAAGGAACCCATAACCATTTTGCCGGTATATCCGCTGGAAGCCTCGACGGCGGCGTTACCGGTCGAACCGCTGCCGAGAACTGTGAATT